>JBDTCK010000001.1:0-28706 GCA_039923645.1 Rhodoferax sp.
CAGCGCACCCCGCAAAACGGCGGACTGGAATCAGTCCGGGCGGATTGCCTTGTTCAGGCGGCGGTGGCCAGGGTTTTCACCTTGGCGCTCAGGCGGCTCTTGTCGCGAGCGGCCTTGTTCTTGTGAAAGATGCCCTTGTCCGCCACGGTGTCCACCACGGCCTGCATCTTGCCAAACAGCTCGGTGGCCTTGGCCTTGTCCCCGGCGAGAACGGCTTTTTCAACGTTCTTCACCGCGGTGCGGTATTTGGAGCGCAGCGAGGTGTTCGCGGCGTTGATCTTGACGTCCTGGCGGACGCGTTTGCGGCCCGACGCGAGGCGCGGGTTCTTCTTTTTGGGTTTGGCTGAGGCCATGAATATGTTCCTTGTGTCAGGGGGATGTTGTCGGCAAAGCCCTCAATTGTAGCAGCGCGGCCGATTTCCGACGTCGCGCTCAGTCCTCATACCGCGCCCCGGCTACACTCGCCCGGGTGTCCCTGCTCAAGTCCGCCTCCACCGTTTCCCTGCTGACCCTGGGGTCACGCGTCACCGGCCTGCTGCGCGATGTACTGTTTGCGTCTGTGTACGGGGTCAGCCCTATGACGGACGCGTTCTACGTAGCCTTCCGTATCCCCAATCTTTTTCGTCGGGTCTTTGGCGAGGGCGCGTTCAGCCAGGCTTTCGTGCCGGTGCTCTCGGCCTGCAAGGCTGAGCATGGCGATGCGGGTGCGCATGCCCTGATCGACGATGTCGCCACGCTGCTGACGTGGGTGCTGCTGCTGGTGTGTGTGGTGGGCGTGGTGGGCGCGCCCGTGCTGGTCTGGGCCTTGGCCAGTGGCCTGGAGCAGCGATCGTTCGACGCAACGGTGGTCATGACGCGCTGGATGTTCCCCTACATCGGCTTCATGTCGCTGGTCGCGCTGGCTGGGGGCATCCTGAACACCTGGCGCAGGTTTGCCGTACCGGCAGTGTCGCCCGTGCTGCTGAACCTGGCCCTGATTTTCGCCATTGTGGTGGCGAGCCCGCTGTTCAAGCGCCACGGGATAGAGCCGATTTATTCCCAGTGCGTGGGCGTGATGCTGGGCGGCGTGCTGCAACTGTGGGTTCAACTGGTCGCGCTCAAAAGGTTGGGCATGTTGCCGCGCCTTGGGCGCAGCATGGCCGCCATGAAGGCTGCCTGGGCCGACCCCGGCACGCGCAAGGTCCTGCGCCTGATGGGGCCGGCGTTGCTGGGTGTCAGCGTGGCGCAGATTTCCCTGCTGATCAACACCCAGATTGCCTCACACCTGGCGGCCGGCAGCGTCACCTGGATCACCAATGCCGACCGGCTGATGGAGTTTCCCACCGCGATGCTGGGCGTGGCGCTGGGCGTGGTGCTGATGCCGCAACTCGCGTCGGCCCGCGCCAGCCAGAACGAGCTGGAATATTCGGCCATGCTCGATTGGGGTTTGCGCCTGGTGGTCCTGCTGTCGGTTCCCTGCGCCGTGGGTCTGCTGCTGTTTGCCAAACCCCTGGTCGCGGCGCTTTTCGACTACCGGGCCTTCACCGCGCTGGATGTGAACCGGACCGCCGCCGCGCTGATGAATTACGGCGTCGGCTTGCTCGGCATCGTCGCCATCAAGATACTTGCCCCCGGCTTTTATGCGCGCCAGGATACCGCCACGCCCATGCGCATTGCGGCGTGCGTGCTGGTGTTTGTCCAGGTGCTCAACTATTTTCTGGTGCCGTCGCTGCAGCACGCGGCGCTGACACTGACCATCAGCATTGGCGCGCTGGTCAATGCGTTGTGGCTGCTGGTGATTCTGGTGCGGCGCGGCATCTACCGGCCGCTGCCGGGCTGGGGTGTGTATCTGTTGCAGGTGATTGCGGCCAGCGCCTTGCTCGCCGTGTTTTTGATGTGGGGCGCCAGTGCGTTCGACTGGAATGCACTGCGTGCCGAAAAAATCAAGAGAATCTGGTTGCTGGTCCTTATGTTGTCTTCGTCTGCAGCTATTTATTTCGTAGCATTGTGGGCCACTGGCCTGAAAGTGCGCAGGCTTTTGCGTCATTGATGGACTCGCGCCACGCGGCCGCGGGTTATCACGAACAGGTTGCGACTGGATTTTGGGAGAGAATAAAACCGATATGACTGCGGTTGGACTGAACCCGAAGCGATCGGTCTCCCGCCCTTGCCCCGTTGGGCGTTCACAGGCGAAATCATCAACATGACTCATCAACGATTGCTGGACCTTTACCGGCTGATGCGGCGTATCCGCGCTTTTGAAGATGCCGCCGAAATCGCCAGCCAGGGTGGTGTTGCGGCCTGGGGGCTCGCCGCCTCATCAAAGCCGGCGCTGGTGCGCGGCCCGCTGCACCTGTCCACGGGGCAGGAAGCGGTGGCGGCCGGAGTCTGCCTCAGCTTGCAAAAAGATGACCTGCTGACCTCGACGCACCGCGGTCATGGTCACACGCTGGCCAAGGGGGCCGATGCCAGCCGCATGATGTGCGAGCTGTTCGGGCGCGCCACCGGCTACAACAAGGGCAAGGGCGGCTCCATGCACATCGCCGACTTTTCTGTTGGCATGCTGGGCGCCAATGGTGTGGTCGCCGCCGGCATGCCGATTGCCACGGGTGCGGCCCATGCGCTCAAGATCCGCAAGCGGCCCAACATTGTCGCGTGCTTTTTTGGCGATGGCGCTGCCAACCGCGGGCCGTTCCTGGAAAGTCTGAACTGGGCGCAGGTCTATCAATTGCCGGTGTTGTTTGTCTGTGAAGACAATCGTATTTCTGCGACAACGCCCACCGACACCATGACGGCGGGTGAGGGCGTGTCGGCGCGTGCCGGCGCACTGGCGATTCCTTCGGTGAAGGTGGATGGCAATGATGTCGAGGCGGTGGACCAGGCGGCCACCCGGTTGATCGCGGAAGTCCGCAGCGGTGCGGGTCCGCGCTTTTTGCACGCGGTGACCTATCGCTTCAAGGGCCATGTCTCGGTCGACCCTGGCACCTATCGCGACCCCGATGAGGTCGAGGCGGCCAAGCGCGCCGATCCCTTGCTCGTGGCCGCGCGCAAACTCCTGGAGCAAGGCGTGCCCCGGCAGTCGATCGAGCTGATCGATGCCGAAGCCCTGGCTGAAATCGAGCGCGCCCTACAAATCGCGCAGGCTGCGCCCTGGCCACTGGCCAGCGCGGCGTATGAGGACGTTCAGAGCACTGGCGCTGGGATGTGGCAATGAGCAAAAAAATGACCTATGCCCAGGCCGCGTGCCTGGCGCTGCAGGAGGCCATGCGCGCCGATCCCCTGGTCGTCGCGTTGGGCGAGGATCTGGGGCGCGGCGGCGTGTTCGGCCAGTACCGCGGGTTACCTCAGGAGTTTGGCGCGGAGCGCATCATCGACACGCCCATTTCGGAGGCCAATATCATGGGCGCCGCGGTGGGCATGGCGCTGGCCGGTCTGCGGCCCGTGGTGGAGATGCGCGTGATCGATTTCGCGCTCTGCGCCATGGACGAAATCGTCAACCAGGCCGCCAAGAACCGCTATATGTTTGGCGGGCAGGGACGGGTGCCGCTGGTCGCACGCATGCCGATCGGCATCTGGTCGGCGTCGGCCGCGCAGCATTCGCAGTCGCTGGAGGCATGGTTCACGCACATGCCCGGCCTGACGGTGGTGACGCCCGCGACACCGCAGGACAACTACAGTTTGCTCAAGGCTGCGCTGGCCTCGGGCGACCCGGTGATCTACATGGAGCACAAGGAGCTGTGGGGAGACGAGGGCGACGTGCTCGCCGGGCAGGAGGTTCCCCTGGGTCGGGCCAGCACTTTGAGGGACGGACATGACGTGACCATCGTCACGTGGTCGCGAGGTGTTGGTGTCACCCTGCAGGCGCTTGATACGCCCGCGCTTGCGGATATCAGCGCTGACGTCATTGACCTGCGCACGCTGTGGCCTTGGGACAAGGATGCCGTCTATCGATCAGCTGCCAAAACGGGCCGTTTGCTAGTGGTTCATGAGGCGGTTCAGGTGTCCGGCTTCGGGGCTGAGGTCGCGGCCAGTGCAGCGCAGGAAACCGGTTGCCGGGTGCGCCGTCTGGGTGCGCCACGCATTCCGGTGGGCTACTCACAGGTGCTGGAAAACGAAGCACGCCTGACGCCCAAGAAAATAGCCGATGCCGTGCACGCACTGTTGGCTCAACAACGCTGAGGGGACCCAACTTGACTGAAAAACGCAAAGCGATAGTCACCGGTGCGGCCAGTGGCATCGGTGCCGCCACGCTGCTGGAACTAGTGCGCACTGGTTATGACGTCGCAGGCCTGGACATCAACGAGGGCGGCGTGCAACAGGTCGCTCGGCGCGCCAATGGCCTTGGCGCGCGTAGCCTGGGATTGGGGGTCGATGTTGCTGACGAGGCGGCACTGGTGGCGGCATTCGCCCGGGCCTGCGAATGGCTGGGCGGGCTCGATGCCCTTGCAACTTGCGCCGGGGTGGCGGACACGACGCCCTTCATGGACATCACGGTGGACACGTTTCGCGAGGTCTATGCCGTCAACGTCATCGGTACCTTCCTGTGCCTGCGCGAAGCGGCCCGGCACATGCACCCGGGTGGGCGCATCTGCACCGTCGCCAGTGTGGCCGGCTTGCGCGGCGGTGGCCTGTCCGGCACCGCGGCCTATGCCGCCAGCAAGGGGGGCGTGCTGGCGCTGACCAAGAACGCCGCGCGAGCGCTTGCCGACAGGGGCATCAGCGTCAACACGGTAGCGCCCGGTGCAACGCTCACGCCGATGATCGAAGAGGCCTGGAAGAACGAGGCACACCGCAAGCGCGTCGAGGGCATGGCGGTGCAGAACCGGACCGCGGCGCCCGAGGAAATTGCGAAGACCATCTGCTTTCTGTTGTCGCCGGACGCCTCGATCGTGACCGGGACCACACTGGTGGCCGATGGCGGTCTGGTGATGTACTAGACTGTGCGCCCACCTATTATTTCCATCAAAAATACACTGGAGACATGAATATGACTGCTGCATCCAACTCGACCACCACCATTGCGCGGCGCACCTTTGTGCGGGGCGTCGCTGGCATCGGGGCGCTGACCGCCATCGGGCAACCGGTGTTTGCGCAAACCGCCGAATACACGCTCAAGTGGGCCAACAATATTCCGGCCACGCATCCCTCGACCCTCCGGATCCGGGAGGCAGCGGAGGCGATCAAGAAGGAGACGAACGGCAAGGTCGACATCCAGATTTTTCCCAACAACCAGCTGGGCGGCGACACCGACATGCTGTCGCAGGTGCGTACCGGTGCGATCGATATCTTCCCGCTGTCGGGCCTGATTCTGCAGACGCTGGTGCCGGTCGCCGGCATCAACGGCCTGGCTTTTGCGTTCAAGGACTATCCCACGGTCTGGGCCGCGATGGACGGTGACCTCGGTGCGTACGTCCGCGGGGCCATTGCCAAGGTCAACCTGCACACGTTCGACAAGTGCCTGGACAATGGCTATCGAAACATCACCACATCGACCAAGCCGATCAACACGGCGGCCGACCTGAAAGGGTTCAAGATCCGGGTGCCCGTGAGCCCGCTGTGGACATCGATGTTCAAGGCCTTTGGTGCAGCCCCCACGGCCGTGAATTTCAGCGAGGTCTACTCGGCGCTGCAGACCAAGGTGGTGGAAGGACAGGAAAATCCGCTAGCCATCATCGAGATTGCCAAGCTCTATGAGGTGCAGAAATACTGCTCCATGACGCGCCACATGTGGGATGGCCAATGGATTCTGGCGAACGGAAAACGCTGGGATTCGCTGCCCAAGGACATTCAGGCGGTGATCAACAAAAACGTTGCCATGGCCGTGGAAAAGCAGCGCGACGACATTCGCCGGCTGGACAACAGTGTGGAGGGCCAACTCAAGGCCAAGGGCATGATTTTCAACGACCCTGATCCGAGGTCGTTCCGCGAGACCTTGTCCAAGGCTGGCTTCTATCAGGATTGGAGCAAGAAGTTCGGCGCCGAGGCCATGTCCAAACTGGAAAAATACTCCGGCAAACTGGCTTGATAGTTCGCGATGTATCTCAGGCCCGCCCTGGCGCACAAGCCATTGCGGGCTTGATCTTTTTTTGCTCTGCATGAACACCTCCGTCGACACCCTGAACCGCAGTACCCCCCGCGGACTGGCGCGTTTCGACCGCGTCATGGCATTGGTGACGGAAATACCGGCCGCGATCCTGGTCGTGCTGGAAACCGTGATCCTGTTCGCCGGCGTGGTCTCGCGTTACGTGTTTGATGCCCCACTGACCTGGACGGACGAGCTTGCCTCCATCCTGTTCCTGTGGCTGGCCATGCTGGGTGCGGTGATCGCACTGCGGCGCGGTGAGCACATGCGCCTGGCCACATTCCTGAACTGGATGTCACCGGGGCGCCGGGCCTGGGTTGAAACCCTGGGAACCTGCACAGTGGTTCTGTTCGTGGCGATGCTGCTGCTGCCGTCCTACGATCATGTTCTCGATCAATGGATCGTGACGACGCCGGCACTGGAGTGGCACGATGGTGTTCGCGTGGCCGCCATCGGCGTGGGGGCCGTACTGATGCTGGCCATTGCACTGGGGCGCCTGCTCGAGCGCTCCAATATCAGGGAGTTTGTGAGTTGCGTCGTCTTGATCGCCGTTCTCATCGCGGCGCTGTGGTTCGTCAAGCCGGTGCTGATGACCCTTGGCAACCTCAACCTGCTGATCTTTTTCGTGGGGCTCGTCGGCCTGTGTGTGGCACTGGGTGTCCCTATCGCCTTTTCCTTCGGCATCGCCACGATGGGCTACCTGGTGCTCACGACCACGGTGCCCCTGACCATCGTTGTGAACCGCATGGACGAAGGCATGTCTCACATCATCTTGCTGGCGGTGCCGCTTTTCGTGTTCCTGGGAGCCTTGATCGAAATGACAGGTCTGGCCCGTGCCATGGTCGACTTTCTGGCGTCGCTGCTTGGCCACGTGCGTGGCGGCCTGCAGTATGTTCTGCTGGGTGCCATGTACCTGGTCTCGGGCATATCGGGCTCCAAAGCGGCCGACATGGCCGCCATCGCGCCGGCCCTGTTCCCAGAGATGAAAAAGCGCGGGGCGCAGGAGGGGGACCTCGTGGCGTTGCTGTCCGCCTCCGGGGCCATGAGCGAGACCATCCCGCCCAGCCTGGTCCTGATCACCATCGGCGCGGTCACCGGGGTGTCGATCTCGGCGCTCTTTACCGGTGGCTTGCTGCCGGCCCTGGTAGGCATGCTGGCGCTGGGTTTCATGATCTATTTCGAGATGCGGCATGAAGACATGAGCAGCGTTCCACGGGCCACGCGGCGCCAGATCGGCAAGCTCTTCCTAATTTCACTGCCCGCACTGGCGCTGCCCCTCGTGATCCGTACCGTGGTCGTGGAGGGGGTTGCCACGGCCACCGAAGTGTCCACGGTGGGTGTCGTCTACACGTTGCTGGCCGGCATTTTCATTTATCGCCAGTTCGACTGGCGGCGCATGTACCCGATTCTGGTCGGGACCGCGTCCCTGTCGGGCGCCATATTGCTCATCATCGGCTGCGCCACCGCCATGGCGTGGGCGCTCACGCAGTCGGGTTTTTCCCGCTCGCTGGTTGAGTTGATGACCCATGTGCCGGGCGGAAAGGTGGGCTTCCTGCTGATTTCGGCGCTGATGTTCACGGTCCTGGGCAGCGTGCTCGAAGGCATTCCTGCCATCGTCCTGTTTGGGCCGTTGCTGTTTCCGGTGGCGCGCGCCGTCGGAGTGCATGAGGTCCACTACGCGATGGTGGCGGTCTTTGCCATGGGGCTGGGACTTTTTGCGCCGCCTTTTGGTGTGGGTTTTTATGCTGCCTGCGCGATTGGCAAGGTGGAGCCGGATCAGGCGTTTGCGCGTATATGGCCCTATCTGGGCGTGCTGTTCATCGCGTTGCTGATCATTGTCGCTATTCCGTGGCTGTCGATCGGCTTTTTATAGGTGGACGGACTGCTACGGCGCGCCTCAAGACTCTGGTGGTGCGTGCAACAAAACGCAACGGTTTGATTTTCTGCAGGCACGATCCGCGACGGCTGCTTGACGTGGATCGGCGCCGCCGTTACAACGACGATGCGTCGAATGGATTCATGGATACCGCATCATGCAAATTAGTCTGAGGGCGCCTACGCCGCTGGAATTCTTCGCTGCCCTGGTGCAGTCGGACCAGCACTTCCCCCTGCTGGAGGCGGCCATCAGCCTGGCGCAGGACGAATACCCCGAGCTCGATGTGCAGCAAGTGCTTGGTGAAGTGGATCAGCTGCTGGCCCGGCTCAAGCGCCGTATTCCGCCCGATGCCGCTCCCTTGCAGTGCTTGCGGCTCTTGAACCAGTTTTTCTTTCGTGACCTCGGTTTTGGCGGCAATGTCAACGACTATTACGACCCGGACAACAGTTATCTGAACGCCGTGCTGCGCACCCGCCGCGGCATTCCGATCTCGCTTGCCGTGCTGTGGATCGAATTGGCGCAAGCACTGGGCTTGAGCGCGCGCGGTGTGGGGTTTCCGGGTCACTTCATGGCCAAGGTGAACCTGCCCAAGGGCCAGGTGGTGATCGACCCGTTCACGGGCCAGTCGCTCAGTCGCGAAGAACTTTCAGAACGGCTCGAACCGTACCAGCGGCGCAGCGGCTTGGTGGACGATTTCGAGGCACCGATCGGTCTGTATTTGCAGGCCACACCGCCGCGCGACATCATTGCGCGCATGCTGCGCAACCTCAAGGAAATCCACAAAACACAACAGGATTGGCAGCGCCTGATCGCGGTGCTGGATCGATTGATCATCCTGCTGCCGCAGGCGTGGGGTGAGTACCGCGACAGGGGCCTGGCCCATGCGTCGCACGGCAACGCGGCCAAGGCGGTGCTTGACCTTGAAACCTACCTTGTGCACGCGGAGGAGGCGTTTGACATCGATGCCGTGGCCGACCGCGTGGCAGAACTCCGACGCGCCATGAACTGAGAAGTTCGTGGCCCCCTGCGGACGTTCAATTCAATTGATGACGACCGCTGCCGCCCCGTGGCGCGGCGCAATGGTGCCGATCTCGAACACCGTCTCGCCGGCCTCGCGCAGCGTCTGCGCCGTGGTCGTGGCGTGCGCGGCGTCGATGACTGCCACCATGCCGATACCGTTGTTGAAGGTCCGGTTCATCTCGTGATCATCGATGCCCGCCGTCGCTTGCAACCAGGCGAACAGCTCGGTTTGCGGCCAGCTGCCCTGGTGCAAATGCGCAGCCATACCCTCGGGCAGCACGCGCGGGATGTTCTCCAGCAGGCCGCCGCCCGTGATGTGAGCCAGCGCCTTGATAGGGTGCCGGGCCAGTGCCGCGAGCACGCTCTTGACGTACAGGCGGGTCGGTGCCATCACGGCCTGTTTGAAAGGCTGACCGTCCAGCGTGGTGGGCAGGTGGCCGGCGCCGCGCTCAATACATTTGCGCACCAGGCTGAAGCCGTTGGAATGCACACCGCTGGAGGCCAGGCCCAGCACCACATCGCCTGGTGCCACATCCTTGCCGCTCAGGATTCTTGACTTTTCCACCACGCCGACGGCAAAGCCCGCCAGGTCGTACTCACCAGCGGGATACATGCCGGGCATCTCGGCGGTTTCACCGCCGATCAACGCGCAGCCCGAGAGCTCGCAGCCGCGCGCAATGCCGCCGACCACGCGCGCCGCCGTATCCACATCGAGCTTGCCGCAGGCAAAGTAGTCCAGAAAGAACAGCGGCTCGGCGCCCTGCACCAGCACGTCGTTCACGCTCATGGCGACCAGATCGATACCCACGGTGTCGTGCATGGCCCACTCGAACGCCAGCTTGAGCTTGGTGCCGACACCGTCTGTGCCACTCACCAGTACAGGCTCCTTGTAGCGTTTGGGCACCTCGAACAAGGCGCCAAAGCCGCCGATGCCGGCCAGGACCCCTTCGCGCATGGTCTTTTTGGCCAACGGTTTGATGCGTTCCACCAGCGCATCGCCGGCATCGATGTCAACGCCAGCGTCCTTGTATGAGAGGGGCGAGGGGGCGGAAGGGGGACGGACGGATGAGCTCATGAAAGGTGGCCGCACGGGTCTGCGTGCATAGCCCTATAGAATTTGTCCTGATTTTAAGGGTTCCCCCGCGCGCTGACCGTTCCATCCGCCCTCTCGTTTTTTCATTACTCACCTGCATGCAATTCACCTCTGTCCAAAAGCGCGCTGCCGCGTGGCTCGCCATTGCTGCGCTGATGCTGCTCGCGTTGTGGCAACTCGGCGCGGTACTGACACCCTTTGTGGTGGCGGCCGTCATGGCGTACGCGCTGACGCCTCTCGTGAACAAGCTCGATCGCCTCGGGCGTGGGCACGTTCCGCGTGCCTTGTCGGTGTTGCTGGTGGAGTTGGTGTTCATGGTCACGCTGCTCGGCCTTCTGCTGTTGGTGGTGCCCATCCTGGCCAAGGATCTGCCATTGATGCGCGATCAGGTGCCGACGTTGCTGGACCGGCTGAGCGGATGGATCCAGCCGCTGCTGGCGCAGTTTGGCGTCAAGGCGTCGCTGGACATGGCCGGAGTCAAGGCTCTGGCACTGGAATACCTCAATGGCAATGTGGAGGGAACGCTCGGCTCGCTGCTGTCGTCACTCAAGCTGGGCGGCAGCGTGGCGCTGGCGGTCATCGGCAACGCCGTGCTCATTCCCGTGGCGCTGTTCTATCTGCTGATGGATTGGGATCGCTTTGTGGCGCACATCGTGCAACTGGTGCCACCCCACCTGCGTAGCGCATTTGACAGCTTTACGAGCGAGTGCGACACCGTGCTGGGCGAATACCTGCGCGGTCAGTTGCTGGTGATGCTCACGCTGGCGGTGTATTACAGCGTGGCGTTGTCCCTGTTCGGGCTGGATCTGGCGCTGCCCATCGGCATCTTCACCGGGCTGGCGGTGTTTGTGCCGTACCTCGGGTTTGGCCTGGGACTGATGCTTGCCACGCTCGCCGGGCTGTTGCAATTTGCCTCGATCAAGGCCGTCGTGATGGTGGCCGTGGTGTATGGACTGGGCCAGTTCGGGGAGGGGTTCTTCCTGACGCCGCGGCTGGTCGGCGAGCGCATCGGCCTGCATCCGCTGGCCGTCATATTTGCCCTGCTCGCGTTTGGCCAGCTGTTCGGTTTTGTGGGTGTGCTGGTCGCGTTGCCGGCCAGTGCCGTGCTGCTGGTCGGCATCCGGCGCGTG
This sequence comes from Rhodoferax sp., assembly GCA_039923645.1. GTDB lineage: Bacteria > Pseudomonadota > Gammaproteobacteria > Burkholderiales > Burkholderiaceae_C > Rhodoferax_A. Next base: position 11,181 of record JBDTCK010000001.1, read on the forward strand.
CGCGCGGGCTACCTCGCGAGCAAGCTCTACCAGGGCTGAGGCCGGCCGGAGCTGACCCCATGAAGCAGATCGCCCTCGATATCGGGCTGGCCAGCGGTCCGACGTTCGCCAGCTTTCTTGCCGGCCCCAACGAGGCCGCGCTCAAGCACCTGCAATTGTGGTCCGGCAACCCGACGCGCTCGCCCGTCCCCACCTACCTGTGGGGCACCTGTGGCAGTGGCAAAACGCATTTGCTCAAGAGCGTGCGCCAGGCGCTGCGCGAACAGGGCGCCGGGATCCGTGTCGGGTGGCTGGACGCGTCGGTGGCGGAGCCGGTCGAGTTCGATGAGAGCTGGGTTGCCGTCCTGCTCGACGATGTACATCTGTACACCGCTGTTCAACAGCACGCGGCGTTCAACTGGTTCGTCAATGCGATGGGCTCGCGCGACGGCCATCCGCTGTGGGTGCTGGCTGCAGGCGAATTGCCGCCCGCCGACCTGAAGCTGCGCGAGGATTTGCGCACCCGCCTGGGATGGGGTCATGTGTTTCATCTGCAGGCTCTCAGCGAGCCCGAGCGCCGTGCCGTGCTGCGCCAGCAGGCTGACGCGCGCGGCGTGTTCCTGGGGGACGAGGTGATGGATTTCATGCTCACCCGATTCAGCCGTGATCTGGGTAGCCTGGTGCAATTGCTCGACTTGATCGACGGCTACTCACTGCAGACCCAGCGCGCCGTCACCATCCCGCTGATCAAGTCGATGCTGGACAACCAGTGATGCTCGATCAATACAATTGCGGCCTGTGAAGCTCACCCTTTTCGACCTCGACCATACGCTGCTGCCGATCGACTCCGACTATGCGTGGGGGCAGTTCACCATCGAAATGGGCTGGACCGATCCGGTCGAGTTCGCGCGCAAAAACGACGCGTTTTACGCCCAATACCAGGCCGGTACCCTGGACGTGCATGACTACGTGCGCTTTGCCATTGATGCGGTGCGGCGTCAGGGCGCTACTAACTCCATAGCCGCTCACGCCCGTTTCATGCGGGAGGTGGTGCAAAAGAACCTCAAACCCGAGGCCCTCACGCTGGTCGCGCAGCACCGGCGCGAGGGCGACGAAGTGGTGATCGTCACTGCCACCAACGAGTTCGTGACGGGTCCGATCGCCGATCTCTTTGGTGTGAAGGAATTGATCGCGGTGGAGCTGGAGCGCGGCCCCGACGGCTGGTTCAACGGGGAGATCCACGGGGTGCCCTCGTTGCGGGGCGGCAAGGTGACGCGCATCGAGCAATGGCTGGCCACCCGCCAGCTTGGCTGGGCCGACGTGGACAGCACTTTTTACTCCGATTCCATCAATGATCTGCCGCTGCTGGAGAAGGTGCGCCATCCCATCGCGACCAATCCCGACGACCGGTTGCGTGCGCTCGCCAGCGCGCGCAGTTGGCGCATACTGGACTTGTTTCCTAAAATCAGCTGAGAATGACGCCGCCTTTTTCACCCGTGGCGCACGGCTTCGCAAGATTCCATGATTAAAAAATTTATCGACAAATTGCTGGGCAAAAGCCCGGCCAAATCCGCATCGGCCAAAACCGGGAAACCTGATTTGGGCAAGCGCGTGGAAGTCGGCCAGGCCGTGCATGGCATCGATCCGACGCTGGTGGACGAGCGCGCGCTCAACGTTGTCAGCACCCTGCAACAGGCGGGTTTCGAGGCCTACGTGGTCGGTGGCGCCGTGCGAGACCTGTTGTTGGGCCTGCGCCCCAAGGACTTCGACGTGGCTACCAACGCCACGCCCGAGCAGGTCAAGGGGCTGTTTCGCCGTGCCTTCCTGGTCGGGCGGCGTTTTCGCATAGTCCACGTGGTGTATGGGCGCGGGCGTGAACATGAGGTGATTGAGGTCTCCACGTTCCGTGCGTATCTCGACAATACCGCCGCCGAACAGGTTGCCGGCAACGAAAAAACCAGCAGGAGCGAACTTGCCGGCATGAAGCATGCCGTCGATTCGACCGGCCGCGTGCTGCGCGACAACGTCTGGGGGCCGCAGGAAGAAGACGCAGTGCGGCGCGATTTCACCATCAACGCCATGTATTACGACCCGAGAAACCAGGTGGTGGTGGACTACCACGGTGGCATCAAGGACGCGAAAAAGCTTGTGCTGCGCATGATTGGCGACCCGGCCGCGCGCTACCGCGAAGACCCGGTGCGCATCATTCGCGCGGTACGGTTTGCGGCCAAGCTCAGTGCCCTGGGCTTCCGGCTCGATCCCAAAACGGCGCAACCGCTGATCAAATCGCAGGCCCTGCTGGCCGACGTGCCGCAGAGCCGCCTGTTCGACGAAATGCTCAAGCTGTTGCAGACTGGCCATGCGATGGCAAGCATCGAACAGCTCAAGCTGCTGGGCATGGCGCATGGCATCTACCCGTTGCTCGACGTCGTGGTGCAGCGCGCGGACCAGACCTTTGTGAAGGCGGCGCTGCAGGACACGGACCGTCGCGTCGGCGAAGGCAAACCGGTGGCGCCGAGTTTCCTGCTCTCGTGCGTGCTGTGGGCCGACGTGCGCGATGGCTGGCGCCAGCGCGTGGAGGGGCATCAGCACCAACCCTCGTTTGCGGCGCTGCAGGATGCAATCGACGATGTGTTCAACGCGCGTATTGGCGATGTATCGGGGCACGGCAAGCTGGCCGGTGACATGCGCGAGATCTGGATGATGCAGCCACGTTTCGAGAAGCGCACGGGCAGCACGCCTTACAGCCTGGTGGACCAGCCGCGCTTTCGCGCCGCGTTCGACTTCATGCGCCTGCGCGCCGACGCCGGCGAGATCGACGACGCGCTGGCCGCGTGGTGGCAGGAGTTCAGTCTGGCCAATGATGACGAGCGCGAAGGCTTGCTCGAGCAGGTCCGGCAGGAACAGAACGTACGCCCGCGCGTGCGAGTGGCCAGGCCCGCTCACGCAGAGGTCTCCGGAGCCGGCGCGGGGCCGGATCAGCCGGCCGGTATCGCGGGCGAGGCGGAAAGGACAGACGCCCCCAGGAAGCGCCGCCGTCGCCGCCGCACGACTACTACAAAAAACATAGCTTCCTCCGAAGAAAATACAAGGGTTTAGGGCTCTTTTCTCGTGCAAGAAACGCCTGTGACCGGCTACGTCGCCTTGGGCGCCAACCTGGGCGACGCAGCGGCAACGGTAGGCTGCGCGATGGATGCAATCGACGGCTTGCCGGGCACCCGGGTGACGCGCCGTTCGTCGCTCTATCGCACGGCGCCCGTGGATGCCAGTGGCCCGGATTACATCAACGCAGTGGTCGAGGTTTCTACCGCTTTGACAGCGCCGCAGCTGCTCGAGCAGCTTCAAAAACTAGAGCTTGCTGCGGGTCGCGAGCGTTCTTACCGCAATGCCCCGCGCACGCTGGACCTTGACCTGCTGCTGCACGGCGATGCGTCACTGCAAAGCCCAACGCTGACCATTCCGCACCCGCGCATGTTCGAGCGTGCCTTTGTCCTGGTTCCACTGGCTGAAATTGCGCCGCAGCGTGTGAGCGCTGCGCAATTGCACCATGTCGGTAGTCAAGCCATTTTGAGACTGTGAGCTGGATGATTAGCCAGCCGCAGAGCGATGGGGTCTGGCATCGCAACGTGCGCTCCTGGATTGTGTCGCGGCATTCGCACACGATCGGGGATGGGACGGCGGTTAAACTCTCGCGGGTCACAGGGCGCCACACTTCCGGCCGACATTCCAGGATTGAATCATGCTGTTTGCAAAGTTACTGCCGCGCGAAGGTAATTTTTTCGAGATGTTCAATCAGCATGCGGATCGCATTGTGGAGGCGGCCCACGCGTTTGCGAAGTTGGTGGCGAACTATGGTGACCTGCATCTTCGCGAGAAGTACAACCAGGACGTGGACAACGCCGAGCGTGCCGCCGACCGCGTGACGCACGACGTCAACAAGGCTCTGCACAAGACCTTCATCACACCGATCGACCGCGAGCAGATTCACTCGCTCATCAACACCATGGACGATGTGGCCGACCTGATCCAGGACTCGGCAGAGACCATGGCGCTGTACGACGTGCGCCACATGACCGAGGAGATCACGCGCTTGACCGACCTCAGCGTCAAGTGCTGCGAGCGGGTGCGGGACGCCGTCAGACTGCTCGACAAGATTGCCGAGTCTGGAAACGCCGAGGCCGCATTGAAGACCTGCGAGGAAATCGACCGGCTTGAGTCCGACGCCGACCGCGTGATGCGCTCGGCCATGAGCAAACTGTTTCGCGAGGAGCCCGACGTGCGCGAGGTGCTCAAGCTGAAGGCCATCTACGAGCTGCTCGAGACCATCACCGACAAGTGCGAGGACGTCGCCAACCTGATCGAGGGCATCGTCCTCGAGAACTCCTGAACCGGGATTGCACGTGGCGACGGCTCAGGTGGGGTTGTGGGTGGTGGTGGTGCTGGTGGCGATGGCGATCGTCTTCGACTTTCTCAATGGCTTTCATGACGCTGCCAATGCCATTGCCACCGTGGTCTCCACCGGGGTGCTCAAGCCGGCCCAGGCAGTCGTGTTTGCCGCTTTTTTCAATTTTTTGGCCCTTTTTGTGTTTCACCTGAGCGTGGCGGCCACGGTGGGCAAGGGCATCGCGGACCCGAGCGTGGTGGACGTGCATGTCGTATTCGGGGCCCTGGTTGGGGCCATCTGCTGGAACCTCATTACCTGGTACTACGGCATTCCCAGCAGTTCTTCACATGCCCTGATCGGCGGCATCGTCGGTGCGGTCATCGCCAAGGCCGGGACCGGATCGCTGATCAGCGCCGGCATCGGCAAGACCGTGTTGTTCATTTTTGTCTCCCCCCTGCTGGGGTTTTTGCTGGGCTCGCTCATGATGGTGGCAGTGGCGTGGACCTTCCGACGCGCCACGCCGTCCAAAGTGGACCGCTGGTTCCGGCATGCGCAACTGTTCTCTGCAGGGGCTTACAGCCTGGGCCATGGCGGCAATGATGCGCAAAAAACCATTGGCATCATCTGGATGCTGTTGATTGCCACCGGTCACGCCGCATCGACGAGCACCGCGCCGCCCATCTGGACCATCGCAAGCTGTTACACCGCCATTGCCGCCGGCACCATGTTCGGTGGTTGGCGCATCGTCAAGACCATGGGGCAAAAAATCACCAAGCTCAAGCCTGTGGGCGGTTTTTGCGCCGAAACGGGTGGCGCCCTGACGCTGTTTCTGGCTACTTTGCTGGGAATTCCAGTCTCCACCACGCACACTATCACCGGTGCGATTGTGGGCGTCGGGGCCACCCGGCGTGCCAGTGCGGTGCGCTGGGGCGTGGCGGGGAACATCGTCTGGGCATGGATATTCACGATTCCGGCCGCCGCCTTTGTTGCGGCCATCGCGTGGTGGGTCAGCTGGCGCCTGTTCTAAGCCGCCGCTCACTGTCAATCGCTGATTTTGTGCGCTTCGGCGATCTGGTATTCAAAATAGCGCTGAAAGCTGATCACGATACTGGCCAGCAGCACACTGGTGCCGATCAGCAGCGACACGACGACGGCCCCAATGGTGAGCCAGTTGGTTCGGCCGGGCGCCGCGTCTTCGGGGGCTGTGGCGTTGAATCTGGCGTTCCATTTCTCGGGCGTCATCAATCCAAAGAAAATCGCCGTCAAGGCGCATCCCGCGATCGTGAACCCGACAAACGGAATCAGGATCCAGCTCCATTGGTCGTCGAGCCCGAACTGCTGCGCGCGCTCGATGCCATACAGGCCAATCACGGTCGGAATCGGCAGCAGCCATCCCATCAGGTCGCGCAGGCCGTGCAGATAGAAGCGGTGCAGTCCCACAGGGCCGCCCAGAAATGCGAGCCATGCGGCGATGGTTTTGTTTTTCATGAGGGCCGATTATTGCGGGTTTGAACTGGCTGCTCGTCAGGCGGCTGCGAATCCCCCACGCCCAGCGTCTTTTCCATCAGCACCACGTCGAGCCATTTTTCGAATTTCCAGCCGCAGGCCTTGAGCACGCCCACGGGCGTAAAGCCCGCCGAACGATGCACGCCCACCGAGCCTGCATTGGCCGAGTCGCCGATTACCGCAATCAGTTTGCGAACGCCCGCATTTTCTGCCTGCGCGGTCAGTTCTGCGAGGAGGGCACGACCGAGCCCGTAGCCGTGCCTGTCCGGGGCCAGGTAGATCGAGTCCTCGGCCGAGAAACGGTAGGCCGGGCGTGGCTTGAACCAGTTGCAATAGGCAAACGCCACCACCTGACCTGCTTGCTCAGCCACCAGGTACGGCAGGCCCTTGGCCAGCACGTCGCTGCGCCGCTCGGCCATGTCGGTCCGGCTGGGCGGCACAATCTCGAACGTACCTGTGCCGTGCAGCACGTGATGGGTGTAAATAGCCGTAATGGCGTCGATATCGTCGCTGCGGCTATGGCGGATCAGACAGGTTGTGGGGTTCATAACGAACAAAACGATATAATGGAAGGCTTTTCAGCGTGTGACTGGCCGGGTGGCCATGTTGCGTGTCTCAACGCCGGAATATTTGGTTGCACAACGATTGAGAGTCATATCAATCGTCCCCAAGGATAAATCATGGTTGTCATTCGTCTTTCACGCGGCGGCTCCAAGGCCCGCCCATTCTTCAATATCGTTGTGGCCGACAAGCGCACGCGCCGCGATGGTCGTTTCATCGAGCGCATCGGCTTCTATAACCCGATTGCCAAAGACCACGAAGAAAGCATCCGCATCGCGCAGGATCGCCTGACGTACTGGACAGGCGTCGGCGCGCAGGCGTCTCCCACCGTCGATCGTCTGGTCAACCAGGCGGCCAAGAAAGCAGCATAAGCAGGCCCGCCTGCCGCTTGACTATTGCATGTTGCCTGGATTGGAACCCGCTGAATTGCCAGCGGATGCCGTTGAAGTCGGGCGCATCCAGGACGCCTGGGGCGTCAAGGGCTGGTTCAGAGTCTTGCCCTACAGCGCCGATGCAGAGGCGCTTTTTTGTTCCCGGCGCTGGTATCTCCTGCCTGCTGAAATAGGCGCCAAAACATTCTCTGGCACTGGCAAGCTCGCCATCAAGGAAGCACGGGAGCATTCGGGCGGCGTCGTCGCCAGCGCGCGCGAGGTTGACGACCGAGGTGCCGCCGAGGCTCTCAAGGGCGCGCGCATCTTCGTGCCACGTTCGAGCTTTCCCACCGCCGAAAAAGACGAGTACTACTGGGTCGACCTGATCGGTCTGGTGGTGGTGAACCGCGAGGGTGTCGAGCTCGGGCAGGTGACCGAGCTGCTATCCACCGGCGCGCAGACCGTGCTGGTGATCGGCTATACGCAGGATGGCAAGTCGCAAGAGCGCATGGTGCCGTTCGTGGCAGCCTACGTCGACGCCGTGGACATCCCGGCGCGGCGCATCACCGTGGACTGGCAGCCCGATTATTAGGAACACCCCCAGGCTTGCTCGCTTCGCGTAGCCTCCTCCCCCCTTGCAGGGGGCAACACCAGCGGCCCGGCGAAGCCGGTTCCGCGGTGTTTCCGGTAGGGTCCCTTGGACTTAATATCGCGCCATGCGCTTCGACGTCATCACGCTGTTTCCCGACCTGTTTGCGCCCTTCGTGGCCAGCGGTGTGACACGGCGCGCTTACGAATCGGGGCAGATCGAACTCAGGCTGTGGAGCCCGCGCGACTTTGCCGAGGGGAATTACCGCCGGGTGGATGATCGCCCGTTTGGTGGCGGCCCCGGCATGGTGATGCTGGCCGAGCCGCTGACCCGGTGCCTGCAAGCGATCCGGGCCGAGCGCGGCGACAGCGCCCCGGTGGTACTGTTCTCGCCCGTGGGGCCGCCGCTGGATCACGCCGGCGTGACGCGCTGGTCAGACAGTGATGGTGCGGTGCTGGTGTGTGGGCGCTACGAGGGTATCGACCAGCGCTTCATTGACGCACATGTGGACATGCAAATCAGCCTGGGCGATTTTGTCCTGTCGGGCGGCGAGATCGCGGCCATGGCCCTGCTCGATGCCGTGGCGCGGCTGCAGCCCGGCGTGCTCCACGACGAGGGCAGCCACCAGCTCGACAGCTTCAACCCCAGACTCGACGGCCTGCTCGATTGTCCCCACTACACCCGACCCGAGGAATGGGCGGGGCGCAAGGTACCGCACGCGCTGCTGTCGGGGCACCATGGAGAGATCGAGCGCTGGCGGCGCGACCGGTGCCTTGAAATTACCGCGCGTCAGCGCCCGGATCTGATCGATGCGGCCCGCGCTGCGGGCCGGCTGGGCCCGCAGGATGAAGAGTTCCTGGCGGGAGTTCGTTGATCACGGGTTGCGCCAGCTCGGGGCATCTCTGCAATGCTTGGGTGCCACCGATAAATTGTTATAATCAAAGGCTTTTCGATCCTCTGGCCGGCCGCTTCGACGCATTTTGCACAGCGATTGCCGACAAGCCCTCAGTGCAGCGCGGCCACGATCGAGTGAGGAAGCCATGAACCTGATTGAAACACTTGAGCAGGAAGAGATTGCCCGTCTGGGCAAGAAGATTCCCGCATTTTCCCCCGGCGACACGGTCATCGTGAGCGTCAAAGTGGTCGAAGGCACGCGCAAGCGCGTGCAGGCCTATGAAGGTGTGGTGATTGCCAAGCGCAATCGCGGCCTGAACAGCGGCTTCACGGTGCGCAAGATCTCCAGCGGCGAAGGTGTCGAGCGCACCTTCCAGACCTACAGCCCGTTGATCTCGGGCATTGAAGTCAAGCGTCGCGGTGACGTGCGCCGCGCCAAGCTGTATTACCTGCGTGAACGCAGCGGCAAGTCGGCTCGCATCAAGGAAAAGCTCCCGTCCCGGACCAAGACTGCTGCTGCCGCTGCAGTCTGAACCAGCCCCCTCCCGGACAAGGCCGCTGCAGCGTTTGCTGATAGCGGCTTTTTTATTTATCAGAGCCAGCCTCCATTGTCCTCTCCGCCGTTCATGCCGCTGTCCGGGTTGCCGAATTTCGATCCGCGCCGCGTTCCCGTAGACCGCATCGATGCCGACATGCCCGCCGTGGGCCGGGAGCGACTGCGGCCCGAGGCGTTGCTGCAGCGCTTCGCCAACCCGCCGCGCTGGCAACCCGAAGTATCAGTGGAAAAAAAGTTTACCGACCGTCAGCCGGCCCATGCCTCGGTGTTGGTGGCGGTGGTCATGCATGCCCAGCCCACGGTACTGCTGACCGAACGCACGGCGCAGTTGTCCACCCATTCGGGGCAGATTGCGTTTCCGGGCGGCAAGGTCGACGATGCCGATGTCGATGCCGCTGCCACGGCGCTGCGTGAGACGCACGAGGAGGTGGGTCTGGACGAGCACAGTATCGAGGTGATCGGTACCTTGCCGATCTACGTTACCGGCAGCGCCTTCATCATCACGCCAGTGGTGGCACTCGTGCGGCCGGGCTTTGTCCTGCATCCGAATCCGGACGAAGTGGCCGATGCGTTCGAAGTGCCACTTGAATTTCTGATGAATCCGGCAAATCACCACCTGCAAGTCTTCGAATGGGAAGGAATGCGCCGTGAGTGGTACTCGATGTCCTATCAGGACCATGGCAAGGAGCGCTTCATCTGGGGCGCCACGGCCGGCATGCTGCGCAATTTCTACCGCTTTCTGTCGGCCTGAGCGCGTCACCTTCGCTCGTTATGATGCGACCATGAGTTTTTTCGCCATTTTGTTCGCCTTGCTGATCGAGCAGGTTCGTCCATTGGGGCCCGGCAACCCCTTTCACACCGGGTTGCGTCGCTGGGCGCGCTGGATCAGCCGCAACTTCGACGCCGGCAAGCCGCACCATGGTTGGGTCGCGTGGAGTCTGGTCACTGTGCTGCCCTCGCTGGTGACGCTGGGTATCCACTGGCTGCTGGTGTGGGGTCTTGGGTGGCCCTTTGCCGTCTTGTGGCATGTCGCCGTGCTGTATGTCACTCTCGGGTTTCGCCAGTTCAGTCATTACTTTACGGACATCCGGGACGCACTGGACGAGGGCGATGAGACGCAGGCCCGCCAGGTGCTGGCGCGATGGCAACAGGTCGACGCCGCCGACCTGCCGCGCAGCGAGATCGTGCGTCACGTTATCGAATATTCGGTGCTGGCTGCGCATCGCCATGTGTTCGGTGTGCTGGCCTGGTACTCGGTGCTGGCAGCCTTTGGCTTGGGGCCGACGGGTGCCGTGTTTTACCGCATGAGTGAATTCATATCGCGCTACTGGAAATACAAAAACAATGCGCCAGGCCAGATGGTCAGTCCCGCGCTGCAGGGTGCGGCGGCCAGCGCCTGGACGGTGGTGGACTGGCTGCCGGCGCGCCTCACGGCGCTCAGCTTTGCAGTCGTCGGCAGTTTCGAGGAAGCCATCGATGGCTGGCGCAACTACGCCCAGCGCTTCCCCGGCGAGAACGATGGCGTCATCCTCGCGGCCACTGCTGGCGCGGTCAATGTGCGACTTGGGGGCGAGGCCTTGAGAGCATCGTTTGTGCAGTCACCGAACCCGAGTTTTGAGGCCACCGCGGATCAGCAGGACAGCGTTTCCACACCGGGGCGCGAGCCGGAGGTGGCCCACCTGCGCAGCATCGTCGGACTGGTCTGGCGCTCGGTGGTGATGTGGATGGTGCTGCTCGCACTGCTGACGATGGCGCGGCTGCTCGGCTGATGCCCGGGCAATTTCAAAGCTAAAACGCCCTATGACCGTTTTGGGACATGCGGTGTCTGCTATCAATTATGGGTTTGATGTGAATTTGGAAGAAAGCTTGTGGAGCCCCGCCATCCGTGGCCTCGTGCCCTATGTGCCGGGCGAGCAGCCGAAAATTCCCGACCTGGTCAAGCTCAACACCAACGAGAACCCATACCCGCCATCACCGCATGTCGTGCAGGCAATCTCCGCTGCCGCGCGGCACGGTCTGCAGCTATACCCCGATCCGCAAGCCACGGCCCTGCGTGAGGCGGTGGCGGCGTATCACGGCATTGACGCGGAGCAGGTGTTCGTCGGCAACGGCTCGGACGAGGTGCTGGCGCACGCCTTCTTCGCCTTCTTCCGCCATGACCGCCCGCTCTTGATGCCGGACGTCACCTACAGCTTCTACCAAGTCTATTGCGGCCTGTACGGTATCGTCTTCGAGGCCGTGCCGCTGGACGCGCAGATGCAGATACGGGTGGCGGATTACGCGCGCGCCGATCCGCTGGCGGTGGGTGGCGTGGTGATCGCCAATCCGAACGCGCCCACTGGCTGCGCCTTGTCACTGGCAGCGATCGAGCAACTACTGCGAAGCCAGCCGCGGCGCGTGGTGCTGGTGGACGAGGCCTATGTGGATTTCGGCGGCGCCAGCGCGATCGGCCTGATCGCGCGTTACCCGAACCTGCTGGTGGTGCAAACCCTGTCCAAGGCGCGCTCGCTGGCGGGGCTGCGCGTTGGCTTCGCGGTCGGGCAGCGGCATCTGATCGAGGCGCTGGAGCGCGTGAAGGATAGCTTCAACTCCTACCCTCTGGATCGGCTGGCGCTGGCCGGCGCCGTGGCCGCTTATGAGGACCGAGAGCATTTCGAGCAGACCCGCACGGCCGTGATGCACAGCCGCGAAGGCTTGACGCTGGCGCTCGAAGACCTGGGTTTCGTGGTGCTGCCCTCCAGCGCCAATTTCATTTTGGTGCGCCATCCGCACCGCGATGCGGCGCTGCTCGCGCTAGTGCTGCGTGAGCGCGGCATCCTGGTGCGGCACTTCAGGCTGCCGCGCGTGGCGCAGCATCTGCGCATCAGCATCGGCACGCCCCAGCAATGCGAGACGCTGGTGCAGGCGCTGGGCGAGCTGCTGGCGCCCTGAACTCAGTACTTCGACTGGCTCAGCTCGGTAAACAGATCACTATATATTTTATAGCGACTATCGCCTACACCATAAGGACTATCGTCTGATTTGATCGCTGCAATCACCCCGCAACCGGGTTCGTGCATATGCGTGCAGTTATAAAACTTGCAGTTGACCACCCATGGTTTGATGTCCGGCATGAACGCGGCCAGGTGCATGGCGTCGATATGGTGCAGGCCAAACTCCTGAAAGCCGGGCGAGTCGATCAGCGCGGTCGTTTTGGCCTCATCGACCCAATACCAGGTGGTGCTGGTCGTGGTGTGCCTGCCTGAACTCAACGCCTGGGAAATCTCGCCGGTGAGTGCGGCCGCACCCGGGACCAGCAGGTTGATGAGCGTGCTTTTGCCGGCGCCTGAAGGTCCGAGCACCAGGGTGGTCTTGCCCTGCAGTTGACTGACCAGGGACGATGTCGCATCCGCCGACGCGGGCGAGGGAGAACCCGCCGCAGTCCGGGGTTTGAGCGCCAGCGGCAGCACGCTGTAACCCATGCGCCGGTACGGTTCGAGCCGGTGCCAGGTTCGTTCGAACGGGCGCTGCAAATCGCTTTTGTTCAGCGCGATCAGCGGTGTGATGCGTTCGGCCTCGGCGGCGATCAGCGCGCGCGACAACTGGCTCTCGGAAAATTCCGGCTCGGCCGCGATCAGGATCAGCACCTGGTCCAGGTTAGCCGCGAACGACTTGGTGCGGATCTCGTCCTGGCGGTAGAACAGGTTGCGCCGCGCCTCGATCTTCTCGATCGTGCCTTCGTCCTGCGAGGCCTGCCACAGCACCCGGTCGCCCACCACGGCCTGGCTCTTCTTGCCGCGCGGGTGGCAGATGACACGCCGCCCGTCGGGTGTTTCCACCAAAAAATGCCGGCCATAGCCGGCGACCACCAGTCCACTGCGCTGCGGCGCGGCTTCGCTCAAGGCGAGGCCTTGGGCTCGGGTGCGGCCAGCAGCGCATCGATCTGCGCGGCGCAGTCGAAGTCGGTGACCGAGATGCCGCCCACATCGTGTGTATTGAATCGCACCACACAGCGGTTGTAGTGCACCGACAGATCGGGGTGGTGGTCCTGCGCGTTGGCGATGAACGCCACGGCATTCACGAACGAGATGGTCTCGTAGTAGTTGGCAAAGGTGTACGTCTTTTCGATCGCCACGGCAGCGCCGTCGCCGCTAAGCTTCCAGCCGGCCAATGTGGCCAGATGAGCTACTATTTCTGTAGCGCCCAGTGCGCGCCTTGTCTGGGCGCTCCAGTCTTTCTTTGTCAACATCGTGGTCATGCGACAGCTCCTTCGGTCATCCGTGCCAGGCGTTCAGACGCGGGTGGGTGGGAATAGTAGAACGTCACGAACAGCGGGTCGGGTGTCAGCGTGGAGGCGTTGTCCTCAAACAGCTTGAGCAGGGCGGCCGACAGATCCCGACCGCTGGTCTGGGCCACGGCATATGCATCGGCCTCGAACTCGTGCCGGCGCGAGAGCTGCGCAAACAGCGGCGACACAAAGATCGAGAACACCGGCACCGCCAGCACGAACAGCAACAGCGCCAGCGCATTGTTGGGTGCGACCATATTGGGATTCACGCCCAGGCCCGTATAGAACCAGACCCGTGTGGAAAGCCAGCCCAGCAGAGCGAAGCCGGCCAGGCTGATGGCAAACATGCCCGCGATCCGCTTGATGATGTGCTTGTGCTTGAAGTGGCCCAGCTCGTGCGCCAGCACCGCATCCACCTCGCCGGGGGAAAGCTTGGCCAGCAGCGTGTCGTAAAACACCACGCGCTTGGCCGCCCCGAAGCCGGTGAAGTAGGCATTGGCGTGCGCGCTGCGTTTGCTGCCATCCATCACGAACAGGCCCTTGGCGGCGAAACCGCAGCGCTGCATCAGGGCGGTGACGCGGGCCTTGAGCGTCTCGTCTTCCAGCGGTTTGAACTTGTTGAACAGCGGTGCAATGAAGGTGGGGTAGATCACCAGCAGCAGCAGGTTGAAACCCATCCAGACGGCCCACGCTACCAACCACCACGACGTCCACCAGGGGCTGGCCGGCAGCGCGCCCATCAGCCACAGGATCAGTGCCACGATGGGCAAGCCGATGATGGCGCCGACCACCGTCGATTTGGCCAGATCGGCCAGCCATAGCCTCAGCGTCATCTTGTTGAAGCCATAGCGCTGCTCGATCACGAAGGTCTGGTACAGCGTGAATGGCAGGTCGAGCAGGCCGCCGATCAGCGCAAAAGCTGCCAGCAGCACCAACTGCTGCAGCATGCCGCCGCCCAGCCACGACAGCAACAACTCGTTCAGCGCCTGCAACCCGCCCAACAGCGTCCAGCCCAGCAGCACCGCGGCGCCGAAGGCCATTTCCAGCAGGCCGAAACGCGCCTTGGCCACGGTGTAGTTCGCGGCCTTTCGATGGGCCGCCAGCGTGACGGTTTGGGCGAAGGCCGCAGGCACGCTGTCGCGGTGCTGCGCCACATGGCGGATCTGGCGTGATGCCAGCCAGAATTTCACCAGCAGGCCGCCTGCGAGCGCTACTGCAAAGACCAGCGTCAAAACAAGAGAGGAGGACATGAAACGGAGTTTAGGCGCATTTTTGGCGGGACTTGCGGCTTGGGTGACAATCAACGATATGTCTGAAGCTACTCCTGAAACAACCCCCTCCCTGCCCAAATCCGATCAAAACCTGGTCTGGCTCGACTGCGAAATGACCGGCCTGGACCCCGATGTCGAGCGCCTGATCGAAATTGCGATCGTCGTGACCGGCCCGAACCTCACGCCGCGCATCGAAGGACCTGTGCTGGTCATTCACCAGAGCGATGAACAATTGGCCAAAATGGACAAGTGGAACCAGAACACCCATGGCCGCAGCGGCCTGATCGACAAGGTGAAGGCGTCCACGATGGGCGAGCCCGAGGCCGAGAAGAAAGTCCTCGAATTCCTCGCCAGATACGTGCCTAAAGGCAACGCACCGATGTGCGGCAATACCATCAGCCAGGACCGCCGCTTTCTGGTGAAGTACATGCCCAAACTGGAGGCGTTCTTTCACTACCGCAACATCGATGTCAGCACCTTGAAGGAGCTCGCCAAGCGCTGGCGGCCCGAGGTGTACAGCGCGTTCAAGAAGCGGCAGCAACACACGGCGCTGGCCGATGTGCATGAATCGATCGACGAGCTGGCGCATTACCGCGAGCATTTCCTGAAGATGCCTTGACGCGGCGCATTAGGTAAAAACCCGAATTCATGCGATAATTCGAGGCTGAGCTGCAAACGGCAGCCCTTTTGCACATCTCCCTTCACTCACACGGTTCGGCAATACGAACCAACTCACGTCAAGCAGCGCCTTCGCTGTGGCCAGCATGACTGGCACTGAGCTTCGTTTGATGGTTGATGTTTTTTAACCATTGACGGAGCATCCGCATACTCTGCGGAGCTTTCGTGTGAGAACTACATGACTGACGCTTTTGAGGCGACAGGCGATTCTTCGCTTGCCGAAACCTTTTCTACCGATTCTTCCGCCGATTCTTTTCAGGTGGAAACTTTTGCTGTGCCCGTCCCCGACTTTGCCGAGCCGGCCGAGGTGCTGACGCAAGACACCGCCGAACCCGTCGCGGCGGTTCCCAACGGCTTCATCAAGCTGGGCCTGGCGCCCGAGTTGCTGCAAGCCGTGGAAGACCTGGGGTTCACCCAGCCGACGACGGTGCAGCTTCAAACCATTCCGCTGGCCATGCAGGGCGAAGGGCAGGGGAGTGAGGCCAGCCGCTTCATCGACTTGATGGTCTCCAGCCAGACCGGCAGCGGCAAGACCGCCGCCTTCCTGTTGCCCGTGCTGCACACCTTGCTGAAACAGCAAGCACAGGCCGAAGCCGACGAGCGCGCCGCGTACGAACTTGCCGTAGCGCAAGCCACCGCCAACGGCGAAGCGCCTCCCAAGCGCGGCAAGCGCAAGGATCCGACCAACCCGCGCAACTTCAAGGCGACCGCGCCCGGCGCGCTGGTGCTGTGCCCCACGCGCGAACTGGCCCAGCAGGTGGCGCATGACGCCATCGAGTTGGTCCGGCACTGCCGCGGTCTGCGCATCGCCAGCGTGGTGGGCGGCATGCCCTACCAGCTGCAGATTGCCAGGCTGCAAAACGCCGATCTCGTGGTGGCCACGCCCGGGCGTCTGCTGGACCTGCAACGCTCGATGCAGATCAAGCTCGACCAGGTGCAGTTTTTGGTGGTCGACGAGGCCGACCGCATGCTTGACCTCGGCTTTGCCGACGACCTGGCGGAAGTCAACCAGCTCACCATCGAGCGCAAGCAGACCATGATGTTCAGCGCCACGTTGGCACCGCGCATTCAGCAATTAGCCCAGCGCGTGATGCGCGAGCCGCAGCGCCTGCAAATCGACAGCCCGCAGGAAAAGCACCAGAACATCAAACAGGTGCTGTTCTGGGCCGACAACGCCCAGCACAAGCGCAAGCTGCTCGACCACTGGCTGCGTGACGCCTCGATCAATCAGGCCATCGTGTTTGCCAGTACCCAGATTGAGTGCGACGGCCTGGCCAATGACCTGCAGCAGGATGGATTTTCCGCCGTGGCGCTGCATGGCGCCCTGAACCAGGGCCTGCGCAACCGCCGCTTGATGGCGTTGCGCGAAGGCCACGTGCAAATCCTGGTGGCCACCGATGTGGCCGCGCGCGGCATTGACGTGCCGACCATCAGCCACGTGTTCAACTTCGGCCTGCCGATGAAGGCCGAGGACTACACCCACCGCATTGGCCGCACCGGGCGCGCCGGGCGTGACGGTATCGCCGTGACGTTTGCCGAGTTCCGCGATCGCCGCAAGATTTTCGACATCGAGAGCTACACCCGCCAGCAGTTCAAGGCCGAGGTGATTCCGGGTCTGGAGCCGCAACAACGCGCACCGGATTCGCGTCCGCGCGGCAATTTTGGCGGTCGTGACAGCGACCGCGGTGGGCGCGACAATCATTCGCGCGACCGCAAGTTCGGCCCGGCACGTGGCGGGTTTGGTGACAAAAACGCCCGTGCCCCTTTTAATGCGGGCGCAGGCAGCTATCAAAACAATAGTAATGGTGGTTTTGGGCAAGGCGGCGAACGCCGTGAAGGCTTCAGCTACGAACGCAAGGGTGGTTTCAATGACCGCTTTGCCGGCGCCGGCCGCAACGAAGGCGCGGCCCCACGCGGCGACTTCGCTGCCCGCAAGCCCGCGTTTGGCAAGCCGATGGCGGTCCGGCCCGGCAATGGCGGCAAGGTTTTTGTGCCGCGCGATGCCCACAAGCGTCCTGCCAAGCCGGTCCGCGACTGATCTCGCGCCGCTCGGCCAAAAGTCTGCAAGTCGCAAGACCTGCAGGCTTTTTTCTGTGGGGGTGTGTCACCCCGCGTGCAGCAAGAACAACAGGGCGTAACCCACAAGGCCGGAGACCAATAGAAAGGGCATCGAGTAGGCGTGAAAGCTCAACCATGCCTTGCGGTCGCCCGCCATGCGCAGGGCGATCAGGTTGGCGAGCGAGCCAACCATGAAACCAAAGCCGCCGATATTCACTGCGTAAGCGATCACGCGCCAGTCGCGAGAATATTCGGCCAGAGCGATGGCCGCCGGCACATTGCTGATGATTTGCGAGACGCCGATGCCGGTCAAAAACAGGTGTGAGGGCTGAGCGAGGTCGAGGCGCTCCATCCACTCATGCACCAGAGGTTGTCCGGCCAGCAGGCGCAGATCGACAAACATCAGGATGAA
>JBDTCK010000002.1:0-9355 GCA_039923645.1 Rhodoferax sp.
CAACGAGCACGATGGTGAGCTTTTGCTTGCGGTGCAGCCGGCGGATCAATACCGCGGTGTCATAGGTTTCCTGACTACCCATGCCGGCCGCGGGTTCGTCCAGCAGCAGCAGCTTCGGCCGGGTGGCGAGCGCCATCATGATTTCAGCGGTGCGCTGATCGCCGTGCGAGAGTTCGCCCACATGGCGATTGGCATTCGCCGCGAGCGCGCCCATTTCCAGCAACTCATCGACGCGCTGCTCGGTGGCTGCCACCTGGCGCCGCGTGCTGAACAACTTCAACCGCAGGCCGTCCGTGACTTCGACCGCGATGCGCAGATTTTCTCGCACCGTGAGTTCCGGGAACACCTCGGTGATCTGGAAGGTGCGAGCCATGCCCATACCCACGCGCTCATGTGACGGCATGGCTGTGACGTCGGCGCCGCCGAAGACGATGCGGCCGGCCGTCGGCACGTAGAAGCCGCTGATCATGTTGAAAAAAGTGGTTTTGCCGGCGCCGTTCGGGCCGATGATGGCGTGCAGCTCGCCTTCCTCGACGTTAAGCGAGACGTCTTTCACCGCCGCGAGCGCGCCAAAGCGCTGTGTGACGTTGTGGACTTCGAGCAGACTCATGATGTTTTTCTCTGCATCAGCCCGACGATGCCGCGGGGCATGAACAATACCACCAGCACGAAGATAAGGCCGATGTAAAACATCCAGTTGTCGGTGATGCTGGAAAGCGAATCCTGCGCGATCACGAAGATGGCGGCGCCGAGCAGCGGCCCCCAAAACGAGCGCATGCCGCCCATCACCGCCATGAGTACGAAATCGCCCGACTGCGTCCAGTGCAGATCGTGGGGGCTGACGAAGTTGTTGAGCATGCCGTAGAGCGCACCGGCCGCGGCCACGAAGAAACACGAGAGGGTGTAGGCAATCCACAGGTGGCGGTTTACCGGGATGCCGAGGAATTTGGCGCGCCTTTCGTTCTCGCGCATGGCGCGCAGCGTGTGGCCGAACGGCGAGCGCAGCAGAATGGCCATGAGCACCGCGCAGACGGCGAATACGGCCAGCACGAAGTAGTAGTAGACGACGCTCGATGTCAGGTCAATGTTCGCGAAGCCGAGATCGATCGGCAGGCGCTGGAAGCTGAGCCCGTTATCGCCGCCGGTGACCGCGTTCCAGCGAAAGGCGATGAAGTAGAACACCTGCCCGAACGCGATTGTCGCCAGCGCGAAATAAATGCCGCGCAGCTTGGCTAAAAGGTATCCGATCAGAGCGCCGCCCGCGGTGCCGACCACGACTCCGGCGAGGAATCCGACTGGCGTGCTCGGCACCAGATGCTTGATGACCAGGCCGGTCGCGTAAGCGCTCAGGCCAAAGTAGGCGGCGTGGCCGAACGCCATCACGCCAGAGTGGCCAACCAGCAGGTTGGTGGCCATCGCGGCGAGGCCGATCACCAGCACGCGGGAAGCAAGGTCGACGTAGCCGCCCACCGGAGCGATCCAGAGCGGCACCGTCAGAAGGACGGTCCAGAGCAGGATCAGGAAGGCGAAATTGCCTGGATTCGTGCGACTGCTCACAGTTTCGTCCCGCCTTCCTCACCAAACAGACCGTACGGCCTAAACAGCAGCACCAGCGCCATCATCACGTAGATGGTGGCCTCGGATGCCGAGGGGAAAAACACCGTCACGACGCCGGCGGCGACGCCGATCAGCAAGCCGCCGAACAATGTTCCGACAAGGCTGCCCAACCCGCCCACGATGACGGCGACGAAGCTCGGCATGACCAGTTGGTCGCCGATGGTGGGGGTCAGGCCGAGCATGCCGGCCGCCAACACGCCGGCCAGACCGGCGAAGAAAATGCCAAGGCCGAAATTGAGGTTGCGCAGGATGCGCACGTCGACGCCCAAAGCCGACACCATTTCGAGATCAAGCGTGCCGGCGCGGATGCGCATACCGAGGCGCGTTTTTTTGAGGATCACGAACAGTGCGGCGACCGCGATCGCAACCAGCGCCACCATGAAGACGCGATAGCCGGTGAGGAAGAACAACGTTGAACTGAGCGACGATTGCAGGCTCTCGGGCACCTGGAATGGCAAGCCCTGCGCGCCCCAGATCATGCGCACCGAATCCTGGATGACGAAGGCGAGGCCGAATGTGAGCAACAGGCCGTAGAGCGGGTCTCGCACGTAGAGCGGCCGGATCAGCACGCGCTCGACGGCAATACCGATTAGCGCCGTTAGGAACGGCGAAATGATCAGGGCACCCCAGAAGCCGAGGTACGGTTGCAGCGTGTACGCGAGGTAGGCGCCGAGCGCGAGAAAGCCTCCATGCGCGAAGTTGATAACGTTGGTCAGGTTGATGATCAGCGAAAGCCCGAGCGCCATTAGCGCGTAGAACGCGCCAATCACCAGTCCGTTGAAGATGTTGAGAAGAATCAGTTGCGTCACGTGCTGCCTTCGTTAGCGAGCCTCTGCGCAACCCACTTGCGGCGCGCACATTCCAACCCCAGTCGACCTGCAGCGTTGGAAATCCTCGCCATCGCGCGCGCTACGGCTGCGGTTTGCCCTTGCACGGCGCAGACCCACTCAGCCATGCAGCCCAACCAGCTATCGGGCGTTCGCATCTGTAGCGGGTTTTGCAGCAGTGCCCTGGATCGAGGCATTCTTGATGTTTGGCGCGATGGTGCCAAGCGGGACTCTCGTGACAACATGAAGGGGGCCACGCGCAACCTGCGCGCGCAGCTCATTTTTGGCTGAGGCAAGGCGCGATCAGCTCGGCCATGTCATCTTGCACTCGGCCTCTTCCACCGTTGGCGCGATGGTCTTGCTTTCGATGGTCTCATCGATGTGAAACAGGTCGTCCGGCGCGCTGCCGGAAGCCTGGGCGTGACCGGCCCAGAGCGTGCCGATCAACAGGTGCTGGTTGGCGCGGAAGGTCGCGGGGTGCGGCTGCAACGCCACTTCTGGCGGCAGTGTGAAGCCGTCCAGCGCCCGCGCCATCTTCACCGGTTCGAGCGACTTGGCGGTGTTGGCTGCCAGCGCGCATGCGTGGATCGCCGTGAAACCGAACCAGGTGCGCGCGGTGGGCACACGGCCGGTTTTCTTCTTGATCGCTTCGGTGAATTCCTTGACGTGCGGCACACCCGGCTGGTTCCAGTACCACTCGATCACCCAGTTGCCGACGCGCGCGTTCTCGGGCAGCGCCTCGAGGGTTTCAAGCTCGATGTTGGCCCCGGCGATATGGAATTTCTTGTCGAGCCCGAACTGCACCGTCTGCTTCAGCACGTTGGTCTGGTCTTCGCCGTTCTGCAGAATGACGATCACGTCCGGTTTCGCGGCTTGGGCCTTGATCAGGTAGGAAGAGTATTCGGTCGTGCCGAGCGGGATCAGGTCGGTGCCGACGTTGGTCGCGCCGTACTTCTTGAAGTTGGCGTTGTAGGCTTCTAGCAGACCGTGGCCGAACGCGTAGTCGGGCACCAGGCAGTAGAACTTCTTGCCGAAGCGTTTGATGAGCGACGGTGCAATGGCGTTTACCAGCAGCGTGGTGGAGGGATCGACCTGGAAGACGTTCCAGTGGCAGTTCTTGCCGGTGATCGGGTCAGCGTGGCCGCCCGGATCTATCATGAACACACCTTTTTCGTAGGCTACTGCGGACATCGCTATCGCCAGACCCGAGTTGACGTTGCCGACCAGGAAGTCAACCTTGTCGCGCTCGATCAGCTTGCGCGCTTTCTGCACCGCGACGCCTGCGTCGCCGCTGGTTGAATCCTCGACGATCAGCTTGGCGGGGCGCCCAAGGATGCCACCTTTGGCATTGATCTGCTGCACGGCCAGTTCCATGCCGTGCAGTTCGTTGCGGCCGGTGATGGCGTAAGTGCCGGTGAGCGGATTGTCGACGCCGAGTTTTACGGGCTGGTCGCCCTGCGCTCTCACGATGGCGGGAAACGACAGCGACGCGGCGCCGATGGCGGCGGCGGCCTGCAACGCTTTGCGACGGTTGACCATCGCGGGAGTGGCATTATCTTTACTCATTAGGATGTCTTCCTCGGTTCTGTTTGCGTCGGACTCAAAACGCAAGCGGCCTGATTCGATGGCTCCGGTGGTTGCCGCACACCACGGTGTACGCCGCTTTCCCGCTCGCGTTTGTCCTGTTACTAAGTGTGCACTTCGTTGGAATCCTTGTCAAATTGGTGCCCGCGACCCCCCTCAGTCATCGCTGCGCAACTCCAGCTCAGGCAGCCCCAGCGCGGCATCCAGGGCACCCTCCGCCTGCGCAGTTGGCGTACGACGCTTGCGCTGCCCGGCACGCCAGGCCGACCACGACACGCCTATGACCACCAGCGTGCACACTCCGATGAAACCCCCGCTGATGGGGCGAGTGATAAATACCGCCATGTCGCCGCGCGAGAGCAGTAGCGCGCGGCGGAAGTTCTCTTCCATCATGGGGCCCAGCACCACCCCGAGCAGAATCGGCGCCATCGGAAAATCCAGCACCATGAACAGAGCGCCCAGGATGCCGAAGGCCAGCACCTCCCAAGTCTGGAACAGATCGTTTTGTGTCGTGAAGACCCCCACGACAATGAAGAACATGGCCGAGGGAAACAGATAGCGGTAGGGGACCCGCAGCAGCTTGACCCACACGCCGATCAGCGGCACGTTCAGGATCATCAAGAGCACATTGCCGATCCAGAAACTGGCGATCACCCCCCAGAAGATGTCCGGATGCTCGGTGATGAGCTGCGGACCGGGCTGAATCCCCTGGATCAACAGCGCCCCCAGGATCAGCGCCATCACCACGTCCCCCGGAATGCCCAGGCTCAGCGTGGGAATAAAGTCGACCTGGGTCTTGGAGTGGGTTGATGCCTCGGGCGCGGCCACTCCCGCGATCATGCCGGTGCCGAACCTCTCGGGCGTCTTGGAAACTTTTTGCTCCAGGGCATAGGCAATGAAGGAGGTGATGGTGGGGCCGGTGCCCGGCATGGCGCCGAACAAGGTGCCGACACCGGTGCCGCGCACCATGGGCCAGAACGCCTCCTTGAGCTCCTTCAGGCTGGGGCGCATGTCACGCATGCGCAGCGTGGCGGTGCTTTTGATCACGGGCATGCGGTTCACACTGAGCAGAAAGTCGGCCACGCCGAACAGGCCCAGCGCAAGGGCCGTCAGCTCCAGCCCGTCGCTGAGTTCGGGAATACCGAAGCTGAAGCGAAAGGCGCCGCTGTTCACGTCGGTACCCACCGCGCCGCACAAGAGGCCGAACAGCGTCATGGCCACGCCCTTGAGCGGCGAGCCGCGCGACATGGTCGCGCCGGCCAGCAAGCCCAGCAGCATGATCGAGAACAGCTCGGCGGGGCCAAACTTGAACGAGATG
This sequence comes from Rhodoferax sp., assembly GCA_039923645.1. GTDB lineage: Bacteria > Pseudomonadota > Gammaproteobacteria > Burkholderiales > Burkholderiaceae_C > Rhodoferax_A. The sequence goes on from JBDTCK010000002.1 coordinate 5,347, forward strand.
GCGACCAGCAGCGGGGAGGCAAAAATCATCACCAGAATACCGACCGACGCCGCAAAGAAAGACGAAATCATCGCGATGCCCAGCGCGGTGCCGCCCTTGCCGGCGCGGGTCATCGGGTAGCCGTCCAGGCAGGTCACGGCGTGTGCGGCGTGCGAGGGCAGGTTCAGCAAGATGGCACCGATGGCGCCGCCGTACATGGAGCCGTAAAAGATGCCCGCCAGCATCATGATGGCCGGCACCGGGTGCAGCACGTAGGTCAGCGGCAGCAGCATCGACATGGCCGACATCGCGCCCATGCCGGGCATCACGCCGATCAGGTTGCCCACCAGCACGCCGAAGAACGACCACATCAGGTTATGGCCTTCGAACGCGACGCCGAAGCCAAACCACAGGTCTTGAAGAGCTTGGGAAACCATGAGTTCAACCCCCCCAGCGAAGCAGTGGCATCTGCATTTGCAGGGCCCACCAGAACACGACGCCGGCGATGGCGCACATGCCCAGCGCCAGCAGCGCGGCCTGTTTGACGGTGTTGCCGCGGTCACCCAGTGCCGAGATGAACACGATGGCGAAGCTGGCCGGCAGCAGGCCGCCATATTCGCCAAACAGCAGGAACGCCAGAATGCCGGCGACGATGCAAGCACACCCGCGCAGGTCCGGCATGCCGCTGCCGTAGCCGTGCCCGCTCACTGCCGGTGGGCCATTGTCGAAGCGCGCCGACACCGCGATGATCAAACCGACCAGTGCCAGAAGCGCACCGACGGCGAAGGGGAAGAAGCCAGGGCCCATGCGGGCCAGCGTACCCAGGTGGTAACCCGTGGCAGCATAGGCAGCAGCCACGCCGATGATGACCATCAGGGCACCGCCGTAGTAGTCTTTCTTGAATCGGGCGAGGGTGCTCATCGGCGCTCTCCTGACCCGTAATACGGGCGCTGCCCGATGTTGCGGGGGTGCTTCATTCTTGTCTCCTTCTGGTGTTCCCGGTGAAGCCGGGATCCACGTTCACGTGGACTGCCAGACTGCTTGGTTTACACGGGTGAGTCTAGAAATAAAAGCTTCCAATTGCCTTTCGTTCTAGCCCGCGCGCCCCAAAATACGTGTAATTACGAATGCGAATTTGAGCGCCAGATGCCCCTCGGCGTGCCGGGTGCCAGGGGCAGAATCAACGTGGCCTGCAGCCCCGTCGCGCCGCTTGTCGGCCCGTGTCCATCGGCCAGTTCGATGTCGCCGCCGTTGCGCCTGACATAGGCGCGGGCAATGGACAGGCCCAGTCCCGCACCCGGAACTGAACCGGCGCCCCGGCCAGCGGCGTCGGCTTGCGCAAAGCGCTCAAACACGTGGTCGCGCAGGTGTGGCGCAATGCCGGGGCCGCTGTCGCACACTTCGGCGCAGACGCGGTCGCCGTCAATGCGGACCGAGACCGTGATGCGCCCACCGGCCGGGGTGTAGTTGATGGCGTTGTGCAGCAGGTTGGAGAGCGCCTCATGCAACTCGGCATCGCGGGCCGCAACGGGTGCGACCGGCGGTTCGGGCATACCGGCATCGTCGTTTTCCGCCGCTTCGCCGCGTGCGTCGATCCAGCCGAGGTCCTGGTTCTTCTCGCGAGCGAGCGGCAGGTACTGCAACACGACCTCGCGCGCCACGCGGTTGAGGTCCGTGACAGGCAGAAGTGCCACGTCGCTTGGTACCTGGCTGGCCTGTGCCTGCGCCAGCAACTGTTCGCACAGGCGCCGGCTGCGCCCTAACTGCGTGATGATCGCATGCAAGGTCTCGTGTGTACGTGCAGGATCTGGCTCGCGCAGCGCGTAGCGGGCCTGTGTCAGCATGATGGCCAGGGGCGTGCGCAACTGGTGCGACGCATCGGTCAGGAAACGGGTCTGCTCCGCCAGCATCTGCTGGCGCCTGGCCGTGTGGTGGTTGATCGCGTCGACCAGCGGTGCCGCTTCGTACGGCACGTCGCGAGAATCAAGCGGCATCAAATCGTCTGGCGCGCTCGCCTGCACCGATTGACACAAGCGCTCCAGCGGGCGCAACGACCAGCCCACACCCAGCCACACCAGCAACAGCACCACGCCCACCATGCGCGCGCCGTGCAACAGTTCCTGATGCAGCAGATCGGTCTGCGCCTGAATGCGTGGCGCTGTACTCTCGGCCGCCTGGATCAAGACCCGGTAGGGTCGTGCGAGGCCGTCGAGCATCGTGCGGCGCAGCGCCACCAGACGCACCGGGTAACCCTGATAGGTGGCGTCGTACCAGGTCAGCGGATCGTCGCCAGGCGCACTGGCCGGCGGTGGCGGCAGGTCGGCCACACCGATCAGCGTAACCTCACTCGCGGAAGGCGTGTCATGGGCTGCTCCACCGGGCAACGCGGTCAGCCCCACATGCAGCAGCTTGTGCGGTGGTCGCGTCACGTCGAACATGGCCTGAACGTTGAAGGTGGGCTGGACGCGGATGGAGCCGTCGGCGGCCAGCGTGATGCTGCTGTCCAGCGCGCTCACCGGCTCCAGCATGGCCTGGTCGTAGGCGTCCTGCAGAAGGTCGTGCTGCGCGTGGTAGTCGTTCCAGCTGTCCAGGGCGAGCAACGCCAGCACGCAGGGCAGCAACAGCAGCAGCAGTCGCGCGCGGATACCCGGGTGCCGCCGTTCAGGTCGCGGCAGCGGCACCGACATCGCCTTCCAGCATGTAGCCCAGGCCACGGATCGTCACGATGTGCACGTCGCTGCCTGCGAGCTTGCGCCGCAGCCGATGCAGCACCAGTTCGATCGCGTCTGGGCCGGCACTGCTGTCGTGCGGGAACACTTTGCTTGCAAGCTGCGATTTGCTCACCGGCGTGCCGCTGCGCGCAAGCAATGCTTCCAGCGCCGCGCGCTCGCGCGGTGTCAGCGGCAACAGTGCGCCGGCGAGCATGAAGACCCGACTCTCGTGGTCGCACGACAGCGAGCCGCACTGCAGCGGCACGTGCGCCCGGCCGCGGCTGCGCCGCACCAAGGCGGCCAGGCGTGCCTCCAGCTCTTCCAGGGCGAACGGCTTGGTCAGAAAGTCGTCGGCGCCGACGTTCAGTCCGCGCACCCGATCTTGCAGGGATCCCTGTGCGGTCAGCACCAGTACCGGCGTGCGGTACCCCGCATCGCGCAGGTCGGCCAGCAGGGACAGGCCATGACGGTCGGGCAGGCGCAGGTCCAGCACGATGGCGTCGTATTCCGTGCCGGCCATGAGTGCCTCGGCCGTGCCGGCATCAGGCGCATGGTCCGGCACAAAGCCGCTTTGCTTGAGTGCGCGCACCAGCCACGAAGCCATCTCTAGTTCGTCTTCCACCAGCAAAATACGCATGATCGGGAAAAAGGGTGGTTCGGTGGGCCAGAGTTACCGGCCGCAGGGCCCGCCGGTAATTTGACGGTTATTTGAGGATGTCGCCCAGGCAAAGATACTTCATTTCAACGTATTCTTCCATGCCGTGGCTGGAACCTTCCCGGCCCAGGCCCGATTGCTTTACGCCGCCGAACGGCACGTGCTCGGTGGAGATCACGCCCACGTTGATGCCCACCATGCCGTACTCCAGCGCCTCGGCCACGCGGAAGATGCGGCCCACATCACGGCTGTAGAAGTAGCTGGCCAGGCCAAACTCGGTGTTGTTGGCCGCATCGATCGCTTCCTGCTCGGCCTTGAAGCGGAATACCGGTGCGAACGGACCAAAGGTTTCCTCGCGCGCGCACAGCATGTCGGCTGTCGCGTCCGAGATCACGGTGGGCTCAAAAAACTGCCCCTGCAGCTTGTTTCCACCAACCTGAACCTTGCCGCCCTTGGCGAGTGCATCGGCCACGTGGCGCGCTACCTTGTCCACGGCCGCGTCTTCGATCAGCGGGCCCTGCACCACGCCTTCCTCGAAGCCGTTGCCCACCTTGAGCTGCTTTACCTTGGCTGAGAACTTCTTGACGAACTCGTCGTACACACCGTCCTGCACATAGAAGCGGTTGGAACACACGCAAGTCTGGCCGGCGTTGCGATATTTGCT
>JBDTCK010000003.1:0-16702 GCA_039923645.1 Rhodoferax sp.
TTCGCAAATTCACTCTCGATTGCCGGGGTCGACGGCACGGCCGCCCGCATGCGCAGCAGCGGCACCGCACCGGACGCGCTGGGCAATGCGCGGCTCAAGACCGGCACCCTGCGCGATGTGGCGGCCGTCGCTGGTTATGCCACCGGGCGCAGTGGCCGGCGCTACGCGCTGGTCGGCCTGATCAACCACCCGAATGCGCCGGCTGCCCGGGCTGCGCTGGACGCGCTGGTGGAATGGACGGTGAAGGACCAGTAGACCGGCGGCGCCTTAAAACCGCTGGCTCAACTTGGAATAGGCCTGGGTGCCAAACAGACGCTGCGCGCTTGGCGCGAAATACAGCGGGTCGGCAAACAAATAGGTGGTGTAGTCGGCGCCGGCGACGATGGTGGACGGCGTGCACAGCGAAGAATTGACCTGATTGGCACCGATGCCAATGCCCGGCCCCGGATCGACCGAGGTGCAGGCCGCGCCGGCACTGACCAGCGGCGCATAACTTGCCGGCGAGTACGCCACCAGATTGAAGTAGAAAGCTGCATCGACGTACAGGGCGTTGGCGCCAAGGTTGACGATGCTCAGCAGCAGCGTGTCGTTGAACTTGACGGTGCTGTTGCTGAGCGCTGTACTCTGGTGCGCCTGACCCGGGACCTGGCCCTGGCCGAGGGCCGTGGCCCAAGGCGAGACGCTAAGGTCGTAGGCGCCGACCACCAGCACGTGCTTGGCGCCCGCGTTCACCAGGCGCTGGACCTGTGCGCCAAGATCTTTGGCCGCCTGGGTGATATTGGCAGTCATCTGGGCTTGCGTTTCGGTGCCCGCCGTCATCGCTTGCCACTCCGCGACGATGTCGCTGATACCGCCATTGATGAGCACCACGTCGTTCGGCTGCAGCGTGTTGGAGGCCAGGAATGTATCGATCTGCTGCGTCACCGTCTTGGTGGCGGTGCTGCCTGCCGCGTCGGGCGTGATGGTGACACGCGCGTTGCCCTGCGCATAGCCGAAGCCGCCGCTGTTGGAGGGCGCGATGGTCAGGTTGTAGCTGGCCGCCAGTTGCTGCGTCCAGTTGTTGAGACTGCCGTCGTTCACGGTGTACTTGTTGTTGACGCTGATATTGCCGACATCACTGAACCCGTCGCCGAACGAGATAAAGCGTGAGGGCTTGAGGGCCGACTCGATGGTGCTGGAGCCGCAGCCCGCGAGCAGTGCCGCCGATGCGCAGGCCGCCAGCATGACGATGCGGCGCAACCAATTTGCTGTCATTGAAATCTCCGAAGTCTGGGGCGCTAGTTTAACGAGGCCCGGTGTCGGTCCGGTAAAGCGGCGTTGCGCCGTGCCGCACTCAGGCGGCCGAGGCGCGCTGAAGCCGGTCGCGCACGCCGTCCCATTCGGTGGCAGCGGGCACGGTCTCGACCCAGATCAGGGTGGCGCCCTGCGCATCGAACTCGCGCAGCACCGCAAACAACTGCTGCGCCGTGGCGCCGGCGTCTTCCGGCATGCGCCGTTGTAGCACGCGCGCCGAGCGGCTGCGCAACATGGCGTGCGAATAGATGGCGATGCGGGCGCTGGAATGGTCGAGGTCCGCCCCCAGCAGGTCGAGCGCGGTCTGCAGCGCGCCGGCGTCCATCAGGCGCACCCTGGCGTTGGGCGCGTAATGCGCCGTAAGTGTGCCCGAGGCGCGCGGCGTCGGTGCGCCCAGCGCGATGTCCGCGCTCTGCAGCTCCTCTTTCGAGAACAGTTTGCGCCCGCAGGCCGCCTCGATCTGCGCCGGCGTAAGGACGCCCGGGCGCAGCAGCACGGGCGCACCGCGGCTGCAGTCGATGATGGTGGACTCGATGCCGACCGCGCAGGCGCCGCCGTCCAGAATCACCAGCGTGTCGCCAAATTCCTGTTGCACGTGCGCCGCCGTGGTCGGGCTCACGCGGCCAAAGCGGTTGGCGCTGGGCCCGGCCACGCCGTGCACACCGAGCGCGCTGGAGGCGCGCAACAGCGCCAGTGCCAACAGGTGCGCGGGGCAGCGCAGGCCGATCGAGTCCTGTCCGCCCGCCGCTGCGGCGCCGACTCCGGGGCGACGCGGCAGGATCAGCGTCAACGGGCCGGGCCAGAAGGCGCGCATCAGTTGCTGCGCGAAATCCGGCACGCTGGCCGCAAAATGCGCCACGGCGGTGCCACCCGGGTCCGGATCGGCCACATGCACGATCAGCGGATGCTCGCGGGGACGGCCCTTGGCGGCAAAGATTTTCGCCACTGCGCTGTCCATGCCCGCGTCGGCACCCAGGCCGTAGACCGTCTCGGTCGGAAAACCCACCAGCTCGCCCGCCGCCAGTGCACGTGCGGCGATGGCTATCGAGTCCGTGGCGTCGGCCGGCAGGATCATGCCCGGGCGCTCCGTCGGCCTTTAATCAAAATGCGTCCAGCCCAAGCAGCCGCGCCGCCTCGCGCGCCGTGGCGCAGACCTGCGCCACGCTGTCGCCGGTGAGACAGAGGTGGCCCATCTTGCGTCTGCGGCGGGGATGGTCCTTGCCATAGAGGTGCAGGCGCGCGCCCGGCAGCGCGAGCAGTCCGGACCAGGGGGGCGCTACTGCGATCTCACCCGAGCCGAACCAGAGGTCGCCCAGCAGATTCAGCATGATGGCCGGGCTGTGCTGGCGCGGCGCCACCAGCGGCAGGCCGGTGAGGGTGCGCAGTTGCAGATCGAATTGCGACAGGTCGCAGGCGTCCATCGTGTAGTGACCACTGTTGTGCGGACGCGGCGCCATCTCGTTGACGACCAGCGAGTCGTCCTGCAGCACAAAGAATTCGACACACATCACGCCCACGTATTGCAACTTGTCTGCTATTTTTCTGGTAGCTTCTATCGCAGATACAGTAAGGGCTGGAGGCACATTACCATCATAAACCTCGGAAACAAAGAGGATGCCGTCCCGGTGCAGGTTGCGCTGCACGGGGAAGTGCACCATGGCACCGTCCGCGCCGCGCGCCACGATCACCGAGCACTCCATCTTCAGCGGCAGCATTTTTTCCAGCACGCAGGGCACGCTGCCGAGCCCGGTCCACGCCTCGGCCAGTTCGGTGCGCGTTCGGACCCGGACTTGCCCCTTGCCGTCGTAACCCAGCCGCGTGGTCTTGAGAATGCCCGGCAGCAGCGCGTCGGAAACGGCCGCCAGCTGCGCCGCGGTTTCGATCACGGCGTGGGGCGCGCAGGGCACACCGCAGGCCACGAAGTGCGCCTTCTCGCGCGCACGGTCCTGCGCAATGGCGACCGCGTCAAAGGGCGGAGACACCCGGCGCCGCTGCGCCAGCCAGCGCAGCGCAGGCGCCGGCACGTTCTCGAACTCGGTGGTGATGGCATCGCAGCGCTGCGCCAGCTGCGCCAGCGCCTGCTCGTCCCCGTAATCGGCCTGCAGATGGTAGTGACTGACGAGTCCGGCCGGGCTGGTCGCGTCCGGGTCCAGCACGACTGTGAAGTAACCCATGCTTTGGGCTGCCTGCACGAACATGCGCCCGAGCTGGCCGCCGCCCATCACGCCCAGCGTCGCGCCAGGAAGGATGGGAGCCCCCACGCTCGGCACTAACGTGTCCTCGCTGCCCCCCGAGGGGGCTGAACTTGCTCGGGGCGGCCCATCGCTGCGTTCGGGAGCCCCCACGGTTGTCGCTGCGCGTACTGCGCTGCCCCCCTGGGGAGCCGAACTTGCTCGGGGCGGCTCTTCGCTGCGTTCGGGCGCCCTCATGGTGTCGTGCCTGCGGGTGGCAGGGTCATGGCGCATGCGGCCGCCGTCTGTTCGGCGCGGAACGCCTGCAGCCGCGCGCGCAGCGCCGCATCGGCACCACCGCTCGCGCCCGCCAGCATCGCCACGGCAAACAGCGCCGCATTGGCGGCACCGGCCGTGCCGATGGCAAAGGTGGCGACCGGCACGCCCCGCGGCATTTGCACGATGCTGTAGAGAGAATCCAGGCCCTGCAGATGGCGGCTGGGCACAGGCACGCCGAGCACTGGCACCACGGTCTTGGCCGCCAGCATGCCCGGCAGGTGCGCGGCGCCGCCGGCGCCCGCGATAATGGCGCGCAGCCCGCGCGGCTCGGCCGATTCGGCATAGGCAAACAGCTCGTCGGGCATGCGGTGCGCCGAAACCACCCGCGCCTCGTGTGCGATGCCAAACTGTTGGAGAATCTGCACTGCGTGCTGCAGGGTATCCCAGTCACTGCTGGAGCCCATCACCACGCCGATTTGAATAGTCATCTTTGAATTTTACGTTTTCACCCCGAACTACCCCCAATGATCGACATCACCCTTGAAAACATCCAGACCGACCTGATCGAAGCGTCGAACGCCCAACCCGTGCTGCTGGACATCTGGGCAGAGTGGTGCGGCCCCTGCAAACAGCTCGGCCCGGTGCTGGAAAAGCTCGAGGCGGACTATGGCGGGCGCTTCGCGCTGGCCAAACTGGACGCGGACAAGGTGCCGCAAATCTCGCAGCAGCTGAGCCAGATGTTCGGCGTGCGCAGCATTCCGTTTTGCGTGCTCTTTGATGCTGGACAGCCGGTGGACGGCTTTGTCGGCGCCATCCCGGAAGCCGAGATACGCCAGTTTCTCGACAAGCACGTGGCCAGCGCCGAAGAGGCCGAAGCCGAAGTGGCAGGCGAGCAGGCACAGGAAGCGCTGCTCGAAGGCGACTCCCGCAGTGCGCTGGAGAAGCTGCAATATGCGGTCGCCACCGACCCGGCCAACGACGACGCACGCTTCGACTACGTCAAGCTGCTGCTGCAGCAGGGCCACACCGACGACGCCAAGGTGGCGTTCGCGCCCGTGATCGACAAAGTCGCCACGGTGCGCCGCTTCGATTCGCTGCAGCGCTGGATGGACGCTATCGATTCTGAGGCGACTCCTGCAGATCCAGCCAAGGTCGAAGCCACATTTGATGCAAAAATTGCGGCGAACAAGCGGGACTTCGAAGCCCGCTTTGCGAAGGCCCAGTGGCTGATGGCGCACCAGCGCTGGACCGATGCGCTCGACGAGTTGCTGGACATCCTGATGCGCGACAAAACCTGGAGCGAGGAGGTCGCGCGCAAGACCTATATCGCGATTCTGGACATCATCGAGCCCCCCAAACCCAAGGTGGCCGACGGCCAGATCCCGGCTGACGATCCGATCGTTGCGACCTATCGCCGGCGCCTGAGTAGCGTTATTCTGAGCTAGACACTTGGCTGCCGGCGCTCTCGGCCTTCTATGAGGGCCGTCGGCCCCTCACATCGTAGATTGCACGTGTGCGTGCCGAGCTACTTGATCGCGGCGTCACCGCGCGTTTTGTCGGCGTGAACCATTGCCGCCGTCATGACCGCTGCCCAAGCCGGGCGCCGCAGCGCGACCCTGCGGTATCAACTTCACGCGCGGCCAGTTCTAGCGCCACGCTCTTCTGTAGCAGCAACCGCGCAACCGCTTTATCGTCGACTGCTTGTCTGGATCAGGACAAGAGGCCGAAACCTCGCAGCTCGATGTTACAGTATGTATCTTTTCTTTCCGGAGGCCGTGTTTGAGTAAGAAGAGTCGCAGGGGCTTGGTTAGAGTCAGTTATTTTGCTGCGGTTTCGCTCGCGCTGGTCCTGCTTTGGCTGCCAGAGATATCGCATTATTACGTGCCCATCCGGAGTTTGCCGGATTCCTTGAATATGCGGACCTTTACCGAACCCGTGCATCTGGAGGAGGCACTCGATACAAAGTTGATTACTTTGCTTCGCTTCAAAACCGACGATCAATGGCTTGCTGCGGCAGACAACTTACTTGTTGGCCAATTGATCGTGCCTGGCTTTAACCCCCTGTCTATTGATTTACAGTTTGACCCGGTAGATTTGACTAAAGGCCTGCCAACAGTACAACTTGTCTATGCCAGTTTGGCAGCACCAGATATTCTTCTCCGAGCTTATGAGATCAGTGGAAACCCCAAATACTTTACTGCTGCAAAGCAGTTTATGGTCAGTTTTTGTATTTATGAACGTCGCCAGTGGCTAGAACAAGGGTTTCTATGGAACGATCATGCGATTGCCAATCGAGCCGAGGTCTTAATTCGCTTGTGGAAGAACTACTTGGCTCAACAGGTAATAGATAAGCGGTTTGAGTCGCTTTTTTTTATCGCAATAATGCGTCATGCCGATTTTTTGGCCAAATCCGACTTGTTTACTGTTGCGACCAATCACGGCGTGATACAAAATCTGGCGTTGTTGCAGCTAGCTGGTGCGTTTCCTTTAATGCCCGACGTCGATCGCTATCGCGCAGTAGCATTTGACCGGTTGAAGACACAAATTCCTTTTTATATCAATGTAGAAGGGGTGGTCCTTGAACATTCCGCGGGCTATCACGCGGATGGCGCGGCATTGTTGTCCTCGGCCCTAGCGCTATCGAAAATCAATCACCTGTCTCCTCCTGCCGACTGGTATATGCGTGAGCAAAATGCTCAACGTTTTCTTACCAATCTTGCTCGCCCCGATGGTAGCTTGCCAGTATTCGGTAATACGGAATGGCAACCTTACTCCGACTTGGCTGGTCGCCAGCCGATAGACGCCAGGAGCCTATATCCGGGAGCGGGATATGCCGTCTGGTGGGATGGACTGGCTGCATCGCCTAAGCCGGCACATCTGGCGCAGACGGTGGTGGCTTGGTCTCTTTACCCTGGACATGGTCACAACCTAGCTGACGAAATGAGTCTGATGATTTGGGCCCACGGCGTAAGCTGGCTGGGTAATACTGGATATTGGCCCTACGGTGTGGCCGGACAGTCTGAGGCTACCGGTTGGGGTGGCAGCAATGCGCCACACGCACCAAACGAACCAGAAAAAAGCGCTAGGCACGTTACGTTGAATGGATTCGTAAATTCGAAGAAAATGGATTGGCTGGATCTGGAACGCCACAACGATGACGGATTCAATGTACGGCGGCAGTTGATAAAGTTGAGCGACTTGGTGTGGCTAGTGCTTGATTCAAGCAACAGTCAATTGTCTAAAGATCTGACCCGAACCTGGACTTTTCATCCAAATCTGACGTTGCAGGTTGTTCACCCTGGTAAAAATTACAGATTAATTTCGACTACGGATGATCAACGGGCGATGTCGGTTTTCTTTTCTGGTAGCTCACCTCCGGTGGTACAAAGTGTTCGGGAGCAAATGTTACCATTTGCCGGATGGACCGTTTTCGACCGTAAGCCACGGCCTGCCCCCGCCTTGGTTGTCAATCAAAAGGGCGCCGGGCAATGGACCATGTCGACCTTCGCGCTGGAGACAGCATTGGTCCGGTCATTGAGTTCTATGCCCGTTATGACCGAGTGGCATGACCCAGAACACTTCGCGATCAGTATGAATGTTGACGGCTCATCCATAAAAGTCGCTCGACAGGGCCAGCAATTGGCATTTTCATCCAATGGATCTGACAATATATCTGAGATAGTTGCAGTACCGAATCAACAAGCGCTACGTGAGCCGGTGGACCGCGCATTTGCACAGGCAGTTCGCCAGTATCCGCACTTCAAGGAGGTATTTGCATATCGACTTCGCTATACCGAATGGCTTGCCGGATTGGCGTTGATATTGGAAGGCTTTTTTGGCCTGATTAGATTGCGATTCCGTGTACTTGAATCCAGGTTACGCATAGCGCTCGGGTTAGCTTGGATTGCTACAGGATCTTGGTTGTCGTTCTACTACTTAACGATATGAATGTTGGCGCCGGCTGAGAGCTGAGCCGCCTTTGAAGGCTGGGAGTGACCCCCTGCCGTTACGCCGTCGGGGAAGGACGAACTGATACGCTGGCCGGCCCTGCATGGAAGGAGAGGGTCCATATCGCAGGCACTCTGTGCTGTTCAAGCTGTAGCTCTGCCACGAAATCCGCTCTGGTGCGCTGGGGCGCTGCGGAGCCAACCGGACACGCTAGCGTTTGTAGTCCTGTTCACGCTGGCTGCGCACCGCCAGCACAAACGCCGTGTCCAGCACCGGGTCGTAGCGATAGAGCGCCAGGTAGCCGCTACTGCCGGTGGAAATCACAAGTTCGCGCTGACCGAACGCCACGGGCCGACCAATCAATGGACTGGTTTGCAGAATATCGATGGCGGCAATGATGGCTTCGATACGCGCGGCAGCGAATTCGGGTGCGTGCTCAAAGAGAAAATCAAAAATCCGGTCGAAGTCGACTCTGACCTGCGCGGCCAGAACGATCCGACTCACCGTCGTCCCAACGTGGACTTGGGCGCGGCAACGGCATCGCTCAGGCGCCCGCGCAGATAAGCGCGCATTTCATGCCACTCAATCCCGGGCTCTCCGGCCATCAAGGCCGAATCCCGCTGCTGGGCTTCGTGCTGCATGGTCAGCTTCCACTCGGCCTCGTCGGCCTTTTGCGCCAGCGCTTCCAGCATGAAGTTGTGTGGCGTCTGATCGAGGGCTTTCGCCAGTCGAACGATGCGTTCACGCAGCGCGTCTTCAAGGCGCAGGGTGGTGGTGGACATGAGGCGCTCCTTTTTACATCGATTTGTGCTACAAGTGTGACACAAAAAAGAGGCGTGCTCAAGCCGTCAGCCGCTGCAGCGCTTCCTGGTACTTGGCCGCCGTTTTGGCAATCACCTCCTGCGGCAGGTGCGGCGCCGGCGGCGTCTTGTCCCAGGGCTTGGCATTGATGCGCACGGTCTCCAGCCAGTCGCGCAAAAACTGCTTGTCGTAGCTGGGCGGGTTCTGACCGGCGGCAAAGGCCGCCTCGTAGCCTTCCACCGGCCAGTAGCGCGAGGAGTCGGGTGTCAGCACCTCGTCCATCAGCGTCAGGCTGCCATGCTCGTCCAGGCCGAACTCGAACTTGGTGTCGGCAATGATGATGCCCTTGCCAAGCGCGAACGCGGCCGCGGCCTGGTAAATCTCGATGCTGACCTTTTTGATTTGCGCGGCAAGTTCGGGGCCGACCACCTTGACCACTTGCTCGTAGCTGATGTTTTCATCATGCGCACCGGCCTCGGCCTTGGCCGCCGGCGTGAAAATGGGCTCGGGCAGCTTGCTGGCGTTTTTCAGGCCGGCGGGCAGCGGCACGGCGCAGACCGACTGGCTTTGCTGGTACTCCTTCCAGCCGCTGCCCGCCAGATAGCCGCGCACCACCGCCTCGACCGGAATCGGCTTGAGGCGCCTGACCAGCATGGAGCGGTCCTTGACCTGCGCCACTTCGTCCGGTGCGACGACGCTCTCGGGTGTCTTGCCAGTCAGCTGGTTCGGACATAGGTGCCCGAGCTTGTCGAACCAGAACAGCGCCATTTGCGTCAGCAGCACACCCTTGCCGGGAATCGGTTCGCCCATGATCACGTCGAACGCGCTGATGCGGTCGCTCGCCACCATCAGGATGCGGTCGTTGCCCACGGCGTAGTTGTCGCGCACCTTGCCGCGCGCGAGCAGCGGCAGCGAGGTCAGCGCGGAGGTGTGAAGGGCAGGGTGCAGGTCAGAGGTCATGAGTCACTCGAATTGAAAAGCCCGCTGCGGGTGAATTCACCTGCAGCGGGCCTTCGATTATCGCCAAGCCGGGTCAGTTCACAACCTGCGCCAGTTCGCCCCGGGCGTACTGACCAGCCACCACCTGCAGACTGTAGCCCTTGATTTTGGCCCCCTGGCCCTCGCAGCCGAACTGGATGTAGCGTTCCCTGCAAATCTGCTTGGCGGCCTCGCGAGCGGGCTTGAGGTAGTCGCGCGGATCGAACTTCTCTGGGTTCTCCACAAAATGCTTGCGGATCGCAGCCGTCATCGCAAGACGGATGTCAGTGTCGATGTTGATCTTGCGCACGCCGTGCTTGATGGCTTCCTGGATTTCTTCCACCGGCACGCCATAGGTTTCCTTCATGGCGCCGCCATGCGCGCGGATGACGGCCAGCAGGTCCTGCGGCACGCTGGAGCTGCCATGCATCACCAGGTGGGTGTTCGGGATGCGGCGGTGGATTTCCTTGATGCGCGAGATCGCCAGGATGTCGCCGGTGGGCTTGCGCGTGAACTTGTAGGCGCCGTGGCTGGTGCCAATGGCGATCGCCAGCGCATCGAGCTGGGTGCGCTTCACAAAATCAGCGGCCTGTTCGGGGTCGGTCAGCAGTTGGTCCACGGTCATGGTGGCCTCGGTGCCGTGGCCGTCTTCCTTGTCGCCCTTCATGGTTTCCAGGCTGCCCAGGCAGCCGAGCTCGCCTTCGACCGTCACGCCGGTGGCGTGGGCCATGTCGACCACCCGGCGCGTCACGTCCACGTTGTAGTCGTAGTCGGCGATGGTCTTGCCGTCGGCCTTCAGGGAGCCGTCCATCATGACGGAGCTAAAGCCGAGGTTGATCGCGCCCTGGCAGACATCGGGGCTCTGGCCGTGGTCCTGGTGCATCACCAGCGGAATATGCGGCCAGCTCTCGATGGCCGCCTGGATCAGATGCTTGATGAAGGGCTCGCCCGCGTACTTGCGGGCACCCGCGCTGGCCTGCAGGATGACCGGCGCGCCGACCTCGTCGGCGGCTGACATGACGGCCTGGACCTGCTCCAGATTGTTGACGTTGAAGGCCGGAATGCCGTAGCCGTTGACAGCGGCATGGTCCAGTAATTCGCGCATCGAAACGAGTGCCATGATTGAAAGACCCCAGAGAGTTGAGAACCGGACCGTGGCCGGCGCGACGCGGATTGGTAACCGCTTGGTAACTGGCTGGGATTTTAACGTGGCACCGCCTCACGCCCGCCATGTGGGCCCTTTCGCCGGTCGGCGCAGCCACGCCCTTTCGTGAAACACCGCGGCCAAGCGAAGGGAGCGACCCGGGGGGCGAACTAAGTCACCCGGCAGATCTTGAGCATATTGGTGCCGCCCGGCGCGCCCATGGGCTCGCCGCAGGTGATCGCGTAGACGTCGCCGCTGTGCACGATGCCGCGGCTCTTCAAATGGCCTTCTGCCTCGGCCAGCGCGGTGTCCCGGTCGACACTGGTGTCCATCAAGAGCGGTCGCACGTTGCGGTACAGCGCCATCTTGCGTTGCGTCGCGACCCGGGGTGTGAGGGCGTAGATCGGCACGTGGATGCGGTGCCGGCTCATCCACAGGGCTGTGGAGCCGCTGTCCGTCATGGCCACGATAGCCTTGGCGCCCAGATGGTGCGCGGTGAACAGCGCGCCCATGGCAATCGACTGGTCGATGCGACCAAAGGTCTTGCCCGAAAAATCGGCCTCCAGCTCCGCGTATTCGGTCTTTTCGGCCTCTTCGCAGATCTTGGCCACCTCCTGCACAGTCTCGAGCGGGTACTTGCCGGCGGCGGTCTCGGCCGACAGCATGACGGCATCTGTGCCGTCCAGCACGGCGTTGGCCACGTCGCTGACCTCGGCGCGCGTGGGCACCGGGTTGGTGATCATGCTCTCCATCATCTGCGTGGCGGTGATCACCAGCCGGTCCATCTCGCGCGCCATGCGAATCATGCGTTTTTGCAGCCCCGGCACCACCGCGTTACCGACCTCGATCGCCAGGTCGCCGCGCGCCACCATGATGCCGTCGCTGGCCTTGAGGATCTCTTCCAGCCGCGGAATCGCCTCAGCGCGCTCGATCTTTGCGATCAGTCCCGGTTTGTGCCGGTACGGCGTCGCTGCCACATTGGCGAGCTGGCGTGCCATTTCCATGTCGGTCGAATTCTTCGGGAAGCTCACCGCCAGGTAATCGGCCTGAAAACTCATCGCGGTCTTGATGTCTTCGATATCCTTGGCCGTGAGTGCCGGCGCGGTCAGACCGCCGCCCTGCTTGTTGATGCCCTTGTTGTTGGACAAATCGCCCCCGAGCTTGACTGTTGTGTGCACCCGGTCGCCGCGCACGACGTCCACACTCAAGACGATCAGGCCGTCATTGAGCAGCAGCAAATCGCCGGCCTTGACGTCGCGCGGCAGCTCCTTGTAGTCAAGCCCGACGCCGTCGATGTCGCCCGGTTCGGCGCGCGATGCATCGAGCACAAATTGGTGCCCGGGAACAAGCAACACGCTGCCCTGCGCAAACACGCCGACGCGAATCTTGGGGCCCTGCAGATCGGCCATGATGGCCACTTCGCGGCCCGCACGCTGGGCCGCCTCGCGCACCATGGCCGCGCGGTCAATGTGGTCCTGTGCCTTGCCGTGGCTGAAGTTGAGCCGCACCACGTTGACGCCGGCCCGGATCATCTGCTCCAGCAACGCCGGATCACTCGAGGCGGGTCCCAGGGTGGCAACAATTTTGGTGGCGCGACGGGACATGGTGGTCTCCTGCAATTTAGTTCCTGATTCTCACACGGAACCAACGCCATTTCGGGAGAGCGGAACTGGGCAACGCAAGCCACTTGCCGACGGCGCCACAGAGGTTTGTGACTGGAATTCCCAGGAGTCGCTATTCACTCACCAACGCTCAGGGATCCGCAGGATACCTTTTGAATTTCCGGCGTCCGATTCGGCCTTCGCCGCCAGGTTCGGGCTGACGTTCAGCGCACCGCAGGCGCCGCATTTGCCGGCGGTGTGTTGACCGAGTTGATCGTCACGCCGCGTTTTTTCAGCTCATCGACCAGCGCTCGCGCGTTCGGGTTTCCGCTGTCTGCCAGGCGCTGCGTGTCTGCCGCCAGCGCATCGAGCGAGGCGCGCAGCTTGCCCGAGCTGTCAACCGTTTGCTGCTGCGACACGAAGGCCGCCTGCAATAGCTGGCGCTCGGCAACTTGCTGCTGTAGCTGGTAAGCCAGCCACCCAAGCAGTGCGAGGGCGGCCAGCAGCAAGGGCAAGAAAGCGCTGCGCGGCCAGGCCTGCGCCGCCTCGACTCGCGCCCGTGAGGGCGAATGCGTGCTGGCACGGGGGTCGCGCAGCGGCAGCACAGGCTGCGCTTCCTGGGTAGGGGCTAGCGGGATATCGACAACGCTGCTCATGGTGGCTTGCTCTTTCATCATTTGCGCGCTGGCGCCGCGGCGCCCGCCGGGCTGGCGGCAGGAGCGTTGGCGGTGTAGGTAATACCGTGCTTTTGCAGCATGGCCTTGACATCGGCATCGTTGTTACGCGCGCCGAGCTCGGCCAGCGCGCGTACGATCTCGCGGTACAAGCCTTCGAGCTGCACCGATTGCTGCACGTACTGCTGGCGCTGGCCGACCTCGGCACGTTTCGATCCATTGCTGAAGCCCAGCGCGACGCTGGCGAGCATGACCAGGAAGCACGCCGCCGCGACCAAAGTGACTACCCAATACTGAACCCTGCTCATTGCCGCTCTCCCATGGACGCTCTCCTGTTGAATCAATGCGCCATTGTGCGTCGACGCCGGGCGAGCAGCGCAGCAGCGGCCGCCATCAGCATCAGCGCCAGCGTGCCAGGCTCTGGAACCGAGTTGCTGGCGTTAATGACATTGGCTTTGATGACCAATGTACGGCTCTCGGCAATGCCGACCGGGTCAGAGGCATTGGTGCTGAAGCCGTCGAAGGCGATGGTGTCGGTGAACATGCCCAGCGCCGAGGCCAGGTAGCTCACGTCGAGGTTGCCGCTGAACTGGCCCGCGGCCAGAGTGCCGAGCGGGCCGAAGCCGCTAAAGGTGAAATCGTTGGCGCCAGCGAGGTTGAAGACGCCGCCGCTCAAGTCATCGGCCGGGCCGGTAACGTAGTTGCCGAGCTCCAGGCTCAGCGCATTGAATGAATTGAGCACGATATCGCCCAGATCGAGCGTGTAGACGTCGCCTGACTGGCTAAGCGCGCCCAGGCCGGAAAACAAACCGAAATGGGCATTGGCCAGGTTGTTAATCTGCGCCTTGATCAGCACGCTGGCGTTGGCGCCGGCTGAAACGTCGGCCAGATCCGCATCCTGGCTCAACAGCGCGACGGTGCCGGTCTTGTTGCTGATGCCCGCCGTGGAGGTGTTCAGGCCCACGGCGATATTACCCGTTGCGCCGCCGGCCGCAATGCCGCCCACGGTGTTGCTTGCCGTGGTGAAAGGGCCTGCCACGCCGCTGAGGTTGCCGCGCAGGCTGTCGTTCAGGGCCGTGACGGCGGCGGTGTTCTGCACCGTGACGTTTCGGGTGCTGACCATGTCGCCGACGCGCACGATGCCGAAGTCAACCACGGTGGTGGTGACCTGGCCTATGGCGGTGGTGTAGCCCAGGCCGCTGACGGTCACGCTCTTTGCAGCGCCCAGATCCAGATTGCCCAGGCCCGAAGTGCCCGTGCCGTTGGAGGCAAGCTGCACTTGCACCGTGCCGCTGTTGATGCCTGCAACGCCAGCGACGCCGACCTGCAGACTGCCCGAGGCGCCGGCACCCACGTTATTCAATGCGCCCGTCGCCACGCCATTGCCGCTGGTGCCGACGATGTTTGCGTTCAAGCCTTCCTGGAAGCCCGCCGGCGAGATGTTGGTGTTGCCCAGACTCACCGCCTGCGTAATCGCCGAGCCGGTGGTGCGGAAGCTGCCGACGTTCACCGACGCGGGCAAAGCCGTCGGCTGGGCCACGTTGAATACATTGGCATTCAAGGCCACCGTTTGCGAAGGCAGCGCCGTGGGCGTGCCGCTGTTGAACGTGCCGTCGGAGACCAGCGTCACCGTCGCCGTGCCGCTTTTGGCGCCTGCCGTACCCGTGCCGTTAAAGGAAACCTGCAAGCTGGTGTTATTTGTCGCTTGGGGCGCCAGGCTGGTAAACGCACCGTTGGCCGCAAAGCCGCCGGAGCCGGTAGCGATCGAGGCATTGAGGCCTTCGCCGATGGTGGCGTTGTTACTAATGGACAGGCTCGCCGGCCCCGCGCCGGCATCGCCGACGCGGAAGTTGCCGAAGTTCACCGGATTGGGGCTCACGGCGCCAGGCTGCGCGAGCGTTCCGACGACTGCCGAGACGTTGGCCAGCACACCGATGTTTTGGTTGGGCAAGCCGGTGATGCCCAGGCCGCTGGTGCCGGAGCCGTTGGAGTCGAACGCGACGATCACCTGGCCGCTCTTGGCGCCGATCGTTCCGGTGTTCACGCCCACGGCCATGGCCGTATTGTTCGCCGCTGCACCGGCGGCCAACAAACTGACGCTGCCGCCGTTGTTGGTGGCGGCGCCGGTGGTGCCGCCAGCCAGGAAGCTCGAATCCAGTCCCTCACTGAAGCCGTCGCCACTGGCCGTGTTCTGGATGCTCAGGAATTGCGCCTGGGCACTGCCTTGCAGCACATTGCCGAAGTTGACGGTCGCCGGCTGGCTGTTGGCGCTGGCCAGGCGGTAGCCGGTGCCGCTGACGTTGACGGTTTGCGCCGCGCCCAGATTCAGATTGCCCAAGCCCGAAGTGCCCGTGCCGTTGGTGGCAAGTTGGACTTGCACGGTGCCGGTGTTGATGCCCGCCACGCCCGTGACGCCGATTTGCAGGCTGCCCGAGCTTCCTGCCGCAACATTGTTCAACGCTCCCGTTCCGGTAGCCGCGCCCGTCGCGCCGACGATCGTCGCATTCAGCCCTTCCTGAAACCCGGGGGGCGAGATGTTGGTGTTGCTAAGCGTGACAGTCTGCGACTGCGCGGTGCCGGCGCGGAAATTGCCCAGATTCACGCTGGCCGGCAGCGCCGTCGGCTGCGCAACCTGGTACACGTTGCCGTTGACATTGATGGTCTGGCTGCCGACGCTGGCCACACCTAGTGCGTTGCTGATGCCGCCCACGGCGCCCGCAGTCTGGTAGTTCAGCGTCACGGCACCGCTCCGCGCGCCAGCGACGCTGGTGTTCACGCCGACCGTGATCGCGCCGGTGCCGGTGCTGCTGCTGCCGGCCGTGCGCCCGCTGATGCTGCCGCTGGAAGTCGCCGCGCCGCTGTTGCTGGCAATGGTGGCGTTGAGGTCCTCGCTGAAACTGCCGGCGGCAGCGGTATTGCTCACCACCAGGGCCGTGCTGTTGCTACCGCCCACGCGTTGGTTGGCCACCGTCACCGGCGTGGCCGTGGAGCCTACCGCCGCATTGAAGGCCGCAGCACCGGCGCCGAGAACGATGTTCAGCTTCTGGTCGGCAATGTTCTCAAAGTTGCTACGCAGGTTCAGCACCTGGGGGCCGCTCAAGGGTGCCAGTGCGCCTGCGGTTGCGGCGGTAAATGTCACGCCCAGGTTGCCGGTGTTGGAGCCAGGTGCGCCGGTGTTGTAGTTGCCGGCCGTAACACCCGCGCCACTCAAGCGCCCATCCGTGAGGTTGCCGCCATTCACATTGGTCTGGATGGCGCCGCGCAGCGACGGGCCGGTGGTACCCGTGTTGGCGACCTGGTAGTTGTAGTTGGTCGCGCCGACGCGCACGTTGTTGATGGTCAGCGTGGCGTTGTTGGTGTTGCCGTCGGTGACGCTAGTGCCGGTGATGATCTGCGCCGCGTTGCCGCCGGCCAGGATCTGGCCCGTGCCGCTCACGCCGGCGCGGCGGTCGAAGCTGTTGCCGCTGCCAGCCTGCACGTTGGTGTAGTCGCTCGTGAGCGTGAGATTCTGCGTGCCCAGGCCTAGCGTGCCGGTCCCGCCGATCACGAGCTTGCCCTGGGTGCTGGCGCTGCCGGTGGACACATTGAGCGCGCCGCCGTTGACCTGCAGGGTGCCGGTGCCGGCGAACGATCCGCTGTTGGCCGGGGCGGTGATGGTCAGTGTGCCGCCATCGGCCAGGATCAGGCCGTTGTTGCTCAGCACGTTGACCCCGCCGTAAATATTGGCTGAACCGATGTTGCCCTGGCCGCGCACCGTGATGCCCGATCCCAGCGTGGTGGAACCCGTGCCTTCGACGGCCAGGCGGGCGCCGG
>JBDTCK010000004.1:0-8623 GCA_039923645.1 Rhodoferax sp.
TCGCGCTGACTTGATCATCCTTGAGCAAGGTGTCGTACGCAGGCATGACGCCGGCCGGATAGCCCGCCACGATCTTTGCGTTCGGCTTCAGGATCGATTCGCGCAGATAGGCATCGTCAGCGGTGACAGTGCTGCCGTCGGCAAGGCTGACCTTCGAGTTGTACAGGCCACCCCAGCCGGGACCGACCAGGCGTTTCTTGTCAGTCGCATGACACGCGATGCAACCGTTGTCCTTGACCAGTTGCGAGCCTTGCGCCGCCGGATCGAGTGCGGCCTTGGTGGCCTGCGGCGCTGCCGCCGCGGGAGTCGCTACGGCTATGGCGGCGGCGCCGTGCGCAAGCTGCAGGCGATGGTCGAGCCCTTCCACTTCCACTTTTGGCGGCCAACCCTCGGTGTTCATGGCCGACGTGTACTTGAGATAAGCGATCAGCTGACCGATCTCGTCCTTGCTGAATGGCAGGTTCGGCATCATGCTGGACATGCCGCCGCGTCGTTCGATCTGTACTGCGGCGTCGGGGAATTTCTTCAGGTACGCATCGATCGAGTCAGCGCCGGTGTCGGCCAGCTGATTCGGATCCTGCAGCTGTGCGCGGACCGCACCCATCGTCGGCCAACCACCTGCGGAGGCCAGAAATGCCTCCAGGTAAGCCGGTCCCACGCGTTTGTATTCCCCGGTCAGATCCGGACCCAGGTAAGCGCCGTTGCCAACCATGGTGTGGCAGCCCATGCAGTTGTAGGCCTGGAACACGCGTTTGCCCTGGTCCGCGGTGTACTTGCCATAGGTGATCGTGTCCGGCGTGGTCTGGCCGCGCGACTTCAAGAACGAAAAGACTGACAACACGATGAAAATCAGGGTCATCACCGCCAGCATGACCATCGCGCCGCGCCGCCGTGGCGTCTCGCAACTGCTACCTCCTACTCCGCAACTCATGAGCGTTCTCCCTTGGTGGCGACCGGGCCCGGGTCGGCTGTTGCCGACGCGGCGCCTTCCTCATTTCCGTGCAGGAACAGGATGTGCAGGCTACCGATGAAAACGTAGAACACGTAGACCGCCAGCACAAAGCCGAGCACGAAGTAGATCCACCACGCCACATGCGATTCGGGCCAGTACTCGAAATCGCGCCAGAACGGCCAGGACAAAAGGAATGCGGCCACACTGGCCAGCACCGAAAGCGTCAGATCCGTGATCCGCTGCGACATGCGATTACCCCCTCGAGATTTGTTAGAGCTGTGAAACTTCCGGACCGAACACAATCCTTGCCGCGGATTTGCGTAGGGCCAGATCACATGCTAGGAACAACGATGAGCGGTGTCGACCCGCGTAATTGATGAAAATCAAGCGATGGAAAGTTTCCAGTCGAATTTCATTCCGGGGGAACGGCCACGAGCACGCTTGTAATGCGCGCACCCACAGTTCGTCAAAGAAGGCATGGGGAGTAGGACTGTCCCGCCTGAATCGTGCACGAGTGCGGGCCCGCTTCCATGTCGCAAATGAATCACGTTCGATTCACGCTGCAGGCGCTGCCACGCAGGCCCGTTCGGAGTTTGAAATTTACAAGAAAAGTAGCTGAGACCGTTCCCAGTTCATGACAGTCAGCTATCAACCTGATAGTAACTAGATTCGCCCCTCTTGCACGGCATGGCAGGCGACCTTCACGCCCTCGATGTCCAGCAGTGCAGGACGCTCGACCCGACAGCGCTCGTTCGCGTGCGGACAGCGCGGGTGAAAGGTGCAGCCCGTGGGCGGGTTCAAGGGGTTCGGCACCTCGCCCTGCACCGGCGTGCGGGCGCGGCCCGTGTCGTGCATCTTCGGGATCGCGTCGAGCAGCATGCGCGTGTACGGATGGCGCGGGCTGGCAAACAGCGTCTGCTTGTCCGCCAGCTCCACCAGCCGGCCCAGGTACATCACGCCGACCTGATCGCTTACATGGCGCACCACGGCCAGGTTGTGCGAGATGAACAGGTAGGTCAGGCCGCGCGTGCGCTGCAGGTCCTTCATGATGTTGAGCACCTGTGCCTGCACGCTCACGTCCAGCGCCGAGGTAGGCTCGTCACAGACCAGGAATTCGGGCTCGGTGGCCAGCGCACGCGCGATCGAGATGCGCTGGCGCTGGCCGCCCGAGAACTGGTGCGGGTACTTCACCATGTCCAGTGGCGACAGCCCCACCGATTGCAGCAGCGCCGCCACCCGTTGCTTCAACTCGGCCTCGTTGGTGATCAGGCCGTGCTCCTTGAGCGGCTCGCCCACGATGTCTTCCACGATCCAGCGCGGATTGAGGCTGGCGTACGGGTCCTGGAAGATCATCTGGATGCGCCGGCGCAACTGCCGGCCCGCGGGCGTCTTGAACGCGGCATGTGCATCCTGGTCATCGAAGGTCAGGCCGCCACGCGTGGGCTCGTACAGCCCCACGAGCAGACGCGCCACCGTGCTTTTGCCGCAACCCGACTCGCCGACCAGCGCCAGCGTCTTGCCCTTTTCGATCTCGAAACTCACGCCGTCCACGGCGCGCAGCAGCACCCTGCGCTTGCGCTCGAGCACCCGGTTCAGCCAGGGCGGCGACACATCAAAGGTTTTCGCGAGGTCATGGGCCTGGACCAGGGGCCGGCCGACTCCTGCCCCCGCCGGGGGAGTGTTGGGGGGGGGGCTGGCGCTCGCGCCTGGCACGACGATTTCGGTCATGCACCGCCCCCTGCCGCGGCCACGCCGCCCGCGTGCAACCAGCAGGCCGCACGTGTCGCGCCGGCAGGAAGCAAATCGGGCCGTTCCACCTTGCAGCGGTCAAAGACTTTCGGGCAGCGCGGGTTGAAAGCGCAGCCCCTGGGAATAGCGTTCAGGCGCGGCATGGCGCCGTCGATCTGGTACAAGCGCTCGCGGTCCACGGTGATATCGGGAATCGCGGCCATCAGCCCCGCGGTGTACGGGTGTGCCGGCTGGTTGATCACCTCGTGCACCGGCCCGATCTCGGCAATGCGCCCGGCATACATCACGGCCACGCGGTCGCAGGTTTCGGCAATCACGCCCATGTCGTGGGTGATCAGCATCACGGCCGCGCCGCGCTCGCGGCAGATGCTCTTGAGCAGCGTGATGATCTGCGCCTGAATCGACACATCGAGCGCGGTAGTTGGCTCGTCGGCCACGATCAGCTTTGGCTCGGCCGCCAGCGCCAGCGCAATCACCACGCGCTGGCGCATGCCGCCCGAAAACTGGTGCGGGTAGTGGTCAATGCGCTGCGCCGCGGCCGGGATGCCGGTGTCGTCGAGCAGCGAAATTGCGCGCGCCCTGGCCTCCTTCTCGGTCACCGGCAAATGGGTCCGGATGGTTTCCACCAGTTGTCGCCCGATGCTGTACAGCGGGTTGAGCGAGGTCAGTGGATCCTGAAAGATCGCGCCGATACGGCGCCCGCGAATGTGCCGCATCTGCTCGAAGCCGAGGTTGTCGATGCGTTGCCCTTCGAGCAGGATTTGCCCGCCGGCCACACGCCCCGGCGGCTCCAGCAGCCCGATGATGGCGGCACCGGTGAGCGACTTGCCCGCACCCGATTCACCGACCACTCCCAAGATCTCACCGGGCGCGATGTCGAACGAGATGTCATCCAGCGCGCGCAGCGTGCCGCGCCGATTGGGGAACTCGACCACCAGATTCTGGACTTGCAAAAGACTCATGGGGCTAGCGAAGTCTCGGGTTCAGGGCGTCGCGCAGCCAGTCACCCAGCAGGTTCACGGACAGGGCGATCACCACCAGCATCAGGCCCGGAAACACCGCAATCCACCATTCACCCGAAAACATGTAGTCGTTGCCGACGCGAATCAGGGTGCCCAGCGAGGGCGAGGTTGGGGGCGCGCCAACCCCCAGAAAACTCAGCGTGGCCTCCGTGATGATGGCGGTCGCGACCTGAATGGTGGCAAGCACCATCACCGGACCCATCACATTGGGCAACACGTGCCGCGTCATGATCCGCAAAGGCCGGACCCCGGTGACGCGTGCCGCCTGCACATATTCCTTGTTGCGCTCGACCAGCGTGGAGCCGCGCACCGTGCGCGCGTACTGCACCCAGCCGCTCAGCGAGATCGACAGAATCAACACACCGAACGCAACGGATTCGTGGGCATCCGGAAACAGCGCGCGCCCGACGCCGGCAATCAGCAGCGCAATCAGGATCGCCGGGAACGACAGCATGACGTCGCACATGCGCATGAGCAACGAATCGATCCAACCGCCGCGAAAGCCCGCCAGCAGGCCCAAAAAAACGCCCACCAGCACGGACAGGATGACCGACACGACCCCCACCACCAGCGAAATGCGCGCCCCGTAAAACAGCGCCGACAAAATGTCGCGTCCCTGGTCGTCGGTGCCAAGCAGGTACTTGGCGCTGCCATGCGCATACCAGGCCGGAGGCAGGCGTGCATCGGAAAGCACCAGCGTGCTCAGATCGAACGGATTGTGCGGCGCCACCCAGCCGGCAAAGGCCGCACAAAAAATACAGGCAAACGCCACCACGGCCGCCGCAATGGCGACCGGAGACGTGCGAAAGCTGTAGCCAACGTCACCGTCGAACCAGCGATGCAGAGTGTTGATCATGCGCAAACAGTTCGGACTGTCGTCGTCTTCACGCGACTAGCGCCGCATTGACCGCCACAAAGATTGCCAACTTCCCCCAAAGGGGGAAGTTGCAAGCGCCCGGCGAGGTTACTTGCTGATGTGGATCCACTTGAAATTCATCCGGTTGTCGGCCTGCTGCACCAGCGACACCTTCTTGCTCATGCCCCAGGCCAGCGACTGCTGATGCAGCGGCAAATGGCCGATGTCGGCGGCATGGATGGCAAACGCCTCCTTGATCTCAGCCAGACGTTTGGTCTTGTCGATCTCTGACTGGATCTTGTGTGTCAGCTCATCGAGTTTGGGGTTGCAGTAGGCGCCCAGGTTGAACTGGCCAGCCCCCGTCTTGTCGTCCGGGCAGACCATCAGCGAATTCAGCGCGTCGTGCGCATCGTAGGTCGACGGCGTCCAGCCCAGCATGTAGAAGCTGGTGTCGCGGCGCAGGACCTTGGGAAAGTAGGTGCCCTTGGTTTCCGCTTGCAGGTTGATCTTGACGTTGATGCGCGACAGGTTGGCCGCCACCGCCTGGCAAATCCGGCTGTCGTTCACGTAGCGGTCATTCGGGCAGTTCATGGTCACTTCAAAACCATTCGGGTAGCCGGCCTCGACCATCAGCTTCTTGGCCGCTTCCACGTCGTAGGGCAGGCGCTTGTCCTGCTCGGCGGTCCAGCCGGTAATGCCAGGGCCGACCATCAGCGCGGTCGGGCGCGAGGCGCCACGCATCACCGTGGTCTTGATGCCCTCGATGTCGATCGCCTGGTAGAACGCCTGGCGCACACGTTTGTCCTTGAACGGGTTCTTGCCCTTCACGCTGGAGTACAGCAGTTCGTCGCGCTTTTGGTCCATGCCCAGAAAGATGGTGCGCAGCTCAGGCCCGACGAGGACTTTCGTGCCCGCATTGGCATTCACACGCGCAATGTCCTGCACCGGCACCGGCTCCATCACGTCCACCTCGCCCGACAACAAGGCCGCCACGCGTGTGGCGTCGTTACCGATCGGGGTGAACACTACCTGCTGCACATTGCCTTCGATCTTGCCCCAGTAGTTGCCGCTGCGCTCCATCACGGTGCGCACATTCGGCTGGCGCTCGCGCAGGCGGTAGGGCCCGGTGCCGTTCTCACGGAACGAAGCGGCGTTTTCGATGCCCTTGCGCCGGTCCACCGGCTTGGTGGCCTGGTTCGTCTCGCACCACTTCTTGCTCATGATGTACACCGTGGCAATCAGGTCGGGCAGGATCGGAAACGGCGCCGTAGTCTCGATCTCCACCGCGTAATCGCCCACCTTGCGCACTTCCTTGAAGTTGTTGGTGTAGCTCTTCATGTCGGAGCCATCGGACGCAGCACGTTGAAAGCTGAACACCACATCGTCGGCCGTGAACGGTGTGCCGTCATGGAACTGCACGCCCTTCCGCAGTTCAAAGCGCCAGACCGTGGGCGAGGTCTGCTTCCAGCTGGTGGCCAGCGCCGGGACCAGACTCAGGTCCTTGTCGCGCCCCGTCAACCCCTCGTACATGTTGCCGTCCACGCTGAGCTGCAGCGTCTCGTTGAGCGAATGCGGGTCCATCGACAGGGCATCGCCCTGGTCGGCGACCCGCAAGGTTTGCGCGGACGCTACGATACTGATAGCAGCAAAGGAACATGCGACAGCCGCAGCAAGCAGGTTTGACTTGAATTTCACATCGAACTCCTTGGGACAAGAAAAAAGGAACCAGAACTACGCAGCCGCCGGTGGGCGCACCGGCATGGCCTGCTCCACCAGGCTGGCATGCAGCGCCGCGCCTAACGGAAGAATGTCGTCGTTGAAGTCGTAGCGGCTGTTGTGCAGAAAGCAGCTGCCTACGCCGTTCTCGGCGCCCTGGCCAATGCGCAGGTAGGCGCCGGGCTTGACCTGCAGCATGAACGAGAAGTCCTCTGCGCCCATGCTGGGCTCCAGGTCGCGCACCACATGATCGGCACCCAGCAGCGACTCGGCCACGTCGGCGGCAAACCCGGCCTCATCGGCCGAATTGATGGTGGCGGGGTACACGCGCTCGTAGTTCACGCTGGCAGAGGCGCCAAAGCCCAGTGCCACCGCGCTGCACAGATCGTGCAGGCGCTGCTCCAGCATGTCCTGCACCTCGGAGTTGAAGGTGCGCACGGTGCCCACCAGCGTGGCCTTGCCGGGAATCACGCTGAAGGCGCCCATGTCGCCGGCGCGCATGGCACACAGGCTGATCACGGCGCTGTCGATCGCCCTGACATTGCGCGAGACGATGCTTTGCACCGCCGTGATGATGTGGGCCGCCACCAGCACCGGGTCGATCGTCATGTAGGGATGCGCGCCGTGCCCGCCTCGACCCGCAATCTCGATGGTGATGCGGTCGGCCGCGGCCATCATGGGCCCGGGGTTGACGCCCACCGTGCCCGGCCGCATGGAAGGCCAGTTGTGCATGCCGTACACGGCCTGCACCGGAAAACGGTCGAACAGACCGTCCTCGATCATCACGCGCGCGCCGGCAAAGCCTTCCTCGCCCGGCTGGAAAATCAGCACGGCCGTGCCGTCGAAGTTGCGTGTTTCGCAGAGGTAGCGCGCCGCACCCACCAGCATCGCAGTGTGCCCATCGTGGCCGCAGCCGTGCATCAGGCCGCCCTTGGTGGACTTCCAGCCAAAGTCGTTGGACTCGGTCATGGGCAGCGCGTCCATATCGGCGCGCAGGCCGATCATCTTGCCGCCCGTGTTGTGCTTGCCCCGGATCAGCGCCACCATACCGGTCTTGCCGATGCCGCCATGGATTTCGTCCACACCGCACAGTTTCAGCGCCTCCTTGACCCGGTTGCCGGTGTACAGCTCCTCGAAGCCGAGTTCGGGATGCGCGTGCAGGTCGCGGCGAAACGCCGTGAGCTCGGGATGAAACTCGGCGATGTGGGCAAAAGCGCGGCCATTCGCCTTCAAACGGGGTGCCAGCATCAGTGTCCTCCGGCGTTGCCAATGCGCAGCCTGGGATCGACCACGAAATACAGCAGGTCGACAATCAGGTTGATGATCACAAAAATCAGCGCAATCAGACACAGATAGGCCGCCATCACGGGGATGTCGGCAAAGGTGATGGCCTGGATGAACAGCAGGCCCATGCCGGGCCACTGGAACACGGTTTCGGTAATGATGGAAAACGCAATCAATCCGCCGAGTTGCAGACCCGTGATGGTCATTACCGGCACCAGTGTGTTCTTCAGCGCATGGCCAAAATGGATGGCGCGATTGGACAGGCCGCGCGCGCGCGCAAAGCGGATGTAATCGGTGCGCAGCACCTCGAGCATTTCGGCGCGCACCAGCCGCATGATGAGCGTGAGCTGGAAGATGGCCAGCGTGATGGCCGGCAGCACCATGTGCATCCAGCCATCCCGCGTGAACAGGCCGCTGCTCCACCAGCCGAACTTGACGACGTCACCGCGTCCGAAACTGGGAAACCAGCCGAGCATGACCGAGAAAAACAGGATCAGTAGGATGCCAATCAGGAAGGTGGGCAGCGACACCCCGAGCAGCGACAGCATCATGAACACCTGGCTGGTGAACGTGCCGCGGCGCAGCGCCGCGTAAACCCCCATGGGCACACCGACCAGCAGCGCCAGCGCGGCCGCAACCACGGACAGCTCGAGCGTGGCCGGGAAGCGCTCGCCGATCAGGCGCGACACCTTGGCGCCCAGGCGCAGGCTCAACCCGAAATTGCCCTGGACCGCGTTGAGCAGGAAATGCCAGAACTGCACGATGAACGGTTGATCCAGCCCGAGGTCGATGCGCAACTGCAGTCGCTGCGCCGGCGTGGCGTCCTGCCCCAGCATGAGCTGGACCGGATCGCCAACGTACTGGAACAGCATGAAAGCTATCAAGGCAACCACGACCATCACGATCGCGGCCTGAATCAGGCGGCGCAGAATAAATGCAAGCATCAGCCAATGAAGAAGTATCGATGGATACTAGCAGAGCATATGGCGCGCCGACACAGGGGTTTCCTTGAGGCTTCAAGGTTCAAAACGCTCGAATGCCGTT
>JBDTCK010000005.1:0-4808 GCA_039923645.1 Rhodoferax sp.
CCGATCATGTCGGCCAGCGCGAGCGGCCCGATCGGCTGGTTGCAACCGAGCTTCATGCCGGCGTCGATATCCTCGGGCGTTGCAAGCCCTTCGGCCAGCACAAAAAACGCCTCGTTGATCATCGGCACCAGAATGCGGTTCACCACGAAGCCGGGCGCGTTCTTGACCGTGATCGGCGACTTGCCCAGCGCGGTCGCCATGGCGTGCACCGCAGCGTGAGTGGCATCGCTGGTCTGCAGGCCGCGGATAATTTCCACCAGCGCCATCATCGGCACCGGGTTGAAGAAGTGCATGCCGATGAAGCGGTCTGCCCGTGAGGTGGCCGCCGCCAGCTTGGTGATGGAGATCGACGACGTGTTCGAGGCGATGATGACCTCGGGTGCCAGCAGCGCGTCGGCCTGTTTAAGTATCTTGAGCTTGAGCTCATAGTTCTCCGTCGCGGCCTCGATCACCAGTTGCGCGGATTGCAGGTCTTCGTAGCGGGTCGAGCCCTTGATGCGGGCCAGCGCAGCGTCCTTCTGGGTGGCGCTGATCTTGTCCTTCTTGATCAGACGGTCCAGGCTACCGGCAACCGTGGCGACGCCCTTGGCCACGGCCGCATCGGACACATCGACCATCACCACGCTGATATTCGCGACGGCACACGCCTGCGCTATGCCATTGCCCATGGTGCCCGCACCAATGATGCCTACCTTCTGAATGCTCATACCGACCCCTTCTCTGATGGTGAAATGTAAATGTCCCTTATGTTATCGGCTGCAGGTGTCAATGGGTGTAACGTCCAGTTCCGACAAGAAATCAAACTGGGGTCACATTGGCCATGGATGCAAACATGTTCGACTACATCATCATCGGCGGCGGCTCCGCCGGTTGCGTGCTGGCGGCTCGCCTGACTGAGGATCCTGCCACCCGGGTTTGCCTGCTGGAGGCCGGTGGCGCCGACAAGAGCGTGCTGATCCACTGCCCAGCCGGGCTGGCGCTCTTGGCCAAGAATGGACAGGCGAACTGGGCCTTCGAGACCGTGCCGCAGCCGGGTCTGAACGGGCGGCGCGGCTACCAGCCGCGCGGTAGGGTGCTGGGCGGCTCCAGCTCGATCAACGCCATGATCTACATGCGGGGTCATCGCGCCGACTACGATCATTGGGAGGCGCAAGGCAACCTGGGCTGGGGCTTTGACGATGTGCTGCCCTATTTCAAACGCTCCGAGAACAATGAGCGCGGGGCCGACGACTGGCACGGCACCGGCGGCCCGCTCAACGTGATGGACCTGCGCAGCCCGAACCGTTTTGGCCCGGTGTTCGTGAAGGCCGCCCGGGAGGCAGGCTTTGCCCATAACCACGACTTCAACGGCGCCGAGCAGGAGGGCGTCGGCATGTACCAGGTGACGCACAAGAACGGTGAACGCTTCAGCGCCGCCAAGGGCTACCTCACACCGAACCTGTCCCGGCCCAACCTGCAGGTCATCACCAGCGCGTACACCACCCGCATCCTGACCGAGGACCGGCGCGCCGTAGGCGTCGAATACCGCCGCGATGGTCAGTTGCAGCAGATCAAGGCCGCGCGCGAGGTGTTGTTGTGCGCCGGCGCGCTGCAATCGCCCCAGGTTCTGCTGCTGTCGGGCGTCGGCCCGGGCGCGCAGTTACAGCAGCACGGCATTGCCACCGTGCACGACCTCCCTGGTGTGGGAGAAAATTTGCACGATCACGTGGACGTGGTGCAGGTGGTGAACGCGCCGCACCTGAAAGTCCTGTTCGGCATTTCCGCGGTCGGGCTGGCTCGCGTCGTCAAGGGGATTTTCGAGTGGCGCAACCACCGCTCGGGCATGCTCACCACGAATTTCGCCGAAGCGGGTGGCTTTATCAAGAGTCAGCCCAGCGAGCCGATTCCGGATTTGCAACTGCACTTCGTGATCGGCAAGCTGGTGGACCATGGCCGCAAGACCACCTTCGGCCACGGCTATTCATGCCACGTGTGTGTGCTGCGCCCGAAAAGTCGCGGTAGCGTGAAGCTGGCCAGCGCCGATCCAATGGCCGTGCCGCTGATCGACCCGAATTTCCTGGGCGAGCGTGACGACCTGGACCGTTTGCGGCGCGGCTTCAGGTTGATGCGCCACATCCTGGCACAGCCGGTGCTGGCCGGCTATCGCGGGGTGGAACTGGCGGCCTCGGCCGGTGCTCACACCGACGAACAGATCGAACAGTTCATCCGCAACCACGCCGACACGATCTACCACCCGGTAGGTACCTGCCGCATGGGCAGCGACGCACTGGCCGTCGTGGATGCCGAACTGCGCGTGCATGGCATGGCCGGCCTGCGTGTGGTGGACGCCTCCATCATGCCGCGCGTGGTGGGTGGCAACACCAATGCGCCGACCATCATGATTGCCGAGAAGGCGGCCGACATGATCAAGGCTACTCGCGGAGTCTAGTCGCCCTTGGGGCTGCGCAGAGCGCTAGGAAAGAGTCTCCCGCTTGACTCGGCTTGCCGGTTCTATGGGCCGCGCCATGGTCAACGCGTGCAAATCATCCACGCCCTTCCTCATAGAGTCAGACTTGATTTACATCAATAGCGTACTCGCTACCCGAGCATAGACTTCCACCCAGTTGATGAATCTGCGAGAAAGACACGGTATCCGCTGAATAAGGGGTCGAATGCGCTGATGCAATCATCATCGGAGCTGGGCCTGTTGAGTCGTTCCAGGTATTCGATCAACGCAAAAAGGTACCGTTGCAAAACACCAAGACTAGCCCGGTCATTCATCGCCGCCGTGATCTCAGCGCCAATGCTGATGACAAACACAATCATGTCGCCACCCCGGCGTCCACCCCAAGGCGTTGGTGACTTGACGGTGTTTGTTCACGGTAGCCCTAAATCGTTCCTATGTGCGCTGGCGCACAGATTCGATGACCGCATTGGCGTAGCGTGAGCATTAACGGTGATCTGCGCAAGCATTCAGTGGTTGATCCGTTTTCCCTAACCATTCCATGGAGAGCCTCATGAAAAAGACCCCCGACATCCTCAATGAAAGCCGTCGCACGCTCATCCGCAACGGCATCACCGTCGCTGCCGTCGGCGCCGTGGCAGCAACCGGCTTGCTGAAGACCACACCGGCGCGGGCGCAGGCCGCCAAGGCATCCCAGGCCGTTGCGATGTACCAGGCCACGCCGCATGGCAAGGACCAATGCGACAACTGCATCCATTTCATCCCCGGAAAGACGCCCAAAGCCATTGGCACCTGCATGGTCGTCGCGGGGAACGTCGCGCCGCAGGGCTGGTGCGTCATGTACGCGCGCAAAGCCTGAAGCAAGAATTCAACTGTTTCCCTGAAGGGTAAGTTTGATCTCCTCGCAGTTGCAGGAGGGTAATGTCATGCATGTTCCGAACGTATCTGACGAACGGCGCTTGCCCGGTCGGCGAAAGCTCCTCAAGGCCGTGGCCGGCGTTGCGGCGGCCGCGGGCTTGGTCGGGGGATCCGGCTGGTTCGTGCTCAGGCGCGAACCGAACCTGTTCGAGGTGCACCGCGAGCAGACGCTCATGCAGACCTCGGTGGCGATCACCTGCCTGGCCGATGATGTCGACAAGGCGGGGGTCGCCATCGACTCCGCATTCCGCCGCATGGCGGAGGCGGTGGCGGTTCTCACGCGCTTTGACCAGGCTGGCCCAGTGGCGCGCCTGAATCGCGACGGCCATCTGGAGAATCTACCGCCGGAGTTGCGGGACGTCCTGCACCGCGCGCTGGCGATTTCAGCGGTGACCGACGGCGATTTCGATATCAGTGTGTTGCCGGTGCTGGAGTATTTCGAGTCGATGCGCCAACCCGCCGTGCTCGATACACGTGATCGCACGCAGATCGGGCAGAGGGACCAGTTGATCAACTACCGTCGCATCGCGCTGGACGCGCAAGGCGTGCGGTTCTCCCAAGCCGGCATGTCGGTCACGCTGGACGGGCTGGCCAAGGGTTACGTCATCGACCAGGGTATCGCCGCATTGCGGGCATCGGGCATCGAGCACGCCCTGGTGGATGCCGGTGGTGATCTACGCGCGATCTCTGGCGGCGATTTCAACCATCAGTGGCATATCGGCATCGTTGATCCGGGCGATATCAACAAGGTCGCGGCCATCGTGACGATACGCAATGCCGCGCTGGGGACATCCGGCAATTACCGGATCTTCTATTCGTCCGACAAGAAGCTGTTCCACGTGATCAACCCGCACACCGGCTATTCCCCGCTGAATTACTCCAGCGTCACGGTTATGGCGGAGACGTCGGTGGATGCCGATGCCATGAGTGTGGCCGCTGCCTCGATGCCGCTTCCGCGGCTGCGGGAAGTGATGGCCGCACAAAACGATCAATGGCTGGTGTATTCCAGGGACTGCCGCAATAGTTGGCGTTCCCGCGACCTGCCGCAGGTATCGGGTCAGGCACAGGTGGTCTGACATGCGCGCACCACCGTTCGAAAGTCTTGCTCGTGATCCCAGAATGGGCCAGGCAAGCCTTGCCGGCAGATGGCTTATGCTGTGCATGGCGTGTCTTTTGCTGTTCATCTCGATGGACGCCCTTGCCGGCATCGATCAGAAGTACCCGGAGGTGCGTGGCTACTTCCCCGCCGCAACGCGATTCGATGACATCACCGGCAAGCCGCCGGCAGCCGCCGTCTACAACGGAGACAAGGTCATCGGTTACGTGTTCGAGTCGGTGATGGTGGCGCCGGTCCCGGCGTACTCCGGCAACCCGGTGAATATCCTGGTGGCCATCGATCAGACTGGCAAAATCCTCGGCACCAAGGTGCTGCACCAGGATGAGCCCA
>JBDTCK010000006.1:0-2503 GCA_039923645.1 Rhodoferax sp.
GTCGCGGCGCTCTCGGTGGTCGCGTTGCTTGCATTGGAGCTTCGCAAGCGGCCACGGCACGCGAGCTGACATCGCCTCGCCGCCCCGGCTCACTGAAGCGTGAACTGCGGAAGCATCCGAAGTGACAGTCGGGCACGCTGGTAGCGCGGACAATTGCAACGCGAGTCATCGTCTGGGCAGGTTTCGGACGCTTGATCGGTGGCTGGTTGTTGCGTATCCCGTTGTCGTTCGTGACCGTCCGCTTTATGGCGGTTCACTTGAAACGCCGGATGTCCGGAGTTGGCCGATATACGCCCGACACGGATTTCGTCCCCGCCGGCTGTATAGAACGGCGGGATCACTAAAAAGCTCTCGTCTACCTTTTTACCGATGAGTTCGCTGAACAAAGCCCGGATTTCATCCGCATCATTGAACGTCAAGCGGTCAAGCGTGGTGGTGATCGCCATCGCTCGTTTGATGTTTGCCGACTTGGCCGCTGATTCCGGCGCCCTGCGGTAAATTGGCAAGCCGGGGGTGCGCCACAATAGAGGCCATGAAACTCCTGATCTTCGCGGGCAGCACCCGTCAGCACTCGCACAACCGCAAACTCGCCCAGCAGGCAGCTGCCATGGCGCGGGCCAGCGGCGCCGAGGTCACGCACGTCGAACTGGCCGACTTCAACATCCCGATCTACAACGCCGACCTCGAAGCCACGGGCACGCCGCCCGACGTGATGCGGCTCAAGCAGGTCATGTACGAGCACCCAGCCTGGATCATCTGCTCGCCCGAGTACAACGGCAGCTACACCGCCCTGCTCAAGAACACCATCGACTGGGCCTCGAGCCCTGTCAAATCCGACCCCGACTGGGTGGATGGTTTCAAGTTCTCGCGCGGCAAGGTGGTCGGCATCCTGAGTGCCTCGCCCGGCGCCTTGGGCGGCCTGCGCTCGCAGAGCCACCTGGCACCGTTGCTGCTCAATTCGCAGTGCTGGGTTGCGCCGCGCAATTTCGCGCTGAGCCATGCCGCTGACGCCTTCGACGAGCGCGGCGCACTGGTCGCCGAGACCCATCGCCAGCAGGTGCAGGCCGTGATCGACCAGGTGCTGTGGGCCGGTGCGCGACTTGCCAGCGCCTGAGGATTCAAGATCAAACAGGCCTCCAGTCCTTGTCAGTCAATGACTTCTAGCTGCTAATTCCGTAGCAGTCAATATCAACCCCCGCCGCCGCTGTGCCCCGCGCGACTGGCATGCCCGAGCGCGGCGCAGTAAGCTTGAGGCTACACAATCTGGAGGCCTCGCCATGCATATCCCCTCTCTCAAAGAAGTCGTCAGCGCCGAAGAATGGGCACTGCGCGTCGACCTGGCCGCCTGCTACCGGTTGGTGGCGGCTTACGCCATGAGCGATCTCGTGTTTACCCACATCAGTGCCAAGCTGCCCGACGCCATCACGCCGGCCGGCCAGCACCACTTCCTGATCAACCCGTATGGACTGATGTTCGACGAGATCACGGCGTCCAGCCTGGTCAAGGTTGACATGCAGTGCAACAAGATCATCGAGTCGCCCTTTCCGGTGAATCCGGCCGGCTTCGTGATCCATAGCGCCGTGCACGAGGCCCGCCCCGACGCTGGCTGCGTGCTGCACACCCACACCCGCGCCGGCGTGGGCGTGAGCGCACAGAAGGGCGGCGTGCTGCCGATCAGCCAGCAATCCACCTTCGTGCTGGGTTCGCTGGCCTACCACGGATACGAGGGCGTGGCGTTCCGCGAAGATGAAAAGCCGCGCCTGCAGGCCGACCTCGGGCAAGCCAACTTCCTGATGTTGCGCAATCACGGCCTGCTCACCGTGGGCAAGACCATCGCCGACGCCTTCCTGTCCATGTATACGTTCGAATCCACATGCCAGATCCAGATTGCCGCGCAGGTCGGAGGCGAACTCACCCAGGTCAACCCGCTGATCGTCAAGGGCGTGGCCGAGGCCATGCGGGTGCAGACCGGTGGCCTGGGAGGTGCCTTCGTGTGGCCGGCGCTGCTGCGCAAGGCCGAGCGACTCGACCCCGGCTACAAGAGCTGATA
Organism: Rhodoferax sp.; assembly: GCA_039923645.1. GTDB lineage: Bacteria > Pseudomonadota > Gammaproteobacteria > Burkholderiales > Burkholderiaceae_C > Rhodoferax_A. The sequence continues at coordinate 2,051 of JBDTCK010000006.1, forward strand.
CGGCACTTGCGCTGCAAATAGTAGGCCAAGCGGCTAGCATCGTGGGTTGGTCCAGCGGATCAACCCATTTTTTATTCAAAGGAATTTCATGAAGCTTTATTACTCCCCCGGTGCCTGTTCCCTATCCCCCCACATTGCACTGGAAGAGGCGGGCCTGACCTACGAGGCGATTGCCGCACCGACCAAGACGCACCAGCTGCCCGATGGCACCGACTACTACACCCTCAACCCGCTGGGCTATGTGCCGCTGTTGCAACTCGACGATGGCACCTTGCTGCGCGAAGGCCCGGTCATCGTGCAATACATCGCCGACCAGGCGCCGGCCCGGAAACTCGCGCCCGCCAACGGCACCCTGGCGCGCTACCAGATGCAGTCCTGGCTCAACTTCATAGGTACCGAGCTGCACAAGGGTTTTTCGCCACTGTTCAACCCGGCAACGCCCGCCGAATACAA
>JBDTCK010000007.1:0-25211 GCA_039923645.1 Rhodoferax sp.
GTGCGGCCGGCATCCGCGTGCGGATTCCCATCCCGGCCCATAAATCGGGCCGACGCGTGCATCCGGCGAACCTGATGGTCACTTGCGGCGATGCTGCGGAGAGAGGAGTGCGGTACATGGCAAGGATGTTATCGGCGTTGACAGATGGGTGCAGCGAAGCCGCGCCAAGTCGCACTTCGGTGTGGGCGTATTGCGGGGGCTGCGGGTTGCGAAAAAGGTGGTGCCGTTCGATATGGGCGCGCCCGGCCGAGCGGGCATCACTTGAATGGATCACTTGATTGTGTGAGTGCTGGCCATGCTCCATCCGCCCGCGAGCGGCGCCGTTGGGGGCCAGCCCGTGCCCCACCCGGTAAAATGCAATGCTCCCCCCAACTATTTCCCCTCCGGAGCCGCCCTACATGGCAAACACCCAACTGATGGCCAACGCAATCCGCGCGCTGGCCATGGACGCCGTACAACAAGCCAATTCCGGGCATCCCGGCGCGCCGATGGGCATGGCCGAGATCGCCGTGGCACTGTGGGGCCGGCACCTGCGGCACAACCCGCGCAATCCGCACTGGGCCGACCGGGACCGGTTCGTGCAGTCCAACGGGCACGGCTCGATGTTGCTGTATTCACTGTTGCACCTGACCGGCTACAAGCTGCCCATGAGCGAGCTGAAGAACTTCCGCCAGCTGCACAGCAAGACACCCGGTCACCCCGAGGTGGGCCTGACCCCCGGCGTCGAAACCACGACCGGCCCGCTCGGCCAGGGGCTGACCAACTCGGTTGGCATGGCATTGGCCGAGAAGCTGCTGGCGAGTGAGTTCAATCGCGACGGCCACACCATCGTGGACCATCACACCTACGTGTTCCTGGGCGACGGCTGCCTGATGGAGGGCATCAGCCATGAAGCCAGCGCGCTGGCCGGCGCCTGGAAGCTGAACAAGCTGATCGCGCTGTATGACGACAACGGCATATCGATCGACGGCAAGGTCACCCCCTGGTTCGTCGACAACACCGCGCAGCGCTTTGCAGCCTACGGCTGGAACGTCATCGGCCCGATCGACGGGCATGATGTGGACGAGGTGGGCCGTGCGATTGCCGACGCCAAAAGCAGTGCCAGCAATGGCAGCACCGGACCCACGCTGATCATCTGCAAGACGCACATTGGCAAGGGCAGCCCGAACCGCCAGGACACGTCCAAGGCGCATGGCGAGGCGTTGGGCCTGGAAGAAATCAAGCTCACGCGCGAGGCCTTGGGCTGGAACTCCAAGCCGTTTGAGATCCCCAACGAGGTTTACGCCGACTGGGATGCCAAGTCGGCCGGCCTGGCGCGGGAGACCGAGTGGGATCTGAAGTTCGCCTCCTACAAGGCCGCGTATCCGGACCTGGCCCGCGAGTTCGTGCGTCGCATGCAGGGCGAGCTGCCCAAAAACTTCCATCAAGTCGCAGTGGATACGGCCGTGGCCGCACACAGCAAGGCCGAGACCGTGGCCTCGCGCAAGGCCTCGCAGCTGGCGCTGGAAGCCTTGACCGCCGCGCTGCCCGAAATGCTGGGCGGTTCGGCCGACCTCACTGGCTCAAATCTGACCAACACGAAGAGCACACCGGCGCTGCGTTTTGATCTGGCTGGCGACGTGGTGCGCACGCCCGATGCCAGCGGGGCCATGGTCGGCGGGCGCCACATCAACTACGGCGTGCGCGAGTTCGGCATGGCCGCCATCATGAACGGCATCGCGCTGCACGGTGGCTTCATTCCGTACGGTGGCACCTTCCTGACCTTCAGCGACTACTCGCGCAACGCCATCCGAATGGCCGCGCTGATGAAGCAACGCGTGGTGCACGTGTTCACGCACGACTCGATCGGCCTGGGCGAAGACGGCCCGACGCACCAGAGCATCGAGCACGCCGCGAGCCTGCGACTGATCCCCAACCTCGACGTCTGGCGCCCCGGCGACACGGCCGAGACAGTGATTGCCTGGGCCGTCGCGCTGCAGAATCGGCACAAGCCGACGGCGCTGCTGCTGTCGCGTCAGAACATCGCCTACGCGCCCAAGGGCCGCTCCAGGGAGGCGCCGCAGGCTTGCGGACTGGAGAGCATCAGCAAGGGCGCCTACGTGCTGGCCGAGCCCGACGCGGTGGGTTTGAAGAAAAAGGCCCAGGCCGTCATCATCGCGACCGGCTCCGAGGTGCCGCTGGCGCTGCAGGCGCAGCAACTATTGGCTACTAAGAGAATAGCAGTACGTGTTGTATCCATGCCGAGTACAACCACATTTGACCGTCAAAGCGTGGCGTACCAGAGCGCCGTGCTGCCGGCCGGCGTGCCGCGCATCGCGGTGGAAATGGGCGTAACGGGCGGATGGTGGAAGTACGGCTGCGCGGCCGTCGTGGGGATCGACACCTACGGCGAATCGGCGCCCGCGCCGGCGCTATTCAAGCACTTCGGCTTCACGCCCGAGAATGTGGCCGAGACGGTGCGGGCCGTGCTGGCGAAGAAGTAGGAACGGGAAACAGGTTTTTGTTTTAAGGAGTATTGACATGACGATCAAGATTGGCATCAACGGTTTCGGGCGCATCGGGCGCAACGTGCTGCGCGCGGCGGTGCAGAATTTCCCTGATATCGAGGTTGTTGCGATCAACGACTTGCTCGAGCCCGACTACCTGGCGTACATGCTGCAGTACGACAGCGTGCACGGCCGCTTCAAGGGCGACGTGGCCGTTGACGGCAACACTCTGATCGTGAATGGCAAAAAGATTCGTCTGACCCAGGAGCGCGACCCGGCCAACCTCAAATGGAACGATGTCGGCTCCGATATCGTGCTCGAATCGACCGGCCTGTTCCTGACCAAGGAAACCGCGCAGAAGCACCTTGATGCGGGTGCCAAAAAGGTCATGCTGTCGGCGCCGTCGAAGGACGACACGCCCATGTTCGTGTTCGGCGTGAACCACAAGACGTACAAGGGCGAGGCCATCATCTCCAACGCGAGCTGCACTACCAATTGCCTGGCGCCCGTGGCCAAGGTGCTGAACGACAAGTGGGGCATCAAGCGTGGTCTGATGACCACCGTGCACGCCGCCACCGCGACGCAGAAGACTGTGGACGGGCCTTCAAATAAGGACTGGCGCGGCGGCCGCGGCATCCTGGAAAACATCATCCCCTCCAGCACTGGCGCGGCCAAGGCGGTCGGCGTGGTGATCCCCGAGCTCAACAAGAAGCTCACGGGTATGAGCTTTCGTGTGCCAACTTCCGACGTGTCGGTGGTGGACCTCACGGTGGAACTGGAGCGGCCCGCGACCTACAAGGAAATCTGCGCCGAGATGAAGGCACAGTCAGAAGGCGCGCTCAAGGGCATCCTGGGCTACACCGAGGACAAGGTGGTCGCCACCGACTTCCGCGGCGATACCCGCACCTCGATTTTCGACGCCGATGCCGGCATCGCGCTGGACAGCACCTTTGTCAAGCTGGTTGCCTGGTACGACAACGAATGGGGCTACTCGAACAAGTGCCTTGAAATGGTGCGCGTGATCGCGGGCTAGCATCTTGCCCGGCCCGGCCGCCATGCACGCCATCGAGGTCGTCGCTGCGGCGCTCTTTGCGCTGGCGCTGGTCCACACCTTCTCGACCAAGTACTTCGAACGGCTCGCGCACCGGCACCCGCGCCATGCGGGGTTGCTGCACCTGCTGGGCGAGGTCGAGGTCGTGTTCGGCTTCTGGGCCACGCTGCTGGTGCTGGCCATGGCCGCCATCGGGGGCGGCGCGCAGGCGATCGCCTATGCCGAGTCGCGCCAATACACCGAACCGCTGTTCGTGTTCGTCATCATGGTGGTCGCGGCGTCGCGGCCCGTGGTGGACTTGATCGGCTCGCTGGTGGCCACCATTGCCAGAGCCGTGCCGGGCCGTACGATGGTTGCACAAGTCTGGCTGTGCCTGGCGCTGGTGCCTCTGATCGGCTCGCTCATCACCGAGCCGGCTGCGATGACGCTGGCCGCGCTGATGCTCGCCTCACTCGTGTTCCGCCCCGGCCTGCCCGAGGGCGTGAAGTACGGCGCACTCGGCGTGCTGTTCGTGAACATCTCGGTGGGTGGCACGCTGACCTCGTTTGCCGCGCCGCCGGTGCTGATGGTGGCCTCCACCTGGAACTGGGACAGCGCCTTCATGGCGACCCACTTCGGCTGGCGCGCCGTCAGCACCGTGCTGATCAATGCCACGGTAATGACACTGGTGCTGCGCCGGCACCTGCTTGATGTTCCCGTTGCTGCTGCGGCGCCAGCATCCGCGAACGGCGGCCAGAGCGCAGCGCGCGTGCCGCGCATCGTCAGCTTTATCCACCTGGCTTTTCTGGCGGCGGTGGTGGCGTTTGCGCATCATCCGGTGATCTTTCTGGGCCTGTTCCTGCTCTTCCTGGGCTTCACGCAGGCTTACGCGCGCTACCAGACACCACTGATCCTCAAGGAGGCGCTGCTGGTGGGCTTTTTCCTGGCCGGCCTGGTGGTACTCGGCGGCCTGCAGCAATGGTGGCTGCAGCCCATCGTCTCGAGCCTGCAGCCGACTGCGCTGTTCTTTGGCGCGCTGGGGCTGACCGCCATCACCGACAACGCGGCGCTCACCTACCTGGGTTCGCTGATCGCCGGCATCTCCGATCCGGCCAAGTACATGCTGGTGGCAGGCGCCGTCGCCGGCGGCGGCCTCACGGTAATCGCGAATGCCCCGAACCCTGCCGGCATCGCGCTGCTGCGGCGCGGTTTCAACGACGAGTCCATCGGCGCGGGTGGCTTGCTGCTGGGTGCGGCGCTGCCCACCGCCGTGGCGGCCGTGATGTTCCTGCTTTAGCGGGGCGGCGGCGAAGCACCTCGCCGCCCCCGAAATTGTAATGAAAATGGCCTCTAGCCCATACCTCATCTAGGGTATTAGCTATTTTATTAATAGTAATTGGCTTATTTCGGCCGCCCGTAGTGCGCTGTGAAGCTGGCCTGAGCCAGCATGTTGCCGTGGATCATGAAGCCGGTCAGCGCGGCGGTGGCGTCGGGCGGCACATCGAGCCTGGCGGTTTTGAGCGCATACACGGTGAACACGTAGCGGTGCGGTTTATCGCCCGGCGGCGGGCACAAGCCGCCCCAGGCATTCGTGCCGTAGTCGTTGCGGCTTTGCACGGCGCCCGCGGGCAGCGTGGTGGTCTGGGCCGCGCCGGCGTCGCCCGCCAGCTCCGTTACGTCGGCCGGGATGTTGATCACCATCCAGTGCCACCAGCCCGAGCCGGTCGGTGCGTCCGGGTCGTGCACCGTGACGGCAAAGCTTTTCGTGTCCCTGGGTGCGCCGCTCCATTTGAGGGCTGGCGATTTGTTCTCGCCACTGCAGCCGAAACCGTTGTACTCGAAGCTTTTGGGAATCGTGCCGCCGGCCTTGATGTCCGGGCTGGACAGCGTGAAGCCGGCGGCGTGCGCTGGCGGCACGGCAAACGGGGCGGCCAAGGCAGCGGCGCCAAACAGGGCGGCGGCGATTGATGAACGGGGAGTGTGTGGCATGGGTCCTCCTGTGGGTTAAGACGCCCATCATCCTGCGTTTCGCGCACCAACTCAAATGCTAGTCAAATGCTTGCCCACGATGCCGGCCAGCTCGAACATGGTGACCTGGTCCTTGCCGAACACGGGTTTGAGCTTGGCATCGGCGTTGATCGCGCGCTTGTTGGCGGCGTCCTGCAGGCCGTTGGCCTTGATGTAGTCCCACAGTTTCTTGATCACCTGGGGGCGCGCCACCGGTTCGCTGCCGATGACGGCGGCCAGCGCGGCGCTGGGGGTGAGGCCAGCGCCTGGTTTTGCAGTCGATTTGCGCGGTGTCTTGGCCGCGGCGGTTTTGCTGGCGGTCTTTTTGGCCGGAGCCTTGGCGGCGACCTGGCGTGTCGTCTTGACGGGTGCCGCCTTGGCCGCAGCCGCTTCGGGCGCTGCTGTTTTGGCGGCCGTCTTGCGCGGCGGGAACTTGGAGGGCGCGAACTCGAAGTTGACCTTGCCGGCTTCCCTGTCCCAGGCCAGGAAGGCCTTGAACGGGCGGCGCGTGCGCATCGAGACGAACTTGTCCAGCAGGTCGGTCTTGCCGCTCTCCAGCAACTTGCTCATCTGCTCGCGCACCACCGGTTGCTGCAAGATGATCTGGCCGCTTTTGAAGTCGCAAGTGGGTGTCGCTTGCGCAGCAGTCGGCACCGACTTCTCGCAAACATAGCTCTTGCCGTGCTCGAACACGGCGCTGCCGCATTTGGGGCAGGCGCCGAGCGAGGTCTGGCCCGAGAAATCGACCAGCTCACCGGTCTCGGCCGCGTTTCGGTCGTCGCCGAAGTCGAACTCCAGCTTGTAGTTTTTCGTTTCCTCGTCGAACTTGATCACCATCTCGGCGGTGAACGGCCAGCCCGCCTTGGAGCGGAAACCCTCCAGCGGGCCGATTTTCTTGTCGCGCAGAAACTGCTCGACCTCGGCCACCTCGAAGGTGCGCCCGGCCGGCGTCTTGCCGAACGAGAAGCCGCAAGCGTCGGTGCCAGTGCCGCTCTTGCCCGTGCAGGTGTAGCGGCGGTAGTTTTCCTTCACCACGCCGCCGCAGTTGGGGCATGGCGCCTGTAGCGTGGCGTAGTCGCCCGGAATGGTGTCGCGGTCGTATTCCTTGGCTTTTTTGACCATTCGCTCGGTCATCGCGGCGATTTCGGCCATGAAGGATTCGCGACTCAGCTTGCCGTGCTCCATCTGCGCCAGCTTGTATTCCCATTCGCCCGTGAGTTCGGCCTTGGACAGCTCCTCCACGCCGAGGCCGCGCAACAGCGTCATGAGCTGGAACGCCTTCGCGGTCGGGATCATCTCGCGGCCCTCGCGCAGCAGGTACTTTTCGTTGATCAGGCCTTCGATGATGGCGGCGCGCGTGGCGGGCGTGCCCAGCCCTTTTTCCTGCATGGCTTCGCGCAGTTCGTCGTCGTCGATGGTCTTGCCCGCGCCTTCCATTGCGCCCAGCAGCGTCGCCTCGGAGTAGCGCGCCGGTGGCCGGGTCTTCAGGCCCTTGGGCTCCACGGACTCGACGTTGACCCGCTCCCCCGGCTTGACCGGCACCAGGCTCTGGCCCTTGTCGCCGTCCTTGGCGTCGGCTACCTCGTCGGCAGCTTCCTTGCCATAGATCGCGAGCCAGCCCGGTTTGACCAGCACCTTGCCTTCTGTCTTGAAGCTATGCGCATTGGCCCCCACGCTCTCCACTGCGTGTGGTTCGCTGCCCCCCGAGGGGGCCGTGCCTAGCTTGGGGCGGCCCGGCGCTGCGGCCACCGTCGAGATGCGGGTCGTGACAAGGTATTCGGCGCTAGGGAAAAACACCGCCATGAAGCGGCGTACCACCAGGTCGTACAGTTTCTGCTCGGCCTCGCTCAGGCCGTGCGGCGCCTGCAGCGTGGGGATGATGGCGAAGTGATCACTCACCTTGGCGTTGTCGAAGATGCGCTTGCTGGGTTTGATGTAGTTGCCCTTGAGCGCCGTAGCCGCATGCGGCGCGAGGTGCTTCATGGGGCTGCCTGCCAGCATCTCGAAGGTCTGCTTCACCACGGGCACATAGTCTTCGGGCAGCGCGCGCGAGTCGGTGCGCGGATAGGTCAGCGCCTTGTGACGTTCGTACAGGCTTTGCGCAATCGACAGCGTGGTCTTGGCCGAGAACCCGAATTTGCCGTTCGCCTCACGCTGCAGCGAAGTCAGATCGAACAGCGGCGGCGAGGCCTGCGTCGTGGGCTTCGCTTCCTCGGTGACCGTGGCCGTCTTGCCGCGCACCGCGTCGGCAATCGCCCGCGCCTCCAGCTCGGACCAGACGCGATCTGCTTTTTTCTCGCCGTCATCGGCATCACGCTTGTGCGCGGGGTTGAACCATTTGCCCGGGTATTCGCCCGCCTCGGCCCCAAAGCCGGCGTGTACCTCCCAGTAGTCGCGGCTGATGAACTTGCGGATCTGCTCCTCGCGCTCCACCACCACCGACAGCGTGGGCGTCTGCACGCGGCCCACCGTGGTCAGGAAGAAGCCGCCATCGCGCGAATTGAATGCCGTCATGGCGCGCGTGCCGTTGATGCCGACCAGCCAGTCGGCCTCGGAGCGCGAGCGCGCCGCGTCGGCCAGCCCCTGCATCTGTTTTTCACTGCGCAATTGCGCAAAACCGTCGCGAATCGCCTGCGGCGTCATCGACTGCAGCCACAGGCGGCGCACCGGCTTGCCCAGCGGCGTGGTCTTGCCACCCTTCTCGCTGCCCGCGTACTGCTCGATCAAGCGGAAGATCAGCTCTCCCTCACGCCCGGCATCGCAGGCGTTCACGATTTCGGTCACATCCTTGCGCTTGGCAAGCCGGATCACGGCGTTGAGCCGGGTCTTGGTTTTTTCCACCGGCTTGAGGTCGAAGTAGGGCGGGATCACCGGCAGATGGGCAAAACTCCACTTGCCGCGCTTGACGTCGAATTCCTCGGGTGCCTGGATCTCCAGCAGGTGGCCGACGGCACTCGAGACGATGTAGCCCTCGCTCTCGAAGTACTCGTCATGCTTGTCGAACTTGCCGGCCGTGGGCGTGAGCGCGCGCACGATGTCCTGCGCGACGGACGGCTTTTCTGCAATGACCAATGTTTTCATCTGACTACAATCCAGTTCTCTCGCGGGCGCGCAGGCGCACGCACATGCACACGTGGGCGCACACGCCCACACATGAATTCACCATACCAAATTTTCAGCCGTGCCAAAAAACCCGTCGCCTGCATCAGGCCGCCGCATTCAAACCCGCCGCTCGGGCGTTCACGGCAAGGGCGTGTTCGCCGTGCAGGACATCGCCGAGGGCGAAACACTCATCGAGTACGTGGGCGAGGTCGTGACATGGAAGGCTGCCCAGGCACGCCATCCGCACGATCCCAAGGATCCGAACCATACATTCTTCTTCCATATCGACGAAAAGCATGTAATCGATGCCAAGGTGGGCGGCAATTCCTCACGCTGGATCAATCACTCGTGTGATCCGAACTGCGAAGCCGACGAAGACGGCGGCCGCATCTTCATCAAGGCGCTGCGCAACATCCGCGCGGGCGAGGAGCTGAACTACGACTACGGCCTGATCATCGACGAACGCTACACGCCGAAGCTGAAAGCCGAATACCCATGCTGGTGCGGCGCGAAGAACTGCCGCGGCACGCTGCTGGCGCCCAAGCGCAAACGCTAGGGCCGTTATGAGCGCCGCGCCGGGCCGCCCCCAAGCAAGCTCGCACCGCAGTGCGAAGCCGGAAGGTACTCCAATGAGCAGCGCGCCTCATACCGTGGCAAGCGCCGGCACAATTCAGGCGGCAGTGTTGCCGTTGCTGTCCGGGTTCACGGTCGAAATGCTGCCCGAGATCGATTCCACCAACACCGAGTTGATGCGCCGGGCGCGCGCCGGATCCACGGCTCCGGTGCTGCTCGTGACGCCGCAGCAAACAGCGGGGCGCGGCCGGCTGGGGCGCCAGTGGCAGAGCCAGCCGGATGCATCCTTGACGTTCTCGCTCGGCCTGCCGCTCACGCCGTCAGACTGGTCCGGCCTGTCACTGGCGGTCGGGGTCAGCGTGGCTGAGAGCCTGCACCCGGACGTGCGGCTGAAATGGCCGAACGACCTGTGGCTCAGCGATGCGCGCGGCGAGCGCAAGCTGGGCGGCATCCTGATCGAGACCGCCAGCTTTGGCGCGCTGCATTACGCGGTGATCGGTGTGGGCCTGAATATCACGTCGCTCACGTCGCGCGAAGCCTGCGGTCTCGCCACGCCGCCCGGCTGTCTGCAGGAGTTGGTGCCCGGTATCGACGCGTCGCAGGCGCTGGCGCGCGTGGCTGTTGCGCTGGTGGAGACGGTGCTGGCTTTCCAGGCGCTGGGTTTTGCGCCGTTCCAGGCCCGTTTCAATGCCCGCGACGTGTTGCGCGATCGCGAAGTGACCGTGGCCGATGGGCACGGCGGCGTGCTGCGCGGCAGCGCCCACGGTGTCACCAGGACGGGAGCGCTGCTGGTGCACACTGCGGCAGGCATGAAGCAAATCACCAGTTCCGAAGTCAGCGTGCGTCCCGTGCTCAGGCGCGCGGATCCGCCCGCCTGATGCCATGCTGAGACTGCTTGCCCTGCTGCTGTTGCTGGCCAATGGCGCCTACTTTGCCTGGTCACACGACCTGCTGCGCATGGCGGGCCTGGGGCCCGAGCAGCAGTCCGAACCGCAGCGCGTGGCGCAGCAGATCGAGCCACAGGAGTTGCAGTTATTGAGATCCGTGCCGAGCCCGCGCAGCGCAGCGCCGGCGCCAAACGCTGTGCTGCCCTCTGGCCCACCGTCCATCCCGGCGTCCGCGCCGGTCGTTGCGAATGGGCCCCTCGCCTGCCTGCAGGCCGGTCCGTTCGATGACCGGCAAAGCGCGGTGTTGCGCCGTGCCGCCGACAGCACGCTGCCTGCGGGCGAGTGGCGCCTGGAACCCGCCGTGGTGCCAGCCCACTGGATTGTCTACATGGGCAAATATCCCGATGCGGCCACGCTGGATGAAAAGAAGAAGGAGCTGCAACAGCACAACGTGCCGTCCCAGGTCCTGACGGATCCAGCGCTGGCGCCGGGCCTGTCGCTCGGCGGCTTTGACAGCCGCGCAGCCGCCTTGCAGGCCTTGCCCGGATTAGCCCAGCGCGGCGTGCACACGGCACGCGTGGTGCAGGATCAGGCCGAGCTGCGCGGCCAGATGCTCACGCTGCCGGCCGTGGACGACAAGTTGCGTGCACAACTTGACAGCGTGAAAATCGCGCTGGCCGGCAAACCGCTGCAAGCCTGCCCCTGAACCACCGGAATCAGACCCTGTTATGCCACTGAAGCTCTATTACGCCCCCGGCGCCTGCTCATTCGTTCCGCACACCCTGCTGGAGGCCACCGGCGCGCCGTACGAGCCGGTGCTGGTCAAAATCCACAAGCGCGAAAACTACGAGCCGGCCTACCGCAGCATCAACCCGCGCAGCCAGGTGCCGGTGCTGGTCGATGGCGATGAGGTGATCACACAGATCGTGGCCATCGTGACGTACCTGGCCGACCGGTTTCCGCATATGGGATTCCTGCCCACCGAGCCGCTGGCCAAGGCCAGGGTATTGGAGACGCTGGCCTGGATGAACAACACCGTGCATCCCACTTTCACGCACATCTTCATGCCGCAAAAGTTCACCGACAACCAGGCCGTGCATGCCGATTTGAAGGCGTACAGCACACAGCTGTACCGCGGCATGCTGGGCGAGCTGCAGGCGCTGGTGACGGCGGCCCAGGCGCGCGGCTGGGCCTGGCTGGGGGGCGAGCGCTTCGGCCCGCTTGATGCCTACGCGCTGACGCTGCTGCGTTGGGGCGGTATCGCGGGCATCGACCCGGCCAGTTTCCCCGTGTTGTGGGCCGCGGTACAACGCACGGCCGCGCTGCCCCACGTGGTGCGCGCGATGGCGCGGGAGAGACTGCAGCTCAACCTGTATCAGCCGGGGTAAAAGAGCCCCCACGCTTGTGGCTACGCGTACTGCGCTGCCCCCCGAGGGGGCCGAACTTGCTCGGGGCGGCCCGTCGTTGCGTTCATTAGCCCCCTTGCGTTCCGCGCTTGCGCGCGTTCCGGGGCTTATCGCTACGCGTACTGCGCTGCGTTCACCCGGGAAAGCGCACGGTAAAGCGCGCGCCGGGCGGCACCTGCCCCGGGTGCGCGTCCTCCAGGCTGACCACCGCCGCATGCTGGCGCGCGATCTCGAGCACGATGGGCAAACCCAGACCGGAGCCGTCGGCCTCGTTGCCTAGCACGCGGTAAAAGGGCTGGAACACCAGGTCGCGCTCGGTCAGTGAAATGCCCGGGCCCGAATCCTCCACCTGCACTAGCAGATCCTTGCCGAGGGCGTCCACGAGTACGCGTGCGGTAACTACACCGGGGTGCCCCGGGCTGGACGGCGTGTAGTTGATGGCGTTGTCCAGCAGGTTTCGGATCATCTCGGTGAGCAGCGTGGCATTGCCGCGCAGTACCACCCCGGGCGCGCGGGGTTGCGCCCCCTCGTAGCCCAGGTCGATGCGCTTTTCCAGCGCACGCGGCAGGCAGTCCTGCACTGCGTCCATGGTCACTTGCACCAGATCGCAGGGCTGGTGGGCCATGCTCGCCTCGCTGCTTTCAGCCCGGGCCAGCGCCAGCAGCTGGTTCACGGTGTGGGTAGCGCGGATGCTGGAGCGCCCGATCTGGCGCAGCGACTGCTTGAGGTCATCGGTGGAGCCCCCGCGCAGTGCCATGTCGGCCTGCATGCGCAACCCCGCCAGCGGCGTCTTGAGCTGGTGTGCGGCGTCGGCCAGAAAGCGCCTTTGTGTCGCCATCAAGTCTTTCAGGCGCGTCAGCAGGCCGTTCACGGACGACACCAGAGGCGCTACCTCGAGCGGCACGGTCTTGTCGTCGAGCGGGCTCAGGTCGTCCGGGCGGCGCGCGCGAATGCGCTCCTCGAGCTGGCTCAGCGGCTTGATGCCACGCACCAGCGCCAGCCATACCAGCAGCACCGCGAGCGGCAGGATGACGAATTGCGGCAGCATCACGCCCTTGATGATCTCGGTGGCCAGCAGCGAGCGCGTCTCGCGCGTCTCGGCTACCTGAACCACCGCTGGTGCGGTTCCCGTCAGGTCCAGCCCGATCCGGACCCAGGCAATGCGCACATCCTGCCCCCGCATCTCACCGTCGCGCAGGCGCACTTCGCCCACTGGCGGTGTGTCGTTGCCCGGCGGGCGCGGCAGGTCACGCTCGCCGCTGAGCACCTCGTTGTCTGCGCCAAGCACCTGGTAATAGACCTGCACACCGTCATCCGCGCGCAGCAGTTCGCGCGCGGGCTGTGGCAGGCTGAATTGCGCCGGGTATTTCTGCACTGAAACCAGCTGCGCCAGCGCCTGCACGTTGTACTCGAGTGCGCGGTCGAACGGCTTGTCGGCAATGCCCTGCGCCACCAGCCAGGTCAGCACCAGGCTGACCGGCCAAAGGAGCAGCAGCGGCGTGAGCATCCAGTCCAGGATTTCCCCGAACAGCGAGCGCTGCTCACGCTGGAACAGTTTCACGGAGTGAGCGCCGCCGGGCCGCCCCAAGGCGCGAAGGCCCCCGCGGGGGGCAGCGCAATACGCGAAGCGACAAGCGTGGCGGCCATCAGGGGATTTTTTCGAGACAGTAGCCCAGGCCACGCACGGTGGCGATGCGGATCGGGCCCTTCTCGATTTTCTTGCGCAGACGGTGGATATACACCTCGATCGCGTTGTTACTGACCTCCTCGCCCCACTCGCACAGGCGCTCCACCAGCTGGTCCTTGCTGACCAGACGCCCCGCGCGCTGCAGCAGCACTTCCAGCAGGCCGAGCTCGCGCGCCGATAGCTCCACCATCCGGCCGTCGATCGTGGCCACCCGGCCCGCCTGGTCGTACACCAACGGACCGTGCTTGATGGTGCTGCTGGCGCCGCCCATGCCGCGGCGCACCAGCGCGCGCACACGCGCCTCCAGTTCCTGCAGTGAAAAGGGCTTGGCCATGTAGTCGTCGGCGCCGTGATCCAGCCCCTTGACCCGCTCTTCCACGCTGTCGGCCGCGGTCAGGATCAGCACCGGGAGCGCGGAGCCGCGCGCGCGCAGCCGCTTCAGGACTTCGAGGCCATGCATCCTGGGCAGGCCCAGGTCAAGAATCAGCAGGTCGAATTCGGTATTCGTCAGCAGCGCCGCGTCGGCCTCGGTGCCGCTGGCCACATGATCCACGGCCGCGCCTGAGGCGCGCAGGGTGCGCAGCAGGCCGTCCGCCAGCACCTGATCGTCCTCGGCAATCAGAATCCGCATGCATGTCTCCGGTTGGGCGCTCCGGCGTATTCACCGTGCAGTGACGCAAATTCTAGGCTCGCGGGCGGCGGCCGAGGTCAGGATATTTCGCGAGGTGGCTTCCAGGCCGCGTAAATTTCCAGCCCGATCATCGCCACGGTGGCCACTTGCGTGCCCACGTCGGCGCGAAATTCAGCCTCGGCCTGCACCACGGCGTCCTTGAAAGCCTGCAGCCAGTCCAGTCCGGCGCGGGTGAAGCGAACCATCCGCGCCCGCGCGTCGCGCGTATCACGCTCGCGCGTCACCAGCCCCCAGGCTTCGCACTGGTCCACCAGGTGACCCATGGCCTGCTTGCTCATGCCAGCGGCGTCTGCCAGCTCGGTCAGGCGTGAGCCTGGTAGCGACAGGTGGCGCGTGATGTGGATATGGGCGGCGCTGACCTGGCCGCGCGCCGCCAGATTCGACAAGGCCAATGGCACTTCGATGTTTTGCGCCATCAGCTGCAGTACGCGCTCATCGAAGCGGCGCATCGCGTGGCCCAGCAGCCGGCCCAGGTGGGTTTGCCGCCAGCCGTCGTCTGCAGGAGGATCAAAGGTGATTTCAGGCATTTGTTAATGGTAAATCAAACTGACTAAAAATCGTATTTACTTCATTCAACATCAGACGTTAAACTACTGTTCAAGCATCCAGCCTGTCGTTAACAACAGAAAATACGACACCGGATGTGGCCCGCAAAGAGTTGATTCAACCGTTGATTTTCAAGGAGTTTCCCATGGATGCACCCGTCAAGGGCCTCGCCCCCACCAGCGAAAAAGCCAAGGCCCTGCAAGTCGCACTGGCCCAGATCGAGAAGCAGTTTGGCAAGGGCACCATCATGCGGCTGGGCGAAGGCGAGGTTATCGAGGACATCCAGGTGGTCTCTACTGGCTCGCTCGGTCTCGACATCGCGCTGGGCGTCGGCGGCTTGCCGCGCGGTCGGGTGGTGGAAATCTACGGTCCGGAATCGTCGGGCAAGACCACCCTCACGCTGCAGGTGATCGCCGAGATGCAAAAGCTGGCCGGTACCTGTGCCTTCGTCGATGCCGAGCACGCGCTGGACATCCAGTACGCGCAAAAACTCGGCGTCAATTTGCAGGACCTGTTGATCAGCCAGCCTGACACCGGCGAGCAGGCGCTGGAAATCGTCGATTCGCTGGTGCGCTCCGGCGCGGTCGACCTGATCGTGATCGATTCGGTCGCGGCATTGACGCCCAAGGCCGAACTGGAAGGCGAAATGGGCGACAGCCTGCCAGGTTTGCAGGCGCGCCTGATGAGCCAGGCGCTGCGCAAGCTCACCGCCCACATCAAGAAGACCAACTGCCTGGTGATCTTCATCAACCAGATCCGCATGAAGATCGGCGTCATGTTCGGCAGTCCCGAGACCACCACCGGCGGCAACGCGCTCAAGTTCTACGCCTCGGTGCGGCTCGACATCCGGCGCATCGGCACCATCAAGAAGGGCGACGAGGCGATCGGCAACGAGACCCGCGTCAAGGTGGTCAAGAACAAGGTGGCGCCGCCGTTCAAGACCACCGAGTTCGACATCCTGTTTGGCGAGGGCATCAGCCGGCACGGCGAGATCATCGACATGGGGGTGGAGGCGCGCATCATCGAAAAATCCGGCGCCTGGTACGCCTACAACGGCGAGAAGATCGGCCAGGGGCGCGACAACGCGCGCGAATTCCTGCGTGAAAACCCTGCGCTCTCAACCGAGATCGAGAACAAGGTGCGCGAGTCGCTGGGCATCCCGTTGCTTGCCGGGGTGGTTGAAGTGGTCGCGGCGCCCGTGCCCGAAAAAATCAAGAGCTAAATCAGCCCTTGGCCCTTACCTTGTCTTGGTAGAGTGCTATTAATCCAGTAGTCTCAGGGAGCTGAATGGCCTTTGCTGCTCCGTCCCTTAAAGGTCGTGCGCTGCGCCTGCTGAGTCAGCGCGAGCACTCGCGCGCCGAGTTGGAGCGCAAGCTGGCCAAGTACGAGCAAGAGCCGGGCAGCCTGGCTCAGGCCCTTGACGAGCTCACGGCGAAGGACTTCATCAGCGAGGCGCGCGTGGTCGAGTCGGTGTTGCACCAGCGCGCGGCCAAACTGGGCGCGGCGCGCATTCGCCAGGAGCTGCAGGCCAAAGGGCTGGCGCCGGCGTTGGTGCACGACGCCGTCGCCACCCTGCGGGCCACCGAACTCGAGCGTGCCCGAGAGGTCTGGCGCAAGAAGTTCGACGTGACCGCCGCAGCACCCGATGCCGCTGCGCGCGCGAAGCAGGCGCGCTTCCTGCTCGCGCGCGGATTTTCCGGCGCCGTGGTGGCCAAGGCGCTGCGGCACGACATGGACGAGTGAAACCCATTGACCGGCACAGCCACGGCCCCTTCGTGAAACACCGCGGAACCGGCTTTGCGGGGCCGCTGGTGTTGCCCCCTGCAAGGGGGGTGGCGCTGCGACACGAAGTGCGCAAGCCTGGGGGTGTGCCTATAACCCCATCATGAGTTTGAGGTTCTGCACCGCCGCGCCGCTGGCACCCTTGCCCAGGTTGTCGAGCCGGGCCACCAGCACGGCCTGGCGCAGTTCCTCGTTGCCGAAGACGCGCAGTTCCATGTGATTGGTGTCGTTCAGCGCCATCGCGTCAAGCTTGGCGTTGTCCGTCGCCGGCAGCACGCGCACCCATTGCTCGGGCGTATTGCTTTTCGCGTAGTGCGCGGCCAGCGCGTTGTGCAAATCGGCCACCTTCGGCTTGCCCGGCAGCAGGTCCAGATGCAGCGGGAGTTCGACCAGCATGCCCTGCTTGAAGTTGCCCACCGACGGAATGAAAATCGGCCGGCGCGTGAGGCCGGTGTATTTCAGGATTTCGGGCAAATGCTTGTGCTGGAGGTTCAGTGCGTAGGCCTCGAATGGCGGCGCTTCGCCGCGCTCGTAGGCCTCGATCATGCTGCGCCCGCCGCCCGAGTAGCCGCTGATGGAGGGCAGCGTGAGCGGGAAGTCCCTGGGGATCAGCCCCGCATCGACCAGCGGACGAATCAGCGCGATCGCGCCGGTGGCGTAGCAGCCCGGGTTGGCCACGCGCTCGGCGTTGATCACCGCCTCGCGCTGTCCGGCAACCAGTTCGGGAAAGCCGAAGACCCAGCCCGGTGCCGTGCGGTGCGCCGTCGAAGCGTCGATGACCTTAGGACCTTTTCGGCCTGTAGCCCTTGCCAGATCATCGATCATCGCCACTGATTCAATAGCCGCACCATCGTGCAGGCACAGCACCACCAGGTCCACGGTGCCTATCAGCTCGCGCTTGGCGGCGGGGTCCTTGCGCAATTCGGGCGCGATACTGACCAGCTCGATCTGCGACATCTGCTGCAGGCGCTCGCGGATTTGCAGGCCGGTGGTGCCGGCTTCACCGTCAATGAAAATTTTGGGCATAGCGTGCTCCTGCCACCTTGTTCATGAATACACTGTATGCCCGCGCCGGGTTTGGTGCATCGCAACATGATACAGTCCAACGCTGCCAAGTCCATCGTCCGCCGCATGGCCGTCGCCATTGTCCCCAGGACCCAAAACCCTCCATATTCCTGAGAGAGACCTCATGAAGATTCACGAATACCAAGGCAAGGAAATCTTGCGTCAATTTGGTGTGCCGACGCCGCGTGGCATTTCGGCATTCACGGTGCAGGAGGCGGTCGAAGCCGCCCAGAAACTGGGCGGCCCGGTGTGGGTGGTGAAGGCCCAGATCCACGCCGGCGGGCGCGGCAAGGGCGGCGGCGTCAAGCTCGCGCGCTCGGTCGATGAGGTCAAAAAACTGGCGGGCGAGATTCTTGGCATGCAACTCGTCACACACCAGACCGGCCCCCTGGGCCAGAAGGTACGTCGCCTGCTGATAGAAGACGGCGCCGACATCAAGAAGGAATACTACGTGTCGGCCGTGACCGACCGTGCCTCCCAGCGCGTGGCCATGATGGCCTCGTCCGAGGGCGGCATGGACATCGAGGAAGTGGCGCATGCCACGCCCGAAAAAATCATCAAGGTATTCGTCGACCCGGCGCTCGGCCTGACCGCCGCGCAGGCCAGCGAACTGGCCAACGGCATCGGCGTACCCGCCGCCTCGACGTCCAAGGCCGTCGACGTGCTGCAAAAGCTCTACAAGTGCTACATGGAGACGGATGCCTCGCTGGTCGAGGTGAACCCGCTGATCCTGGAAGGCAACGGCAACATCAAGGCGCTCGACGCCAAGTTCAACTTCGATCCCAACGCGCTGTTCCGGCATCCCGAGATCGTGGCCTACCGCGACCTCGACGAAGAAGACGCTGCCGAGATCGAGGCCAGCAAGTTCGACCTCGCCTATATCTCCCTGGACGGCAACATCGGCTGCCTGGTGAATGGCGCGGGCCTCGCCATGGCGACCATGGATACCATCAAGCTGTTCGGCGCCGAGCCGGCCAACTTCCTGGACGTGGGCGGCGGCGCGACCCCCGAGAAGGTCACCGAAGCCTTCAAGATCATGTTGAGAAACCCCAAGGTCAAGGCCATCCTGGTCAACATCTTCGGCGGCATCATGAAGTGCGACACAATCGCCACCGGCGTGATCACGGCCTGCAAGGCCACTAACCTCAGCGTGCCGCTGGTGGTGCGCATGAAGGGCACGAACGAAGAGCTGGGCAAGAAAATGCTGGCTGGCTCCGGCTTGCCCATCATCAGCGCCGACACCATGGCGGAAGCGGCACAAAAAGTGGTGGCTGCCGTCAAAGCCCACGCCTGAAAGGTACGAACATGTCGATCCTCATTAACAAAGCCACCCGTGTCATCACCCAGGGCATCACCGGCAAGACCGGCCAGTTCCACACCAGCAAGTGCCAGGAATATGCCAACGGCAAGAACTGCTTCGTCGCGGGTGTGAATCCGAAAAAGGCGGGGGAGTCGATTTTCAATATCCCGATATACGGCTCGGTCAAGGAAGCCGCCAGCCAGACTGGCGCCACAGTCAGCGTGATCTACGTGCCGCCAGCAGGCGCGGCCGACGCGATCTGGGAAGCTGTGGAGGCCGACCTGGATCTGGCGATCTGTATCACCGAAGGTATCCCGGTGCGCGACATGCTGCTGGTGCGCAACAAAATGCGCGCCAAAGTAGCCGCTGGCGGCAAGGAAACGCTGTTGCTCGGTCCCAACTGTCCTGGTCTGATCACGCCGGACGAGATCAAGATCGGCATCATGCCCGGCCACATCCACCGCAAGGGCCGCATCGGCGTGGTCAGCCGCTCGGGTACGCTAACTTATGAAGCCGTGGCGCAACTGACCGAGATCGGTCTGGGCCAGTCGACGGCGGTCGGCATCGGCGGCGACCCGATCAACGGCCTCAAGCACATCGACATCATGCGGCTGTTCAATGATGACCCCGAAACCGATGCCGTCATCATGATCGGCGAGATCGGCGGCCCCGACGAAGCCGAAGCGGCACGCTGGTGCAAGGCCAACATGACAAAGCCCATCGTCGGCTTCATCGCGGGCGTTACCGCCCCGGCCGGCAAGCGCATGGGCCACGCCGGCGCGCTGATTTCGGGCGGTGCCGACACCGCCGAGGCCAAGCTCTCGGTGATGGAGGAATGCGGCTTCAAGGTTACGCGCAACCCGTCCGAGATGGCCAAGCTGCTCAAGGCACTGCTGTAGCTCGCTGTGTAAGCAGAATTACGGACCGGCAGGCGGCTATCGCGCCGCTAGACTCCAGACAGGATCAGCAAGCGCCCCGAACCGCGAGTAACGGGCGCTTCTTGCATTGACAAGTACTGGAGCCCCATGGAGACATTGCAGAGCGCCGAATTCTGGATCGGTTTGATCGAGATCATCTGGATCAACATCATCCTGTCGGGCGACAACGCCGTGGTCATCGCGCTGGCGGCGCGCTCGCTGCCGCCGGCGCAGCAAAAGAAGGCCATTGTGTTCGGTTCGGGCGCAGCCGTTGTGCTGCGCATCGTGCTGACCGTGGTGGCCGCCAAATTGCTTGCGCTACCCTACCTGCAGGTGATCGGCGGCTGCCTGCTGCTGTGGATCGGCGTGCAATTGCTGGGTGACGAGGAAGAAGGCGACGGCGATGCCAGGAACTACGACAGCCTGCTGGCGGCCGTGCGCACCATACTGATCGCCGACGTCGTGATGAGCCTGGACAATGTCATTGCCGTCGCCGCTGCCGCCCAGGGCGACATGGTCCTGCTGATCCTGGGACTGGCCATCAGCATTCCGCTGGTGGTGTTCGGCGCGTCCATGATGGTCAAGCTGATGGGGCGGTTTCCCTTCATCATCATCCTGGGCGCGGCGTTGATCGGCTGGGTGGCCGGCGAGACCCTCATCGGCGATGTGGTCCTCAAGGGGGTCGTGACGGCTGTGCCGTGGCTGCATTACGTTGTACCAGCAGCGTGCGCGCTGTTTGTGGTGGGTCTGGGCAAGATGCTGGTGAGCCGCGGCCGGGCCAGACAGGCGACGAACTGAATCCTGGCCGGTTTGTCCGCCTCCGGTGGCTGGCGGCACTTTTGCAACAGGTCATACCGCCGCCCGGTGAAGTTTCTTGTTTGCCGCAAGCGCCTCTGGTAACGTGCTGAAACAAGTGTTTGCAGCCCGCATGGCCGTCGTCATGCGACCGGCCGGATGCTGTGACAAAGGGCGGCCCGTTGATTTACCAGTTTTGCGCACATACCGACCCGGGTCTCGTCCGGGGGAACAACGAGGACTCCATCACGTTCGATGCGTCGTCGGGGCTCGCGGTGCTGGCCGATGGCATGGGGGGCTATAACGCGGGGGAAGTTGCCAGTGCCATGGCGACCACCTTCATCCGCTCCGAACTGGGGCGCTGGTTGGCCGAAGCGGGTCACCAGACCAATGCCAAGGATTTGCGCCGCGCCATGGAGATTTGTGCCGACAACGCCAATCGTGCCATCTTCAATGCAGCCAATGCCAACCCCCAGTACGCGGGCATGGGCACGACGCTGGTGGTGGCCGTCTTTCAGCAAGACCGCCTCATGCTCGGGCACATTGGCGACTCGCGCTGCTACCGCCTGCGCGACGGGCTGTTGACGCGCATGACCCGGGATCATTCGCTGCTGCAGGAGCAGCTCGACGCGGGCCTGATCACCCCCGACGAGGCGGTCGGCTCGCTGCACAAGAACCTCATCACGCGGGCGCTAGGGGTCGAAGACACCGTGCTGCTGGAGGTCAACGAGCACCGCATTGCGGCCGGCGACCTTTACCTATTGTGTTCGGACGGGCTGTCGGACATGATCGACGAAGAAACCATGGCGTCCATCATGCGCACGGAGACGGTTCTGCCGCATCTGGCGACCCGGTTGATTGAAACTGCCAATTCCAACGGGGGGCGCGATAATATTTCGGTGCTGCTTGCCCAGCGCAACGACAGTTTCACAAAACGAGGCTTGATTTCCAGGATGCTGGGAAAATAGCCATTGACATCAGCGGGCCTAAAGCCATTAAAGAGACAGGAGCCGACCATGCCGAAATTGATCGTGTCGATCGACGGGGTCGTCATCAAGGAATTTCAGTTGACCAAGGACCGCACGACGCTGGGCCGGCGGCCTTACAACGACATCGTGATCGACAACCTGGCGGTCAGCGGTGAGCATGCCGTGTTGCAGATGACGGGCAACGAGATCTACCTCGAAGACCTCAACAGCACCAACGGCAGCTACGTGAACGGCAAGTCGATCAAGAAGCAGTTGTTGCATAACAACGACACGATCGAGGTTGGCAAGTACAAGATCCGGTTTGTGAACGAAGCGGCTGGCGCCTCTGTGCTAGAGCGAACCAGTGCTCCGGCGCCGCTGGCAGCGGCCGCGCCGCGCGCGCGCACGTCGGCACCGGTACCGATCGCTCCGTTCGACGCGGGCACGCGCCCGGGCGCGGCCATCAAGGTGCTGTCGGGCGGTGCAGCAGGCCGCGAGGTTCAATTGATCAAGGTCGTCACCACGATCGGCAAGCCCGGCGTCGCGGTGGCGGCGATCACGCGGCGCGCCCTCGGGTTTGTCGTCGCGCATGTCGAAGGCGCCAGCGTGCCCACGCTCAATGGCATTCCCGTCAGCGGCGAGCCCGTCGCACTGAAAAACGGCGATGTGCTGGAGCTGGCCGGCACGCGGATGCAATTCATGCAGGATTGAGAGCGATCGGGCATGGCGCGGGTGCACCCTGAAATTGCGCTATTTGAAGCGCATTAATGCCAACAAATACCTTTACCAGCACTCTTTATTACGAGTAGCCTTGGACCGTTGCAGCTGTTCGTTCTTGCGACGGACGGCGCAAACGGTTTGAACACAAGGTATTCACGTCAAGGACTTGCATGAAGGTGCGCGTATTGGGCTGCTCCGGGGCCATCGCCAAGGACTGCCGAACCACGTCGTTTCTGATCGACGACGACGTCCTGATCGATGCGGGCACCGGTGTGGGCGACCTGACCCTGGCCGAGATGGCCGGCATCGAGCACGTATTCCTGACGCATTCGCACCTCGACCATGTCGCGGCGCTGCCGCTCATGGTCGATGCAGTGGCCTCGCGGCGCACCACGCCGCTGCAGATTCACGCGCTGGCCGGAACCATCGCGGCGCTGCGCAGCCATGTGTTCAACGACATCATCTGGCCCGACTTCTCGCGCATCCCCTCGTTGCAGGCGCCGCGCATCAGCTTTCATGCGCTGGCTGTAGGCCAGACCTTGCAACTGGCGGGCAAGCAGATCGAGCCGCTGCCCGCCGTGCACACCGTGCCGGCCGTGGGTTACGCCGTCAGCGCGGGCAAGGGCGCCTGGGTCTTTTCGGGTGATACCGAACGCAACCCGCTGTTCTGGCAGCGCATCAACCAGCTCGATGTGGCCATGCTGATCATCGAAACCGCGTTCAGCAGCCGCGAAACGGCGGTGGCCCTGCGCAGCCTTCACCTGTCGCCGGCGGTACTGGCCGACGAGCTGAGCTGCATCGCCAAAGGCAAGTGCTATCCCATCTATATCACCCACACCAAGCCCGCTGAAACGGAGCTGATCATGTCCGAGGTGAAGCGCTTTGACCAGACGCAGCCGTTCGGCCCCGGCGTCAGCCACGATATCCGCTGGCTCACCGCCGGCCAGGAGTTTGATCTGTGAGCGCCGTTTTGCCGCCCGCTCCCGACCGGGACCCTGAACAGGCGTTTTTCGACTCGCAGCGCCTGCCGCCGGAAAAGCGTGATGTCACGTTCGAGGTGCTGTTCTTCCGCCAGCTTCAGCAAGTCACCACGCGCATCCACGAGACCGAGAACATCGACGAGATCATGCTCGAGGTCAGCGAAGATATCTGCAAGCTGTTCAACGCCGACCGCCTCACCCTGTATGCCGTCAACGACGACCGCAGTGCCATCGTCTCGCGCTTCAAGACGGGGTTGAACACCACCGGCGCGCTCAAGCTGGCCATCAGCGCGCAAAGCATTGCAGGCTACGTTGCGCTGAGCCAGCAGCGGCTCAACATTGCCGACGTGTACGACGACGCGGCGCTCAAGCGCATCGATCCGCGCCTGAGCTTCCTCAAGGAAGTCGACAAACGCTCGGGCTACCGCACGAAACAGATGCTGGTGGCGCCCATCGTCGACGGCGGCACGCTGTACGGTGTGCTGCAGCTCATCAACAACAAGAGCGGCGAGCCGTTCGGCCCGCCCGAACTCGATGGTGCCAACCAGCTGTGCAAGACGCTGGCCACCGCCATTCGCCAGCGCCGCCAGAAAACGCAGGACGACGAACGGCGCGGCAGCCGGGCTTCGGCATACGGCGGCCTGGTGACCGACGGCGTGCTGAGCAACGCCGATCTCGCACAATGCCTGCACCAGGCGCGCGAGCAGGGCCGTTCCGTGGAGCATCTGCTGACGGCCGAGTACCACATCCAGCCGGCGCAGATCGGCGCCTCGCTGGCGCGGTTTTTCGGCGTGCCCTACGAGCCGCTGAGCCCCGGGCGTATCCGCTCCGAGATGCTGCACGGCCCGCTCAAGCGCGAATTCCTGGAGCAACAGGGCTGGATTCCGCTCGAAGAATCACCCGACGGCCTGGTCGTGATGTGCCTGGACCCCGAGGCCGTGCGCGGCTCCCGCGTGGTGCCGCAGGTGTTCTCGCGCACCCGCAAATTCGCCTGGCGCGTGACCACGCAGGCGGAGTTCGACGAGACGCTGTCCCAGCTTTTCGGCACGGCCAGCGATGAAGGCGGCTCGATCGACCAGCTGCTGGCCGACCTCACGGTGCCAATGGAGGACGACGGCAACGAAGACTCGCTGGAGTCTGCTGCCGCCGACAACGAACTCGTCAAGTTCGTCAACAAGGTCATCATCGACGCTTACAACCAGAAGGCGTCCGATATTCACATCGAGCCGATGCCGGGCAAGGCCAAGACCGGCATCCGCTTTCGCGTGGACGGCATCCTGGCGCCCTACATCGAGGTGCCGGCGCACTTCCGCCAGGCCATGGTCACGCGGCTCAAGATCATGTGCGACCTCGACATTTCCGAGCGCCGCAAGCCGCAGGACGGCAAGATCAAGTTCAAAAAGTACGGCCCGCTCGATATCGAGCTGCGCGTCGCCACCATTCCGTCCGCGGGCGGCGTCGAAGACGTGGTCATGCGGATCCTGGCCGGCGGCGAGCCGATCCCGCTTGAAAAGCTGGGCCTGACGCCGCACAACATGGCACGTCTCATCAAAACCATCGAGAAGCCCTACGGCCTCTTTTACGTGTGCGGCCCCACGGGCTCGGGCAAGACCACCACGCTGCATTCCATCCTGAAGCACCTGAATACGCCCGAGACCAAGATCTGGACGGCCGAAGACCCGGTCGAGATCACGCAAAAGGGCCTGCGCCAGGTACAGATCAACAAGAAGGCAGGTATCGACTTCGCGCTCGTGATGCGCGCCTTCCTGCGCGCCGACCCCGACATCATCATGGTCGGCGAATCGCGCGACAAGGAGACCGTGTCCATGGGCGTGGAAGCCTCGCTCACCGGCCACCTGGTGTTCTCCACGCTGCACACCAACTCTGCGCCCGAATCCATTACGCGCCTGCTCGACATGGGCATGGACCCGTTCAACTTCGCCGACGCGCTCCTGGGCATCCTGGCGCAACGCCTCGCGCGCAAGCTGTGCGACTGCAAGCAGGCGTATGAACCGACGTCCGCCGAAATCAACGATTTCATCAAGGAATATGTCGACGAGCTGCGCCACACCGTGGCGTGGAAAGCCGACCCCGGCGGCGAGGCGCAAAAGCTGGTCGAAGCCTGGACCGCGCAGTATGGCAAGAACGGGAAGCTCACGTTTTACCGAGCCGTCGGCTGCGACAAATGCAACAAGACCGGCTACAAAGGCCGCATCGGCCTGCACGAGCTCCTGATTGCCGACGACACGCTCAAGAAATTGGTGCAGGA
>JBDTCK010000008.1:0-4305 GCA_039923645.1 Rhodoferax sp.
CTTCGCCCGCGAGCGAGCTCGAATACACGAGCGTGTTCGAGTTGCTCACCGCCGTGCTGCTGTCGGCCCAGGCCACCGACGTGGGCGTGAACAAGGCCACGCGCCGGATGTTTCCGGTGGCCAACACGCCGCAGAAAATCCTCGCGCTTGGGATTGACGGATTGGAGGGCTACATCAAGACGATCGGCCTGTACCACAGCAAGGCGAAGCACCTGATGCAGACCTGCCGCATTCTGGTCGAGCAGCACGGCGGCGAGGTGCCGCGCACGCGCGCGGCGCTGGAGGCGCTGCCCGGCGTGGGCCGCAAGACCGCCAACGTGGTGCTGAACGTGGCGTTCGGCGAGCCCACGATGGCGGTGGACACGCATGTCTTTCGCGTGAGCAACCGCACGGGCCTGGCGCCGGGCAAGACGCCGTACGAGGTGGAGATGCAACTCATCAGGCGCGTGCCAACCGCCTACCTCGAGCATGCGCATCACTGGCTGATTTTGTTGGGCCGCTACGTGTGCGTGGCACGCAAGCCGCAGTGCTGGCGCTGCGCGGTGGCGCCGTACTGTGACTACGAGCCCAAGACGCCCGCGCCTTGAGCTTGCTACTCAATAAATAGCTGGCGGCGAATAGCGGATGCTGGCTAGCGCCCGTTTTCATCCTTGAATCGATTCAATCGGCGTAGATCCCGGCCTTCTTGATCACCGGCCCCCATTTGTCGATCTCGGCCGCCAGATGGGTTCTCAGGCCCACCGGGGTCATCTTGTCCTGGGGGACGATATCGGAGCTCAGGTCATTCAACCTCTGCTTGACCTTCGGGTCCAGCATCGCCACGCGCAACGCGGCGTTGAGTTTGTCGATAACCGGCGCCGGCGTGCCCTTGGGCGCATACATGCCGTGCCAGGCCTTGACCTCGAATCCCTTCAAACCCTGCTCGTCCAGCGTCGCCACGTTGGGCAGCGAGCTCAACCGCTTGAGGGTGGTCACGCCGAACACCTTGATGCGGCCTTCCTTGATCATGGGCACGGTCTGCGTGGTCTGGTCGCACAGCAGGTCGACCTGGCCGCCGAGCAAATCGTTCATGGCCGGCCCCGTGCCCTTGTAGGGAACGGTGGTCAGCTCGACCCCGATCTGGCTCATGAACATCAGGCCACACAGGTGCGACACGGCGCCCAGCCCCGCGTTGGCGAGCGAGACCTTGTCCTTGTTTGTCTTCACATAGGCCAGCAGTTCATTGAAGTTGTTGGCCGGAAAATCCTTGCGTGCCAGCAGCGTCATCGGCACGTCCACCACCTGGCCGATGTATTCGAAATCCTTCAACGGGTCGAAGCTCAGCTTGCGGTACAGCGCAGGCGCAGTGGCCATGCCCATGTGGTGCAGATAGATGGTGTAGCCATTGGGCGTGGCGCGCGCCACCCGGGCTGAAGCGATGGTGCCACCAGCGCCCACCGTGTTTTCTATCAGCACGCTCTGGCCCAAGGCCTTGCCCATGGGAACGGCAATCATGCGGGCCACCACGTCGGTCGGACCGCCGGCCGCGAACGGCACCACCAGAATCACGGGTTTTTCGGGATACGCGATCTCGCTGATCGCCGCGGTATTGGCGCCCAGCACCAGCGCAGCCACGGCCGCGATCCTCAAGGTTTTGAACTTGATCATGTTGTCGTCCTCACTATGAATGGGTTTGTCAGTGAATCGAGCCGCGAAACGGGGTCACAAACCCGTACCGCAGCGTCGGCCTGCCTTACACAGGCCGCGCGATGGTGACGGAGGATGGCGCTGCGGGCAATGGGCAAAATCCCTTGCCCCGCCCGCGCAGGTTGATGCGCCCTATCGCAAGCTATCCACAATGCGCTGCGCCAGCCGCACTAGCGGAGCGTCGACCATGCGGCCATCCAGGCCGAACACGCCACCGCCGGCTTGCTTGTAGGCCGCCAGTACGCGCCGGGCGCGCTCAACCTCTTCGGTCGTGGGCGCCAGCGCAGCGTTGACGACCGCCACCTGGCTGGGGTGAATGCACAGCTTGGCGCCAAAGCCACCGCGCCGGCAGCGCGCCACATCGGCGCTCAGTTGCACCGCGTCCCCCGTGGCGGGTGTGACGCCATCGACCGGCGCAGCCAGCTCCGCACGGCGCGAGGCCAGCACCAACGCCAGCCGCACCGGCGCCAGTTCAGCCTCGTCGGCGTCGCACGCCAGGCCCAGGTCCGCCTGGAAATCGAGGTTACCGAAGGCCAGACGCAGCACCTGCGCGCTAACCGCCAGGGCATCGAGCGCGTCCAGCCCGGAGGCGGATTCCACCAGCGGCACCAGCGCGCAGGTCTGTCCGACCGCAGCGGCCACCTGCTGCAGCGCGGCGGCCGATTCCGCCTTGGGCACCATCACGCCGGCCAGCCCCTGCGCCGCGAGTTGCTGCGCCAGGGCCAGATCGTCCTCATGCCAGGGCGTGCCGCTGGCGTTGATGCGCAGCAGCAACCGGGCGCGCTCGGCCGGTGCCATGCCCGCAAAAGCGGCTGCAAGCTGGCCCCGCGCCGGGGCCTTGTCCTGCGGCGACACGGCGTCTTCCAGGTCCACGATCACCGCATCCGCCCCGGAGGCCAGCGCCTTCGCATAGCGGTCCGGCCGGTTGGCGGGCACGAACAGAAAGGAGCGCGCCAGCGTGATCGCCGATGCCGCCGCAGCGCTCATGCGCGCTGCCTCAGCAGCAGCCAGACCTTGGGCGCCTGTGCGATGTGCCACAGCGCATCGATTCCGGCCTGTGCTTCAGACGGCGTCGCACCGCCGCTGTAGGCCGCGAGCCGCAACGCCTTGGCCGTGATCTCGTCGCGGCTCAGGGTATTGCCCGGGTCGCCCTTGGGCTCGTCGACCCGGCCCTGCAGCACGCGGCCATCGGTGGTTGTGACCGTGACCTTGCCGATCCAGCGCTGTGGATAGGCGCGGTCGACCTCACCGTCCAATTCCATGGTGATCCGCTCGCACAGGGCCTGCGTGGCCTCGTCCCGGAAATGCTGGTCGAACTCCGCCAGTCCCGCATGGCCGAAGCGCGCGACCAGCGCCAGCACCGTGCCCATGGAGAATTTGCTCTGATGCACCGTGGCGGGATGCGTCACCGGGCCGAGCACGTCGATGGCGCCCTGGTGCACATGCGTGACCACGCGGGCCAGGTCGTCCGGCTTCAGGTGGTTCGCCTGCATCACCTGCAACAGCGCATCGGCAGCCGGGTGCGTGTGGCGGCACGAGGCGTGGTATTTGAACGAGGTCTCGACCGTGGCCCAGCGCGTGCCCAAGCCCTCTGTAAGTTTGGCGGGATCGGCGTCACTCGACATGCCGGCCGCCATGCCCTGTGGGCCTTCCAGAATCTGCGCCGCGCCGGTGAAGCCGTCCTTGGCCAGGTACGCGGCCATCAGGCCGGCCAATGCCGCGTGCGCGGTGTGAAGCTGTTTGGAGTCCGCCCCCGTACGCAGGAACTCCCACAGCCCGGCCGACTGGGTGCCGGCAGAACCGAAAGCATGCTGCATCTGCGCCGCATCGAGCCCGAGCAGGTTGCCCACCGCCGCGGCCGCGGCCAGCGTGCCGGCCGTGCCCGTGGTGTGGAACACCTTGTAGTGCGAGCGGCCGAGGAACTCGCCGACGCGAATGCCCACCTCGTAGCCCGCCACGGCGGCCGTCAGCAGTTGCTGCCCGCTGGCGCCGAGCGCCTGCGCTACAGCGAGTGCCGGTGAGAACACCACGGTGGCCGGATGGAATACCGAGCCGTTGTGCACGTCGTCCTGCTCGGCCACGTGCGAGGCAGCGGCGTTGGCCATAGCGGCGAAGTAAGCACTGGTGCCGCTGCGGTTAATCAACACCTCAGACGGGCCGCCGGCCGGCCCCATGCTGGCGGCAAAGCGGGCGACGGTTTCGACCGGGCGTGAGCCTTTTCCTGCGAGGGCCGAACCGAACCAGTCGACCAGCAGGTCTTCCGTCTTGCGAATCACGGGGCCGGGTATGGCGTCAAAGCGCAGGCCGGCGGCGAATGCGGCGAGTTGGGCAGTGGGTGAGGTCATGGCAGGTATCTTTAAGAGAAATAGGGTTCTAGCCCTTATCCATTATTGGCAAGTAGCTCTTATTGTTATAGTTCATCGATCCCCATCAGATGGCGTGGGCAGAGCGCATCGCGGCAATGCCCGCGTCACTTTGTCCCAGCTCGCGCAGGATCGCGTCGGTGTGCTCGCCCACGGCGGGCACCGCGTCCATGCGGTACTCGAAGCTGTTGATGCGCCCCGGTGGCAGTAGCGCCGGGATCTCGCCCACGGGGGTGTCCACCTGGCGCCAGCGGCT
>JBDTCK010000009.1:0-33757 GCA_039923645.1 Rhodoferax sp.
CCACCAGGGCCACGAAAGACGGCCAGCCGAGGGCGCGTAGCAACAGTACGAACACGATCTCGTTGGTGGCAAAACCGCCCAGCGCGGTCATGAAGAAGCGGCCAAAGCTTTGCGCCACGCTGGTTGCGGCATCGCTGAAGCTGAGCCAGCGGTGACCGGTGAAACTCACGAAAAACGCCACCATGAAACCCAGCGCATTGGCGACTTCCGGCCATACATGCGAATGCGTCAGAGCAAAGACCGTCATGTGGGTGAGCGCCGCTGCGCAGCCGACAGCGATGAACCAGAAGCCCGACTTGTTCATGCTCAGAGCAGCGATGTGTCCCGCGTGCGTGCCGTCTGCGAATCTTCGTGCGGGCGGTCGCCCGCCGCCAGACCGCCGCCCGTGCGCTGACTGACAAGATAGGCGGGGCGCTGCTTGACCTCTTCATAGATGCGCCCCACATATTCGGCCAGGATGCCCATGCCGAGCAGCTGGATGCCGCTGAAGAACATCAGGCCGGTCACGATGGTGGCGTAACCAGGCACGTCCACCCCCGTCATGAAGTAATCGACGATGACCCAGCTGCCATAGCCGAGCGCGCCCACGGACAGCAACAGTCCGAGCGCTGTGAGCAGGCGCAGGGGCGCCGTGGAGAACGCCACCATGCCGGTGAGCGCGAGCCGGAATGAGCCGCCCAGGCCGAAGTTGGTCCGGCCATCGGCCCGCGGCAGCGGTTCGTAATCGATCGCCGTGCTGTTGAAGCCGACCCAGGCGTACAGGCCCTTCATGAAGCGGTTGCGCTCGGGCAGCGACTTGAGCGCCTGCACGACCTTGCGGTCCATCAGGCGAAAGTCGCCGGCGTCGGCGGGAATCTCGATATGGCTGCCCCAGTTGACGAGTTTGTAGAACAGGCCGGTCAGCCCCGCCTGCAGTCGCGACTGATCTGCGCGGCTCTGGCGCACGGCGTACACCACGTCCGCCCCTTGCCTCCATTTTTGCAGCATTTCACCCAGCAGCGACGCCGGATGCTGGCCATCGGCGTCCATCATGGCGACGAGGTCGCCACGCGCCGCGTCGATGCCGGCGGTGAGCGCGGCCTCCTTGCCAAAGTTGCGTGAAAGCTGCAGCAACACCATCTGCGGGTGCACCGCACACAGGCGCTGCGCGACCTGGACGGTGTCGTCGCGGCTGCCGTCGTCGACCACGATCAGCTCCACGTCGGTCGACAGCGCGTTCAAGGCGGCGAGCACCTGCGGCACGACCACATCCAGATTGCGCGCCTCGTTGAAGGCGGGCATCACACAGGAAAGGGACGGGGTCAGGTCGGCGCGAGAGATCATGTGCGCATCATGCCAAAAGAAAACCCCGCCCTGTGACACAGGCGGGGTTTGAGTCCGTCAGCCGGGGCGATTACTTCGCTTCGGCCATGCACTTCTTGACAAAGCTGGCTTTCGCGGCGCCAGCGAGCTTTTTGTCGGCCGCGGCCTGGTCGCAGGAGGGCATCGCAGCCGGAGCAGCGGCGGCCGGTTTGGCGCTCAGGCAGTCTTTCATGAAGGCTTTGCGCTCATCGCCCTTTTTGCCCGCAGCGTCTTTGTTGCAGGTGGTCATCTTGCTTTGCTGAGCTGTTTTGGCACCCTCGGCAGCGTGGGCGACGCCCATGCCCATGGACAGAGCCAAACCCATGGCGGCGATCAGGGGAAGAAGTTGTTTCATGGAATCTCCTGGAGAGGAACATGTTGATGGGGAAAGGTAACCCGGCAGGGCGAGAAAGTCCCTGCCGGATTGAAACACACAACGTGCGACCCGGCAGATTGGATGACGTGGCGCGTCGATCACAGGCGGCGCCCCGTAAAATCAGGCGATGCTTTTTGTCAAACAGGAATTACTCGCAGCGCTGGCTGTCGAGCTGGAGCGACTTTCCCCCGGCGCGGGATCAAGAGCGGCGTTCGAGTCGCCCAAGGTGGCCGCGCATGGCGATCTGGCGTCGACGGCCGCCATGCAACTGGCTAAACCTCTGAAGCAAAACCCTCGCCAGCTCGCACAGGATCTGCGTCAGATGCTACAAAAATCGGAGAGCTTCCAGCGCTGGGTCGAAGCCGTCGAGATTGCCGGGCCGGGCTTCCTCAACATCAAACTCAAGCCCCAGGCCAAGCAGCAGATCGTGCGCGAAGTGCTGACACAGGGCGAGCGGTTTGGCGCGCAGACGGCGAACGGTCAGCGTGTGCTGGTGGAGTTCGTTTCAGCCAATCCGACCGGCCCGCTGCATGTGGGCCATGGTCGCCAGGCAGCGCTGGGCGACGCCATCTGCAACCTGTTCCAGACCCAGGGCTGGGACGTTTACCGCGAGTTCTATTACAACGACGCCGGTGTGCAAATTGCGACCCTGGCGCACAGCACCCAATTGCGTGCCCAGGGCGTCAAGCCGGGCGACGTGGGCTGGCCCAGTGGCGACAATGCCGCCGCCTACAACGGCGACTACATCGCCGACATCGCCAAAGACTTCAAGGCGAAGAAAACTGTCAAGTCCGACGATCGCGAATACACCGCCTCGGGCGATGCGTCCGACCTCGATTCGATCCGCCAGTTCGCGGTGGCCTACCTGCGCCGCGAGCAGGATCTGGACCTGCAGGCGTTCGCGGTCCGGTTCGACAACTACTACCTTGAATCGAGCCTGTACACCACCGGCAAGGTCGGGGCCACTGTGAACAGGATCGTGGCCGCAGGCAAGACCTACGAGCAGGACGGCGCCCTGTGGCTCAAATCCACCGACTATGGCGACGACAAGGACCGCGTCATGCGCAAGGGCGACGGCACGTACACCTACTTCGTGCCTGACGTGGCCTACCACATCGCCAAGTGGGAGCGCGGCTTTCACAAGGTTGTCAATATCCAGGGCACCGATCACCACGGCACGATCGCGCGGGTGCGCGCCGGCCTGCAGGCGGCCAATGTGGGCATCCCCGAGGGCTACCCAGACTACGTGCTGCACACCATGGTGCGCGTGATACGCGGTGGCGAGGAGGTCAAGATCAGCAAGCGCGCTGGTAGTTACGTCACGCTGCGCGACCTGATCGAATGGACCAGCAAGGATGCCGTACGTTTCTTTTTGCTGAGCCGCAAACCCGACACCGAATATGTATTCGACGTTGATCTGGCGATCGCCAGGAATAACGACAACCCGGTCTATTACGTGCAGTACGCCCACGCGCGCATCTGCTCGGTGCTTTCAAGCTGGGGCGGCGATGCGGCCGGCCTCAAGAGTGTCGACCTGACACCGCTGCAAAGTTCCCCCGCGTTGGCGCTGATGCTGCAACTGGCCAAATACCCCGAGATGCTGAGCGCTGCGGCGCAGGATTTTGCGCCACACGACGTGACCTTTTACCTGCGCGAGCTGGCCGCCAGCTACCACAGCTACTATGATGCCGAGCGCATTCTGGTGGACGACGAGTGGGTCAAACTGGCGCGGCTGGCGCTGGTCGCCGCCACTGCGCAGGTATTGCACAATGGCCTGGCAGTTCTGGGTGTGTCAGCGCCCGCAAAAATGTGAGCAATCAAATGAAAAAGCAATTCGGCGGCACCATCGTCGGGCTTGTCATCGGTGTCGTGGTGGGTCTGGCCGCGGCGCTGGCTGTCGCGGTCTACGTCACGAAGGTGCCGATTCCGTTCGTCAATAAGGGCGTCAGCCGCGCCGCGGGCCAGGACGCGGCCGAGGCCGTCAAGAACAAGGACTGGGATCCGAACGCGCCGTTGTATGGCAAGAACCCTGTGCGGCCGGCCTCCGCCGCTGCTGGCGGCGCCGTCGATACCAACGGTGCGGCCCCCGCCGCGACGACCGATGCGGCGTCTGCGTTACCGCCGGCGGTGCTGGGCGGCAGGACCGCGACTGTCAAGCCGCCGCTGCCACCGGCCGTGTCGGGCGATCCGCTGGGCGACCTGGCGAAGGCCCGGTCGGCCGGCAGTGGGGAGGATCCATTCACCTACTTTGTGCAGGCGGGCGCGTTCCGGGCTGCCGAAGATGCCGAGTCGCAGCGTGCCAAGCTGTCGCTGATGGGGGTCGAATCCAAAGTCACCGAGCGCGAACAGGCCGGCCGCACGGTCTGGCGCGTGCGAGTCGGACCATTCGACCGCAAGATTGACGCCGACAAGGCCAAGGAGCGGCTCGATGGCAGCGGCATGGAAACGGCGCTGGTGCGCGTTCAGCGTTGATCCACCGGGCTCCTTCGCGTGGGAACTTCGGGCCGGCTTGGCCCTCTGACTGACTCTAAATGGAGCGTAACTTGATGAAACGTCGTGAATTCTCCCTGGCCGCCGCTTCGGCGCTGGCCGCATCCACCCTTAGCGTGCCTGCCGTGCATGCACAGGGGCAAAAATTCGTCGCCGGCACGGACTATCTGGCGCTGGACAGGCGTGCCATGATCAAGGCGGCCGCCGGCAAGGTCGAGGTCGTCGACTTCTTCTGGTACAGCTGCCCGCACTGCTTTGCATTCGAGCCGGCGCTGGACAACTGGGTCAAGCGCCTGCCCCCCTACGTCAGCCTCCGGCGCGTGCCGGTGGCGTTCAACTCCAGCTTCGTGCCCCAGCAGCACCTGTATTACACGCTCAAGGCCATGGGCAAGATCGATGAGCTGCATGTCAAGGTATTTGACGCCATTCATGTCCAGCATCAGCCACTGGACCGCGAGGCCGGCATCACCGCGTGGGCGCAAAAGCAGGGCCTGGACATGACCCAGTTTGCGCAGCAGTACAACTCTTTCTCCGTGGCCACCGAGGTGCGCGAGGCGACCCAGCTGATGAATGCCTACAAAGTGTCGGGCGTTCCCGCACTCGGCGTTGCAGGCCGCTATTACACCGATGGTGAACTTGCGCGCAGCATGGAACGTGCACTGCAGGTCACCGATTACCTGATTGGCGAGTCGCGCAAGAGCGCATGACGAGCCGGCCCCGCTAGGGGTCGCGAGACAAGCCCGCTCCATGCGGGCTTTTTTGTCATGTTTCCGAGGGCGTGTCGTTGTCGCGCCATTACAATGCCAGCAAGATTCATGCCTCTATGAAAAAACATCTCGCTTCACTGCTTCTGCTCGTTGTCCTTGCGCTGACGTCCATCGGCGCGATGGCGGAAAAGGCCGATAACAACAAACCGATGAATATCGAGGCGGACGCCCTGCGTTATGACGACCTGAACCAGACCAGCGTGTTCACCGGCAACGTGGTGGTGACCAAGGGCACCATCATCGTTCGTGGCGCCCGTGTGGATGTACGCCAGGACCCGGAGGGTTACCAGTACGCCACCGTCACGGCGGCGCCCGGCAAGCTCGCGTTCTACCGGCAAAAGCGCGAAGGTGTGGATGAGTACATCGAGGGCGAGTCGCAAACCATCGAATACGACGGCAAGACAGATGTCGTCAAGTTCATCAGGCAGGCCGTCCTGCGGCGTTACACCGGTGCCACATTGACCGACGAGACCACCGGCGCGCTGATTACCTACAACAACGCGACGGACGTCTTCACCGTGGACGGGGCGGTCACCAACCCCGCCGGCGGCGTTGCGGGCGTGGCACCGCGCACGCGCGTGCGCGCCATGCTGTCGCCCAAGCCCGTCGCCTCGGCGCCCGCGGGCACCGCACCGGCTGCCACGCCGTCTGCGGCCACCCCGACGCCCGCGCTGCGACCGAGCACCACGCTCGGCGGGGAGCAGAAGTGACGGACGACGTGGGGGCGCGCACTGCTGACGCTGTGCCCAGCCGGCTGGAGGCGCGCCACCTGCAAAAGTCCTATGGCAGTCGCATGGTCGTGAAAGACGTGTCGCTGGCGGTGCAAAAAGGCGAGGTGGTTGGCCTGCTGGGCCCCAATGGTGCAGGCAAGACGACCTCGTTCTACATGATCGTGGGACTGGTGAGGGCCAATGCTGGCGAGATCACGATCGACGGCGCCCCGGTGGAGCATATGCCGATCCACCGGCGCTCGCGCCTGGGCCTGAGCTACTTGCCGCAAGAGGCGTCGATCTTTCGCAAACTCACGGTGGAAGAGAACGTGCGCGCGGTGCTGGAGTTGCAGCGTCATGGCGTGGGCGACCAGGCCGGTCACCCCCTGTCCAAAAAAGAGATCGAGGAACGCCTCACTGAGCTGCTGCAGGAACTGCGGGTCGAGCATCTGCGCGATTCATCGGCGCTGTCGCTGTCCGGGGGCGAGCGCCGGCGCGTCGAAATTGCGCGCGCACTGGCGACGCAGCCGCGCTTCATCCTGCTGGACGAACCGTTTGCGGGCATCGACCCGATCGCCGTGATCGAGATCCAGCGGATCATTGTTTTCCTCAAGGGCCGCGGGATTGGCGTGCTTATCACCGACCACAACGTGCGCGAGACGCTGGGTATCTGCGACCACGCCTTCATCATCAACGATGGCCATGTGCTGGCCCAGGGCACGCCGGCACAGATCGTCGACAACGCCGAGGTGCGCCGGGTGTACCTGGGCGAGCATTTCAGAATGTAATGGCTCCCCCCCGTTGCTTGCTCACTTCGTGGGGCCGCATCCCCGCTCAAGGAGGTGGCGCCAGTGGCCCGGCGCAGCCGGTTCCGCGGCGCCGGCTGGAATTGACTGGCCCGTTGCCTATCCCCATGAGGACGCGCAACACGTTGTGCCAAGGCTGGGGGAAACGCCTGTGAAACAAGGTCTTTCCTTAAGGATTTCGCAGCACCTGGCGCTGACGCCGCAGTTGCAGCAGTCGATACGACTGCTGCAACTCTCGACACTGGAGTTGAGCCAGGAAGTCGAGCAGATGCTCGACGACAACCCGTTCCTGGAAGTCACCGAAGAGGAGGCGTCGCGCGAGGAGTTTGGCCTGGCGCAGGCCGACACGCGCGTGCGCGAAGAGGATCGTGATGCCGAGTCTGCTCTTGGGCCAATAGCAAACAGTCAAGATGAGATAAGGGTTGCAGACCAAAATGATACTGAAACCCCGCTGTCCGGCCAGGAAGATGAGCAGAGCTGGGACGGAGACGGCACCAGCGAGGTGAGGGCCGACGACGGCGAATGGGGCGGCGATGCTCCGGCGCGCAGCAACAACCTGGGCGACGTGGATGCGGCCGACGCCACCGAGCTGGCGGGCAGCCAGGAATCGCTGCAGTCCCATCTGCACCGCCAGGCGCTCGCGCTGCGCCTGTCCGAGGTGGACCGCGCCGCGCTGCGCTTTTTGATCGAATCACTGAATGACGACGGGTACCTGGAAGACACGTTGCAGTCCCTGGCCGAAGGGCTGGCCGGTGATGACGAGGAACAGGTACAGGAGCTGGTCCAGCGCTTCACGGTCACGCTGGCGCTGTTGCAGCATCTGGAGCCGACCGGCGTCGGCGCGCGCCATCTTGGCGAATGTCTGGCGCTGCAGCTGCGCGCGCTGCAGGAGGCCGACCCCGGCGACCCGTCTCGCCAGGCCGTGATCGTCGTGGCGCTGCGCATTTGCGCCCAGCCGATGGACTTGCTGGCCCGGCGCGATGTGCGCCGTCTGGTGCCCCTGTGCGGCACCACTGAAGCACAGGTCAAGGCCGCCATGCTGCTGATCGCGCGGCTCGAGCCCAAGCCGGGGCGCCGCTTCGTGCAGGTCGAGCGCAACATCGTGGTGCCGGACGTGATCGTGGTCAACGTCGGGCACGGCGCACAGCCCAAATTCCGGGCCCACCTCAACCTGGATGTCATGCCACGACTGCGCGTGCATGACATTTACGCGAATGCCTTGAAGCACCATAAGAGCGGCGGGCGCGATGCGTCGAGCCACGCGGCGCTGCAGCAGCGGCTGCAGGAGGCGCGCTGGTTCATCAAGAACATCCAGCAGCGCTTCGACACCATCCTGCGCGTGGCCAATGCCATTGTGGAGCGGCAAAAGAGCTTCTTCGTGCACGGCGAGCTGGCCATGCGCCCGCTGGTGCTGCGCGAGATCGCCGACGAGTTGGGCCTGCACGAGTCCACCATCTCGCGCGTCACCACGGCCAAGTACATGGCCACGCCGTTCGGCACCTTCGAGCTCAAGTACTTCTTTGGCTCGGGGCTGGGCACCGAGACCGGCGGCAATGCATCGAGCACCGCGGTGCGTGCGCTGATCCGGCAGTTTGTCGCGGCCGAAGACCCCGCCAAGCCGTTCAGCGACAGCCAGCTGGCCGACATGCTCAAGGAGCAGGGCATCGAATGCGCACGCCGTACTGTGGCCAAGTACCGCGAGGCGCTGCGCATTGCCCCCACCCACTTGAGAAAAACCCTGTGAATCAGCTGCAACTTTTCCTGCCTTGCGCGGCCGGTGTCGAAGCCTACTTGGGCCCTGAGGTGCAGCGCATCACCGGCGTCGCCGACCACGATCTGCAAACCTTGCGCGGCGGCGTGCAGTTGAACGCGTCGTGGCGCGATGCGCTGCTGCTGAACCTGCACAGCCGGCTGGCCCAGCGCGTGCTGATCGAACTCTCGAGCACCGAATACCGCAATGAGCAGGACCTGTACCAGGCGGCCTCCAACGTGGCATGGGAGGTCTGGTTCACCCCGAAGCAGACGTTCAAGGTCGAGGTCACCGCGCAGCACAGCCCGCTCACCAGCCTGAATTTTGCCGCGCTCAGAATCAAGGACGCGATTGCCGACCGCTTTCGTCACAAAAGCGGCGTGCGCCCCGATGTGGACACCCAGTGGCCGGATGCGCGCATCTACCTGCACCTGACGACCGACCGCGCCCTGCTCTACATCGACACCTCGGGCGAGCCGCTGTTCAAACGCGGCTGGCGCGAGGACAAGGGCAACGCCCCGTTGAAGGAGACGCTTGCTGCCGCCATGCTGGCCGCGAGCGGCTGGGATGGCATGACGCCGCTGTACGACCCGTGCTGCGGCAGCGGCACGATCGCGATCGAAGCGGCGCAGATCGCCTGCCGCATCGCGCCCGGTTCGCTGCGTCGCTTTGGCTTCGAGAAGCTGCTGCCGTTTCAGAGCCACGTCTGGTCTGCCATTAAAAGCGAAGCGCTGGCGGCACAAATAGAGCCGACTGCCGCCATATTTGGCAGTGATGTAGCACACCGCATGGTGGATTTTGCGCAGCGCAACGCGGCGCGCGCGGGGGTCGGCGCTGCGGTGGAGTTCCGCGGCGGCGATGCGCTGCAGCGGCTGCCGCCGGCGCAGCCGGGCGTGATGCTGGTGAATCCGCCGTATGGCGAGCGCATCGAAGTGGCCGGCGTGGCCGGCGGCGGGGCGCGCGGGCGCGTCTTCACGCAGGCGGGGGCACGTCCGGGTGGGCGTGAGAGCGCCCAGATGGAGGGAGATGAAGGCGGCGAATTCTTCAGTCGTCTCGCCGCCCACTGGAAGAAGAACTACGCCGGCTGGAGTGCCTGGGTGCTGACACCCGACCTCAAGCTGCCCGGGCGCATGCGCCTGAAAGAGTCACGCCGCGTGCCGATGTGGAACGGCCCGATCGAATGCCGCCTGTTTCGCTTCGACATGGTGCAGGGCTCTGCGCGCAAGAGCGCGGGGCATGAAAATGGCGAAAACGGGGTCGGATCACCGGGCGCGTAGAGGACGTGTGCTCTGACCCCGTTTTCGCCGTTTTCGCGCCCACCTGCGCAGCAGGTCGCGAGGCCGTCGTGCCCACCACCCACATCGTCCTCGACACGAACATCGTCCTCGACCTGTGGGTCTTCAACGACCCCGCCGCGCAGCCGCTGACACAGGCACTGGAGGCGGGCCGGCTCCGCTGGCTGGCGACTCCCGCCATGCGCGACGAACTGGCGCGAGTGCTGGACTACCCGCACATTGCGGCGCGCCTGGCAGCGGCCGTGCTCGATGCGGCCGGCGTGCTGCAGGCGTTCGACCGGCACGCGCGCACCGTGGACCCGGCGGCCCGCGCCGGCATCACCTGCGCCGACCCTGACGACCAGAAGTTCATCGACCTGGCCGTCGCCCATCGGGCACAGCTCCTGAGCAAGGACAAAGCTGTCCTTTGCATGCAAAAACAGTTGCTGGCCCTTGGTGTGCAAGTGCAAGATGCTATTAGTTTTGTAGTATGACGAACCAGACCATGAACCAGACACCTCCTTCACCCGCCGGCGCTGCGCCCGATGCCGGCGCTGCGCTCGACTCGCAGGCGTTCGATGAGCTCGATGCGCTCCTGGACGAACTGCGCACGCGCAACGATGAGACGCCGCAGTGGGAGTTTTGCGAAGGCTTCATGGCAGCGCTGATTTGTTGCCGGCGGCCCATAGCCGCCAGTGAATATCTGCCTGTGCTTCTCGGCACTGGCGAGGTGGCGGGCGACGAGACGGCCGCCCTGGATGTCTTGTTCGCCGATGCAAAGCAGCAGCAGCGCTTCACGCAGCTGTGGCTGCAGCGCTGGCAGGAGGTGGCCAGCGCCCTCGGCACCGATGTGGAGTCGCTCGACGACGACCGCGCCTACCAGCCCGAGGTGATGGACGTGCGCGGCGCCGTGGCCAGCCTGCCGGTAGAGGAGCAGGTGGCGATGGCCGGACAGGAACTTCCTTCCTTTGGCCAGGTATGGGCACTCGGCTTCATGTTTGTGGTGGAGAGCTGGCCCGAGGAATGGGTAGCGCCGCGCGACAGGCAGGCCGCCGCGCGACTCGATGAGGATCTGCAGGCGCTGGTGGCGATGACCGAAGACGACACCGGGCCGCCGACGCTGTGCATGTTCAGTGAGGATGGGCCCGCGAGTGTGAGCGAAGCGCGCGTGGACGCGTTCGGCGAAGCCTTATGGAGCGTCTACGACCTGTATGACCTGTGGCGGGGCATCGGTCCGCGCGTCGAGACGGTGCGCAAGGCGGCGACGCCGGGCCGCAACGAGCCGTGCTGGTGCGGCAGCGGCAAAAAATACAAAAAGTGCCACGGCGCGGCGTGACCCCGCCGCTCAGGGCTCCCTGAGCAGATTCAGCAATTCCACCACGCGGGCGCTGCTGCGCTCGAAGTCGGTGGTCAGCAGATTCACGGCCTTGTCGAGACGGCCGGATTCGACAAAACTGACCACGTTGGCGGCGTGGTAATGGAAATTCCTGTGCTCGTCCACCAGCAGCTTGAACGAGGTGTACCTGCCCAGCCGCGCGCGGCCCGGTCCGTGCAGCCATTTGCCCAGTTCGCAGCGGTCGTCGAAGCAGATCACTTCGGGGCGAAAATCCTCGGTGGATTTGCCCGCCAGGTAGGCGTCGAGTCGAACCTTCCAGCTTTCTTCGGCGGCAATCGCGGCATCGATGTCGAGCCGACGGACCTCGGCCTCGATCTCGGCAGCGGTGGCCGCTGTCATGGTCGTCAGCACTGAATCAGGCGAGCGCCCAAAGCGCAGGAACTTGAGCATCGTGAATCTTCGGTTGGGATTGTCGTGGTGGGAGGAGTGCCTGTGAAACCATAATAGCCTGCGCGCGCGTTGTGTTGATGTTCCGGTTGCACAAAAACTCCTGATCTGTGTCGTAGTGCGCAGGCGCGACCCGCGATGCCGGGTGGCCGGCAACCGGGAGCCCCACGCGCCCCCTCTGGGGCGACCTTACCGCCGCAATTGTCGCTGCGGCGCCACAGACGCTGCGCCTATGCCGCAATGGCGAGTTCAAGACCCATCAATGCCGCTTCAACGGTGACAGAATGTAGCCGAGCGCTTGACCAAATCAAAATGGGGGGCAAGTCGTGTAGTACTCGTTGGTCAATCTACCCTGCGTGGTACGCTGGGTGATTCATTTTGACGTTGAACCCCTCCCATTTCTGATTGTCAGACGCCGTGCAGACTCTTCGCCAAATAGACCCTGTCATCACTTTCCGCAACAGCCAGGGCGACTCCGTTCGCGGCACCCTGACCAACCACCAGCGCCACTCGCTGGTGATGGAAATCTACAACCCGTATTCCATCGTACAGGTCAGCGAGGTGCTGCGCGAAGTCACCGTGCGCGCCGGCGACCGCATCATCTACAAGGGCAATGCAGTCGTCGTCAGTATGCTCAACACCGGCCTGATGGCGCTGGTATCCGTCACGCTGACCGACGACTGGTCCGAATTCAACGCGATCCGGGGGGACTTGTCGCGGGTCGAGGCGGAGGCCAAGACCTTTGTCGAAGACTGGAATGCCCGGTTTCGCATCAGCCGAAGCTACCAGGTCGCGATCAGCGAGGCACGGACCTTTCTGTCCGAGACCTCGCGCTGGGCCGACCAGGCCGACATGTCGGATGTGCTGCCGCGCGATGCACAGGGGCGGATCCGCGAGGATATTTTCTATGAACTGGCCACGCCCATCATGCAAAAGGGCAAGGAGTACCTGGTCTGGCTGGAGGAAGAGGCGAAACTGATTGACGTGGAAGACAGCGTTGCGCACCGCAATTTCGCGCAGACGGCGCTGCACCCGCTACTGCTGCGCGCACCGTTCGTCTACCGCACGTTTGCCAAGCCAATGGGTTACGCCGGTGATTACGAGATGGTGAACCAGATGTTGAGCGATCCTCGTCAGGGCAACAGCACCTATTTCCAGATCATCAACACGATGTTCATCCGGTGCATCGTGGCGCAGGCGCACCGCAACCGGATCGACATCCTGGTGGGCTACCTGAACAAGGCGGCCGAGCGGGCCGAGCGCGAGCAGCGTGACATCAGCATTCTGAATGTGGGGTGCGGCCCGGCCGTGGAAATCCAGCGCTTCATTGCCAAGTATCCGCACCCGGAGCGTCTGATGTTCAAGCTGATGGATTTCAGCGAAGAAACGCTCGCGTACACCCGCTCGTGCATCGAGAAAGCCTGCCAGGAGCATGGCAAGCAGGTGCAGGTCGAATACATCCACGAATCGGTGAATCAGTTGCTCAAGCGGGCTTCGAAGAAGGATCATCCGCTCGATGCACAGGCGAAATTCGACTTCGTCTATTGCGCGGGCCTGTTCGATTACCTGTCCGACAAGGTCTGCGCGCGGCTGCTGCAATATTTTGTTTCGCGCAGCAATTTAGGTGGGACCGTGCTGGTCACCAACGTGCACTCCAGCAACCCGGAGCGGCATGGCATGGAGCACCTGCTCGAATGGCATTTGATCTACCGCGACGAGGCTGAACTGGAAAGCGTATTACCTACTAACCGGGAAAACACCCGGCTCTACACCGATGACACCGGAGCCAATATCTTTGCAGAGTTTCAGGTCACCAGTGGTGCTTGAACCCGTGGCCGGGCTGCTGTCCATGACCCGTCAAGCCCAGTCACCCTATCATCTGGAGTTGAGTGAATTCCGCGTTGCCTACAGCAAGGCCGGAAGCATCACGTCCATCGTGCTGGTGCTTCTGGGGGTGGGGTTGGACTTGTCCGTATATCCCGAGCGGTTTGGACCGTTCCTGGCCGCCCGTGTGGCCGTCGCGCTGATCACGCTGGCGATCTTTCTGACGTTGTACACGGCCATCGGGCTGAGGTGGGTGCAGCAGCTGACCCTGCTTTGGCTCGCGGTGCCCCAGGTCATGATTGCCTGGATGATCGGTGTCACCGACGGCGTGCACTCCATTTACTTTGTCGGCTTGCAACTGGCGC
Organism: Rhodoferax sp.; assembly: GCA_039923645.1. GTDB lineage: Bacteria > Pseudomonadota > Gammaproteobacteria > Burkholderiales > Burkholderiaceae_C > Rhodoferax_A. Next base: position 13,487 of record JBDTCK010000009.1, read on the forward strand.
TGTATGCGACAGGCATTCTCATGCCGATCACTTTTTTCGAAGGTGTTGCGTTTGGTCTTTTCACCTTCGCCGTTTATCTGCTGGCGTGCGCGCTCAATCCTGCCGGATTGTCGGACGTGGGAAGATTTGGGGGCAATTCGCTGTTTCTGCTGTTTTCGGCGGCAGCCAGTGCTGTGTGCACCTACTTCAATGAGAGGGCGCGCCTGCAACTTTTCAGCCTGCAGCGTGAGGTGGCGGAAAAGAACAGCACACTGGTGAGTACCAACCAGGCGCTCGCGCAAATCAAGGGCCACATGATCCAGCAGGAAAAAATGGCGGCACTGGGTACCTTGTCGGCGGGCCTGATGCACGAGGTGAACAACCCGGTGAACTACAGCATGATGGCGCTGAACATGGCTCTGCTCGATCCGGTCGTGACGCAGAGTGCCGACCTCAAGGAAAGCCTGGTGGATGCGAAAGAAGGTCTGGCCCGGGTGCAAAACATCGTCTCCGATCTCAAGACCTTCGCCTACCAGAAGCCGGGCGAGGACAGCAGCCGCATCTTTCTGCTCGAAAAGGCTGTGCTGTCGGCGCAGCGTCTGACCGGCCACGAGCTAAGTGGTGTGGACGTGCAGGTGCAGTGGCCGCAGGATACGCATGTACGCGGCGATGAGCCCGCCATCATCGGCGTGATGATCAACCTGTTCAGCAACGCGGCGCTGGCGCTGCGTAAATCGCAGCGGGCACAGCCGCGGATTGAAGTCAACGGGCAGCGGCGCGATGGGCGCTTGTATGTCACGGTGCGCGATAACGGCACCGGCATCGAGCCGGACAACCTGACCCGCGTGTTCGAGCCCTTTTTCACCACGCGCGGCGTGGGCCAGGGCTTGGGGCTGGGGCTGAGCGTGAGCTACGCGATCATCCAGCGCCACGGTGGCACCCTGGTGGTCACCAGCGAGGCGGGCGTCTGGACCGAGTTTGCTTTCGACCTTGCTGTTGCCGATACCGCGGTTTGAACATGAGTCCTGTCATGTCATCCACGCCTGCCCGTCCTGACCCCCTTGTGCTCGAACCTGCTGGTGAGCGGTCAGGTCAACCCGTGATTCTGTTTGTGGACGACGAACCGCAGTCGTGCAAATGGTTTGCCCGTACCTTTGCGGACGAATTCAACGTCTTGACCGCGCCCGGCGTGGACGATGCGCTGGCGCTGCTGCGCGAGCACGGGCGATCGGTGGCGTTGCTGGTCACTGACTACCGGATGCCTCAGCGCAACGGGCTCGATCTGCTGCGGGCCGTGCAGCACGACTTCAAGCATCTGGTGAGGCTGCTGGCCACCGCCTATGCCGAAAAGGATGTCGCCATTGCCGCGATCAACGAAGGCCATGTCTTCCGGATACTGGAAAAGCCCCTGGATCTGGTGCAAACCAGGCTTATCCTGCGCGAGGCGATGACACTGTTCCGGGCCCAGACGATGGAGCGTGCGTTGCAGGAAAACCGCATGCTGGCCATGCGCGAAACGCTCGGTTTTCTGGCGCACGAGCTGAACACGCCGCTGACGACGATACGCGGCTTTGTGTCCGCCATCACGGACCGCTACCAGTCACCGACTGCGGCGGGCGCGTCCGAGCCGCAGGAGGCGGCCCGTCTCGCGTGTTTTACCGAGCGCCAGCCCGGCGAGGTGATGGCCGCGCTCGCGGGGGCGCAGCGCAGCGCGCTGTATTGCCAATCGCTGGTGTCGGCTTTCGTGCGCTCGGCACGCGAAGCCTATCCGGGGGTCATCGAGCAGACGGTGACAGCCAGCAGTCTGGCGCAGGCACTGCTCAAGGAGTTCCCTTTCGAGCGCGACGAGCGCGGCTGGGTCAGCTGTGAGGTGGAGAGCGACTTTGCCTTGCCCGGCCAGCGCGATCTGCTGTTCCTGGTGTTATCCACGCTGACCAAAAATGCGCTGCAAGCGCTGCACGATTGTCCCGCGCCGCGCCTGCAAATTGTGCTGGGGCGCGAGCCGGGGGCGGCGGGCCGGGCCCGGCCCTGGATCCGTTTCATCGACAACGGTCATGGGATTGCGCCCGAGGTCCTGGCCAAGCTCACGCGCGAACCCGTGACGACGCGGGCGCAAAGCGGCGGCAACGGTATGGGGCTGATGTTTTGCCGCCGCGTGCTGCAATCACTTGGCGGATCGATCGAACTGAATTCCGAACCGGGCCATGGCGCGACCGTGTCCCTGTATTTCAAACCGTAACTGACCTGTATTTGGTGAAGGCCTGGAAATGACCGCTGTGAATATTCTGTACGTTGACGACGAGGCGATGGCGCTCAAATACTTTGAGCGTCTGGTCAGTCCCATTGCGCCGGTGCTAACGGCCATCTCGGTGGAGGACGGCAAGGAGATGCTGCGCACGCGCGGGTCGGAAATTGCCGTGCTCGTATCGGACCAGCGCATGCCGGGCGCGCACGGCAACGAGCTGCTGAGCTACGCGCGCGAGCACCATCCGTCCATCGTGCGCATGCTGACCACGGCCTACTCGGAGATGGGCGAGGCGATCGAAGCCATCAACTCCGGTGAAATCTATCGCTACATTACCAAGCCCTGGGATCTGGAGAGCCTGCGCGCCGACCTGAAAAATGCCCTGGAGCTGGCCGAGCTGCGCAACGAGCGTGACAGCCTGGTGCGCGAAAAAATGCTGGTGCAGCAACAGCAACTGCTGGCCAGCCGCATCACGCAGCTGGCACTGGTCTGCGCGGGCTTCGTGCCGGGTGACTATGCCAGCGGGTTTTCCGTATTCCTGGACACCGCGGAGCGAATCGGGTGCGCGCCACCAGCCGTCGACTGGCGCCGGGTCGATTACGCTGATCTGATGCAGGCCGAGGCGCAGCGCGGCATTGCCATCGGGCAGTTGCTGGCGCAGTGGCAACTGGACTTTGGTGCGAGGGTCGACAAAACGCCTGCGCAGGCACTTTCGATTCTGGCGGCCGCCTTGCCCGCACCAACGCAGGCCGCGAGTGACAGCCTCGTGGTGCCGGACCGTGCCACGTTGACCGGGTTGCTTGACGGCCCGGCCCAGCAGATCCCTGCCGCCCCCGACGCGGCGTGGCTCGCCTGGTTGCTGTGGTGGGGTGAGCCGGTGCAGGTGCAGCAGGCGCCAGGCGGCTGGACTGTGAGCATGGGGGCGCCCGGCAGTGCGGTGCGGCTGCGCGACGACTGGCTGGCCGACGCCATCGAGCAAATTGGGCTGGCGGCGTCGGCGCCTTGAGTCGCGCCGGGGCGTGACTCAGGCCGCCAGCGTCAACAGGCGCTGCAGGGCGTGGCGCACCGTGGCCGTGCGCACGGCGGCGCGGTCGCCATCAAAACGCCGGGTTTCCGATGTCACCTGCCCCAGCACGCACCAGCCGAACCAGACCGTGCCAACCGGCTTGGCCACGCTGCCGCCCGTGGGCCCGGCAATGCCCGTGACGGCCACTGACACCTGCGCGCGCGAACGGGCCAGTGCACCTTGTGCCATGGCACGCGCCACCGGCTCGCTGACGGCACCGTGCCGGGCGATCAAGGCCGCATCGACGCCCAGCATCGCTGTTTTTGCCTCGTTCGAGTAGGTCACAAAGCCGCACTCGAACCAGCCGCTGGAGCCGGCCAGGTCGGTGCAGGCGCCCGCAATCTGGCCACCGGTACAGCTCTCGGCGGTCACCATCAGCCAATGCTTTTTTTGAAGCAAACCGGCCAGTAGCCCGCATAGATCCTGGATTGAGGCATCTTGTTTTGATAGCGACTCAGGATTCACAACAAGAACCTCCAGGCAGCGATCAGTAGCAGACTGCAAAACGCTGCCACCAGGTCGTCGAACATGATGCCAAAGCCACCACGCGCGCCCCAGCCCTTGAATGCGCGGTCGGCCCACGCCACCGGCCCCGGCTTGACCGCATCGAAGAAGCGAAACAGCGCAAAGGCCACCAGCTGCCCCCAAAACCCCGCTGGCATGATCAGCCACAGCACGAGCCAGAAAGCCGCCACCTCGTCCCACACGATGCTGCCCGGGTCCTGCACTTGCATGTGGCGCGCGGTCACGCTGCAGGCCCACCAGCCCAGTGGCAGCGAGGCCGCTATCACCAGGCCAATCTGCATTGGGGACAGCCACAGTTCCATCACCAGGTAGGCCAGCCACGCCCACAGCGTGCCGGCCGTACCGGGCGCGACCAGGGACAGGCCCGAGCCAAAGCCCAGCGCCAGGATGTGCGCGGGGTGGGAGAACATGAATTTCGCGCTGGCGCGAACCGGGCGGCTCGGGGTATCGGTGGTCATGGGCGTCACGCGAAGTGGTCAAAGGAGCCCAGGTGTTGCACCGACACGGGCGCGCCCTGCGCGTCGACCAGCCGCAGGCCGGGCCGCGCCTCGATGGATCCGATGCGCGTGACCGGCGTTTGCGCCCGCGCGGCGGCCGCCTGCACCGCCTGCCGTCTGGCGGCCTGCGCGGTGAACACCAGTTCGTAGTCGTCGCCGCCGGCCAGCACATAGTCCAGTTGCATATTAGAGCTGAATCCGGTCTTAGCCATTATTGGGCCTCGACATGCGGCTATCAAACCAATAGTAACTGCGGTGTCGATGACCGCGCCGACACCCGATGCCCTGAGAATGTGGCCAAGGTCGCCCAGCAGTCCATCACTCACGTCGATGGCGGAGCTGGCCACGCCGCGCAGCGCCAGCCCGAGCGCCACGCGCGGCGTCGGCTGCTCCAGGCGCGCACGGGCTTGCTGGAATACGTCGGCAGGCACATCGAGCGCGCCGCGAAACACCTCCAGCGCGAGCCGCGCGTCGCCCAGCGTGCCGCTGACGTAAACGTCGTCCCCGGCCTGGGCGCCCGAGCGCAGCAGGGCCTGGCCGGCGGGCACCTCGCCGAACACCGTGATGCAGATGTTGAGCGGCCCTTGCGTGGTGTCGCCACCGATCAGCTCGCAGCCATGCAGGTCGGCCAGCGCCAGCAGTCCGCGCGCGAACGGCGCCAGCCACGCGTCATCGGCGCGTGGGAGCGCCAGTGCCAGCGTGAAGGCCAGCGGCGTCGCGCCGCAGGCGGCCAGATCGCTCAGGTTCACGGCCAGCGCCTTGTGGCCCAGCTTGCATGGGTCCACCGTGGACAGGAAGTGCCGGCCCTCGACCAGCATGTCGCTGGAGATGGCCAGGTGCATGCCGGGGCCGGGCTGCAAGAGCGCACAGTCGTCGCCCACACCCAGCGCCGCCTTGGGCGTGGGCCGTGTGAAATACCGTGCAATCAGGTCGAATTCGCCCATCGTGGCGTCCAGCATACAGACTCACTGCGCAGCGGCATCGCCGCGAAAGCGCCCTGCCGCCTGGCGAATCACCTCGGCCAGCAGACGTTCCTGCCCCTGGCGTTCGCGCAGCCAGCGTGCGTCGTTGTGGTTGCGGTTGATGTCGCCGCGCAGCATCTTGAGCGCGCTGCTGGCGCTCGTCGCCTCGGCGTGCTTGTTGATCTGGTGCATGGTCAGCAGGATGTGCTCGCGCAGCGCCATGTGTTCACCGCTGGCCGGGTCCACATACACCGCGTCGAGCCCAAAGCGGCAGGCCTGGAAGCGGTTATAGGTGTAGACCAGGTAGTCGTCCTCCGTCGGCATGAAGGGCTGCTCGTTCATGAACCACGAGGCCAGCGACTGCACGTAGGCCGATAGCGCGGCCGCGCGCTCCACGGTGAGCGGGGTGTCGAACACGCGGATCTCGATGGTGCCGAACTCCGGCTTGGGCCGAATGTCCCAGTAGAAGTCCTTCATGCTCTTGACCACGCCCGTTTTCGTCATCTTGTCGAAGTAGACGGTGAACTCGTCCCAGGTCAGCGCGAACGGCGCGCGGCCCGACAGCGGGAAGGCAAACACCGAGTTCAGCCGCGCCGAGTCGAACGCCGTGTCCTGCCCCTGCACGTAGGGGCTGGACGCCGACAGCGCAATGAAGTGCGGGATGTAGCGCGACATGCGGTGCAGCGTCAACAGCGCCGTGTCGGCGTCGGGGCAGCCCACGTGCACGTGCTGGCCGAAGATGGTGAATTGCTTGGACAGGTAACCGTACAGGTCGGACAGCTCGCGAAAGCGCGGCTTGTCGTAGATGCGCCGCTCGTGCCATTGCTGGAACGGGTGCGTGCCGCCGCCGACCACGGCAATGTTGAGTTTGTCGGCGCATTTCACCAGCGCATCGCGGATCTGCGAGAGCTGGCCCAGCACCTCGGACGACGAGCGACACACGCCGGTGGAAATCTCGATCATGCTCGACGTCATCTCCGGCACCACGGCGCCGGGCAGCTTGTATTTGGCCATCATGCGCAGCATGTCTTCGGCGTAGGGCGCCAGGTCATAGTCGTGCGTGTTGACCAGCTGCAACTCCAGCTCGACGCCGAGCGACAGCGCCGCGGACTGCTGAAAAGGCTCAAGACTCATGACGATCTCCCGCGGTAGAGCCCAACAGCACCGGCGCCCAGGGCTGCGAGCTTTCCCCGGCGCGGTGAATGGCCACCGTGGCAATCACGGCGCCCAGCATTTCCATCAGCAGGATCGCGGGCAGGGCGATACCGGCAATCATCGGACCCTGCGCAGGCGATGCGGCGACGAACTGCGAAACCAGCAGCAGCGCGATCGATGACATCGGTGACATCGCGCAGCCCACCCACAGCGCCTGCTTCCAGCTGGCGCCACTGCCGGCATTGCCGAACGCCACGCCCAGGATCTTGGCCAGCGCGCGCGCGGCCACCAGCGCCAGCACCAGCGTGACGACCGATTGGTTCCAGTCGGCCTGGGCCGCCACGACCGACACCAGCACGAACATCAGCATGGTCAGCAGTGATGAGGCGGTTCCCAACTGGCGCGGCCAGGCCCACGGGCGCGGATTGAGGTGCTTGAGAAGCATGCCACCCAGCAGCGCCGCGAGCGGCGCCGAGCCGCCAAAGTGCGCCGCCAGTGCGCTGCCCACGGCGATCAGCGCAAGCAGCAGGATGGAGGTGTTCTCGCTGTTGGGACTCATGACGCGCAGGGCCGAGCGCAGCGCCAGCGCCAGAATGGCGCCCACCACCACGGACAGGCCCAGCACGACGACGATGGGGTACACCGTGTCCATCAGTCCCACATGTGGCCGGTCCATCAGGCCAGCCTGGGCGCTGACAAGGGTTAGCGCATACAGCGTGCTCAGGGTGGACAGCACCATGGCGCGCTCGGTCATGGGCCCCGATGCGCGCGTGTCCATCACCACCCGCATCAACACCGCTGGCGAGGCTGCCATGGCCACCAGGGCCACCGGCTCCGCCACCGCCTCGGGAACGTTCAGCAGCCGCAGCACCCAGAACACCAGCGCCAGCGTGCCAAACGATTCGAGCAGGCTTTGTACCAGCACCATCGGGTTGTGGCGGAACCAGCGCAGCGGAATGCGTCCGCCCGCCTCGAACAGCACCACCGCCACGCCCAGCTCCACCAGGAACAGCCCGATGCCCTGCAGCGGCCAGACTGCGCCCGTGAATCCGGCCAGGCCGGCAAACGCACCCACCACCGAGTAACCCAGCACCTTGGGCAGGCCAAGGTAGCGTTGCACCATGTGACCCGCAGCGGCGGCAAGTGCCACCAGGATCGACCATTGCACGGTGGGCAGACCGGCCGAGGGTTTGAGCCATTGCGCCCAGATAGCCATGATTTCATTCATATACGTGGGTTTCTCCTGTGGCGGGTGTGAGAGGTCCCGGATCGAGCGGCACCGGTACGGTGACGGCGGCCGGATCGATCCGCATGGTCTTCACTCCGGAGTTGTGTTGGGTGAAGCCCCCGGGGCACACGCTCGGTGGTCTGCAGTAGCGCCGTGCGCTGGTCGGGGCGAGGCTGATTCGGGGCATGATAACGCGTCAAGCCGCCCCGTTTGGTAGCGGGGAGTCGCGCAGCGCAATCAAGAGGCTCCCGGTGCAGACCACCAGCGGGCGGTTCGGGTCATGCATTTGTGGGTTCAGTGCAGCACGCGGTGCGCCGGGGCGTCGCCGCTGCCCGCGTCGAGCACAAACATCTTGATGGGCGCCTCGAAGCGTTCCCCGTCCTCGGCCACGCAAAAGTAACTTCCATGCATGGTGCCGCTGGCCGTGCGCAGGCGGCAGCCGCTCGTGTACTGGAACGACTCGCCCGGTTTGAGCAGCGGTTGGTGGCCCACCACGCCCAGCCCCTTGACCTGTTCGGTGTGTCCGTCGGCGTCGCTGATGAACCAGTGCCGCGCGATCACCTGTGCCGGCACATCGCCGTCGTTGGTGATGGTGACGGTGTAGGCGAAGCCAAAGATATTGTCCAGCGGCGCAGACTGTTCGGGCAGGTAGCGTGGCTGTACATCCACGATGATCTGATATTTGGGCATGCAGTCATGGTAACTGCGACGCCAGCCCTCGTGCTTGGCGCTTCGCGTACTGCGCTGCCCCACGACGGGGCTGAACTTGGTCAGGGCGGCCCGTTGCTGCGTTCGCCAACTGCGACAATATTGGCATGAGCCCAAACCTGCCACGCCATTTCCGCATCGCCCCGTCCATTTTGTCCGCCGACTTCGCGCGGCTCGGCGAGGAAGTGAAGGACGTCATCGCGGCTGGTGCCGACTGGATCCACTTCGATGTCATGGACAACCATTACGTACCCAACCTGACTTTCGGACCGATGATCTGCCAGGCGCTCAGGCCGCATGCCAAAAGGCCCGACGGCACGCCGGTGCCGATCGACGTACACCTGATGGTGCAGCCGGTCGATGCGCTGGCGGCCTCGTTTGCCGACGCCGGTGCCGACCGGATCAGCTTTCATGCCGACGCCGGCCCCCACGTGCACCGCAGCGTGCAGGCCATCAAGGCCAAGGGCTGCCAAGCCGGCCTGGTATTCAACCCGGCGGCCAGCCTGGACGTGCTGGACTGGATGATCGATGACATTGACCTGGTGCTGATCATGAGCGTGAACCCGGGTTTTGGCGGCCAGAGCTTCATCGATTCGGCGCTGCGCAAAATCGAGGCCGTGCGACGGCGCATCGACGCCTGCGGCCGCGACATCCGGCTCGAGGTCGATGGCGGCATCAAAGAGGACAACATCGCGCGCGTGGCTGCTGCCGGTGCCGACACCTTTGTGGCGGGCAGCGCGATCTTTGGAAAACCGGACTACAAGGCCACGATTGCCGCGATGCGGGCGCAGCTTGCCACGGTATAAGTGCACCGACAGGCTTGTCGCGCCGGTGCAATGGGCAAGCCCTCCCGCTACACCACCTCGTGCCGCATGACCAGCGGGTTGAGCCGCTCATGCACCTGCTGCACCAGCAGCGCCCGGGCCGGTTCCGCGACGCCCGTGATGGCGACCGTGATCAGGCTGCCGTACGCCGCATGGACGCCCACTTGCACGGTCAAGTGGCCGCCGGGCGGCTGCAGATCGGCCAGCATCAGGCTGACGGCGCGCTCCGTCGCATCCCAGCGCAGCGCGGGCTTGAAGACCTTGCCGACGCCCGTGAGCGGGATGGCGTCGATGAAGTACAGGTGCACCGGCACGGCGGCGCGTTCAGGGGTGCGCTCGCGCACATAGTCCAGCAGCTCGTCCGCGTCGATCTGCTGGCCCGGCTTGAGTTGCACGAATGCGACCGGCAGTTCGCCTGCGTAGGCGTCGGGCTGGCCGACCACGGCGGCTAGCGCCACGGCCGGGTGCCCGAAGAAGACCTCCTCGATCGCAAGCGGGTCGATGTTGTGGCCACCGCGAATGATGAGGTCCTTGGCGCGGCCGGTGATCCACAGGTAGCCCTCGTCGTCGAGCCGCCCGAGGTCACCCGAATTGACCCAGCCTGGTTCGACGAAGGCGCTGCGGTTGTGCGATTCACTGAGGTAGCCCGAAAACACGCCCGGCCCCGCCATGGCGACCACGCCGATCTCGTTCGTGGTGCAGTCCCCGAGATAGCGTCCCTCCGCGTCGATCTTCACGATGCGCACCCGGCTGTAAGGCACGGCATGGCCTGCCGAACCCAGCCGCACGGGCCGCTTGGCGTAACCCATGGTGAGCACGCTCGAGGTTTCGGTCATGCCGTAGACCTCCAGTACGGGCACATGGAATTGCTCGGTGTACGCCTTGCCGACTGCTACCGGGATGGCCGAGCCACCGCCGGAAGCGAAGGCTATGCTGGAGACATCCGCGCCCGAGACGGGCACGCCCAATGCGGCCGCCAGCACCGTAGGCACGCCGCCGAACACGCTCGGCTTGTAGCGCTCGACCAGCCGCCAGACGTTGCGGATCGCATTCGGCTCGCGCCAGCCTGCCGGCGCCACTACGACCAGGGTGCTGCCCCCTGATAGCGGGCCCAGCGCCTGCGTGAGGGCCCCGCCCACGTGGAACAGCGGCAGCCCGAACAGCAGGTTGCGGCCGGTGCCCGAGGGCAGCATGAGGCTCATGGCCCAGGCCTGGTACACCTGGTTGCGGTGCGTGTGGCGTACCAGTTTGGGCGTCCCGGTAGTGCCGCCGGTATGGAAGTAGCCGGCCGCGTCTTGTGCGTCGATGTGCCGGCCGCTGGTCAGACGGTCGGCCGGGTATTTGTCGATGAGGGCATCGAAGCTGTACACCGCGCTGGCCTCGTCGGTCGTGCCATGCACCACCACGATGGCCTTGAGGTTCGGCAGGTCATCCTTGACGCGCTGCACCTTGTTCCAGATGTCGGAGCCCGGTACCGGGCCGAGCGCGACCAGCACACGGGTGTTGGCGGCGCGCAGGATTTCCGTGATCTGCGCGGCCGACAGCAGCGGATTCACCGGATTGGCAATGCCCGCCGCCTGCGCACCGAACAGCGCGAAGAAGGCTTGCGGCACCAGCGGCATCAGGAAGCTGACTACATCGTTCGGACCGATGCCAAGGTTGTTGAGAAAATTGGCCGACTGCGTCACGCGGGCCATGAACTGCGCGTACGAGACGGTCAACGGCGTCTCGTCGGGATCGGCATTCTTCAAGAACTGGAACGCGGGTGCGCCGGGGTCGTGCGCCGCGCCAAGCTGCAGCGCCTCGTAGGTGCTTTGCGGGATGATGCGGTCGTCATAGGGCGTCGCCTCGAACGCTTGCAGCTCGGCGGCGCTGCGCAGCGGTGGTAGCTCGGAGCCGATTTTGCGATCCAGCAAATGCACGTGGTCCATGATTTTCTCCGCCGATGTGAAAGAATAAAACGCACTGGCACTGCTACGGTGTGACCGACCAATTCCGGCTGGGTCCGGTTGCCGGCGCATGCAGTCGGACTGGTGCAAACTCTGCGGACTGCATCCCCTTATTGTCAACCCCATGAACCCGAATCATCACAAGAATATTGATGCCGCCATCCTCGACCTCGACGGCACGCTGATCGACACGTTGGGCGATTTCGTTGCTGCCCTGAACCTGATGCTGCGCGATCTGGGGGCACCCGGCATGATGCCAGCGCGGATCGATCGTGTCCTGGCAGGGAAGTGGGTCGGCAAGGGCTCGGAGCATTTGATCGATTGCACGCTAAATCATGCTCTGGCCATTGATGGTCATAAACAGGATGCTATCGGATCGAAAGCAATACTGTCACGCGCGTGGGACAGCTACCAGAGGCACTACGGCGTCACCAATGGTCAGCACGCCACGGTGTTTCCAGGTGTCGAAGAAGGCTTGCGCGCGCTGCGCCGGCGTGGCCTGCCACTGGCCTGCCTGACCAACAAGCCGACTGCGCATGCGCGCGCGCTTTTGCAGGCCAAGGGGCTGGATGGTTACTTCAGCCAGGTGTTCGGCGGCGACTCGTTCGCGCGCAAGAAGCCCGACCCGCTGCCGCTGCGCAAGACTTGCGAGGCGCTGGGCGCCGTACCGGCACGCACGCTCATGATTGGCGACTCCAGCAACGACGCGCAGGCCGCGCGCGGCGCCGGGTGCCCGGTGATGCTGGTGACCTATGGCTACAACCATGGGGAGCCAGTGCGCGCGGTGGATGCCGATTGGTTTGTCGATTCGCTGGCGGAGCTGGACCGCGTCCTGGGTGAGTTTCATCCGGCCGCTTGACCCGCTCGTGGGGCTCACATGCGCGGCTTTGCTACACTGCAGCCACGATGTTCATTCACCGCACCACCTCCACAGGTTGCCACCCGGGTCTGCAAGGCCGGGGAGCCTGGCTTTGGCGCAAGCCAACGTTCGTGCGACCCTGACCGGCGCGGCCTCACCTTCCGGTAGCACCGTGCCCATGCGCCTCCGCCGGAGGCATTGGTTTTGAATGAATGCCCCGCGGCCGCGGGGTCGGGCTGCAGGAGGCCCCATCGTGATCACAGAACTTGAATTCAAAAGCCTCGCGGCGCAAGGCTATAACCGCATTCCGCTGATGATCGAGGCGTTTGCCGACCTCGAGACGCCGCTGTCGCTGTACCTGAAACTTGCCTTTTCCAAAGGCGGCGGCAAATACAGCTTCCTGCTCGAATCGGTCGTCGGCGGCGAGCGCTTCGGCCGCTACAGCTTCATCGGCCTGCCGGCGCGCACGCTGTTGCGTGCCAGCGGCTTCGGGCTTGAGGCCGAAACCGAGGTCGTGCGCGACGACGTGGTGGTGGAGACGTCGCACGCCAACCCGCTGGACTTCATTGCGACTTACCAGAAGCGCTTCAAGGTGGCGCTGCGCCCCGGCCTGCCGCGCTTTTGCGGCGGTCTGGCCGGCTATTTCGGCTATGACACGGTGCGCTATATCGAGAAAAAACTGGAGCAAACCTGTCCGCCCGACACGCTGGGCTGCCCCGACATCCTGCTGCTGCAGTGCGAAGAACTGGCCGTGATCGACAACCTGTCGGGCAAGCTGTACCTGATCGTCTACGCCGACCCTGCCGCGCCCGAGGCCTACGCCAACGCCAAGAAGCGCCTGCGTGAACTGAAGGAGCAGCTCAAATATTCGGTCAGTGCACCGGTGGTGAAGCCAACGCAGGGCTACCCGGCCGAGCGAGATTTTTCCAAGGCGGACTACATCGCCGCCGTGGAGCGCGCCAAGACGCTGATCGAGGCGGGCGACTTCATGCAGGTGCAGGTCGGCCAGCGCATCAAGAAGCGCTACACCGAGTCGCCGCTGTCGCTGTACCGCGCGCTGCGCTCGCTCAATCCCAGTCCCTACATGTACTACTACCACTTCGGGGATTTCCACGTGGTGGGCGCTTCACCGGAAATCCTGGTGCGGCAGGAGCAGGTGCCGGGCGTGGGCGATGATCTGCAGCAGAAGGTCACCATTCGTCCGCTCGCCGGCACGCGTGCGCGCGGCGCCACGCCAGAGAAGGACAAGGCGGCCGAGATGGAACTCATGAACGATCCGAAGGAGCGCGCCGAGCACGTCATGCTGATCGATCTGGCGCGCAACGACATCGGCCGCATCGCGCAGACCGGCAGCGTGAAGGTCACCGAGGCCTTCGCGGTCGAGCGCTACAGCCATGTGATGCACATCGTGAGCAATGTCGAAGGCACGCTGAACGACGGCATGACCGCGATCGACGTGCTGAAGGCGACCTTTCCGGCCGGCACGCTGACCGGCGCCCCCAAGGTACACGCGATGGAGCTGATCGACCGGCTCGAGCCCACCAAGCGCGGTCTGTACGGCGGTGCCTGCGGTTATCTGAGCTACGCCGGCGACATGGACGTGGCGATCGCGATCCGCACCGGCATCATCAAGGACCAGACGCTGTATGTGCAGGCGGCCGCCGGCGTGGTGGCCGACTCGGTGCCCGAGCTGGAGTGGAAGGAAACCGAGGCCAAGGCGCGCGCCTTGCTGCGCGCCAGCGAGCTGGTCGAGGAGGGGTTGGAATGAACGCCGCAGCGACGCGCCGCCCCAAGCCTGTCGGGCCGTCTCTGCGAGACTGGCCCGAGGGTACGGCCCCCTCGAGGAGCAGCGAAGTACTGGCGTCATCGGCTGGCGCCGATCCCGGGGGAGTGACAAGCGTGGGGGCTTTATGAAATTGCTCATGATCGACAACTACGACTCGTTCACCTACAACATCGTGCAGTACCTGGGCGAGCTGGGCGCCGACGTCGAGGTATTTCGCAATGACGAGATCACGGTGCAGCAGATTGATGCGCGCCTGCAGGCCGGCCAGATCGACCGCCTCGTGCTCTCGCCGGGTCCGTGCACGCCGGCCGAAGCCGGCATTTCGATTGAGGCGATCCGGCACTTTGGCGGCAAGCTGCCGATCCTGGGCGTGTGCCTGGGGCATCAGAGCATCGGCGCGGCGTTCGGTGGCAAGGTGGTGCGCGCGCAGCAGCTGATGCACGGCAAGACCAGCGTCATCACGACCACCGGGGAGGGCGTGTTCGCCGGCCTGCCAGCGCAGTTCACGGTGAATCGCTACCACTCGCTCGCGATTGAGCGCGCCAGCTGTCCCGACTGCCTCAAAATTACGGCCTGGACAGACGACGGCGAGATCATGGGCGTGAAGCACGCCACGCTGGACATCGAGGGCGTCCAGTTTCACCCCGAGAGCATCCTGACGGAACACGGCCACGCGCTGCTGAAGAATTTTCTGTCGCCACGCGAGTGATCTCGTTAACTATCAAGACAATAGCTCGTCGTGTATGTCCCGTAAGGGCTGGAGGCCGATATGACGCTTGATTCCGAATTAGCGGTGGTGGATCTGCGCAGCGACACCGTAACGCAGCCCACAAAGGCAATGCGCGCCGCGATGATGGCCGCGCCAGTGGGCGACGATGTGTTCGGCGACGATCCGAGCGTGAATGCCTTGCAGGACCGGATCGCGTCCCTGCTGGGCTTCGAGGCCGCGTTATTCGTGCCCACCGGCACCCAGAGCAATCTGTGCGCCGTGCTGTCGCACTGCCAGCGCGGCGACGAGTACCTGGTCGGCCAGATGGCGCACTGCTACCGCTGGGAAGGCGGCGGCGCGGCCGTGTTCGGCAGCGTGCAGCCGCAGCCGCTGGCGCACCAGAGCGACGGCACACTGGCGTTGTCCGACATCGAAGCGGCGATCAAGCCCGACGACGCGCACTTTGCGCGCACCCGGCTGCTGGCACTGGAGAACACCTGGAGCGGCACGCTGCTGCCGTTCGACTACGTGCGCGAGGCCACCGAGCTGGCGAGACGCCGGGGCCTGGGGCGGCATCTGGACGGCGCGCGTCTCTTCAATGCGGCCGTGGCGCAGGCCCAGCAACAGCAAACCAATGCGGCCGGGGCAGCCCCCTCGGGGGGCAGCGACCCACACGCACTGGGAAAGCGTGGGGGCGCCATGGTCTCACGCGTCGACATCCTGAGCGAGGCCCGGCGCATCGCCCAATGCTTCGACAGCGTCTCCATCTGCTTCAGCAAGGGGCTGGGCGCGCCGGTCGGCTCGGCGCTGTGTGGCTCGCGCGATTTTCTGACGCGCGCGCACCGTATCCGCAAGATGGCCGGCGGCGGCATGCGCCAGGCCGGGCTGCTGGCGGCGGGTGCGTTGCATGCGCTGGACCATCATGTCGAGCGTCTCGCGCAGGACCACGCGCTGGCGCGCCGGCTGGCCGCCGCGCTGGCGGGCATTCCCGGGCTGCAGGTGGAACCGCCGCAGACCAACATGGTGTTCGTGGACCTGGTCGGCGCGGCGCGCGAGCGCTCCGCCGCGCTGCTGGCGCATCTGGCGGCCAGCGGGATTCTCGCGGTCGGCCTGTACCGGCTGCGCTTCGTCACGCACCTGGATGTGGACGCCGCCGGGGTGGACCGCGCCGCCGCCGCCATCCGCCAGTTCTTCGCCGCCTGATCGGACCGACAGGCATGACCGGCGTTGACCACCTCGGCCTTTTCATCGTCGCCGGCCTGCTGCTGAACCTGACGCCGGGGCCGGACGTGCTCTACATCGTCGCGAACGGGCTGCGCCGCGGCTGGCGTGCCGGCGTGGTGGCGGCACTGGGCATCACGGCCGGCTGCTTCGTGCACATCACGGCGGCGGCCATCGGCCTGAGCGCGCTGGTGGCGGCCTCCAGCACCGCGTTCGCACTGCTTAAATGGCTGGGCGCGGCCTATCTGCTGTATGTCGGGGCAACCCTGCTGCTGTCGAGGCGCGGCGCCGGGTCGACGCAGGGCGATCCTGAATTAATAGCTGAAAATGAAGACCCTATAAGGGCTAAAGAAACAAAATCCTTGAGAAATGTGTTAGTGCAGGGGTTCTGGACCAACGCGCTCAATCCCAAGGTGGCGCTGTTTTTTCTGGCCTTCCTGCCGCAGTTCATCGCCCCTGGCGCGCCGCACAAGACACAGGACTTCGTGCTGCTGGGCCTGCTGTTCAACTTCAACGGGCTGTGGGTCAATATCGGCTGGGCCCTGTCGGCCGCCTGGCTGGCGCGCCGAGTAGACGCGGTGCAGCGCGGCATGCACTGGCTGCAGCGCGCGGCCGGCCTCATGTTCATCGGTTTTGGCCTGCGGCTCGCGCTATCGGACAATCCGGCTCACTGAAAACTTTCACGACCACGTATCACGAGGAGACACCGTCATGACCCAGGCCAGCAAAATCACCCCGCAGGAGGCGCTGCAGCGTACCATCGAGCACCGAGAAATCTTCCACGACGAGATGCTGCACATCATGCGGCTGATCATGAGCGGCGAGATGTCGCCCGTGATGATGGCGGCGCTGATCACCGGTCTGCGCGTCAAGAAGGAAACCATCGGCGAGATCACCGCGGCCGCGCAGGTCATGCGCGAGTTCTCCACCAAGGTGAACGTGGCCGACAAGACGCACCTGGTGGACATCGTGGGCACCGGCGGCGACGGCTCGCACACCTTCAACATCTCGACCTGCTCGATGTTCGTCGCCGCGGCGGCGGGCGCCAAGGTCAGCAAGCACGGCGGGCGCAGTGTCAGCAGCAAGAGCGGTAGCGCCGACGTGCTGGAGAGCCTGGGGCTGAACATCAACCTCAAGCCCGAACAGATCGCCCAGTGCATCGAGCAGGTCGGCGTCGGCTTCATGTTCGCGCCGAATCACCACCCGGCCATGAAAAACGTCGCGCCGGTGCGCAAGGAGCTCGGCATCAAGACGATCTTCAATATCCTCGGGCCGCTCACCAATCCGGCCAGTGCACCGAACATTCTGATGGGCGTGTTTCACCCTGACCTGGTCGGCATCCAGGTGCGCGCGCTGCAGCGGCTGGGAGCCGAACACGCGCTGGTGGTGTACGGCAAGGACGGCATGGACGAGGTCTCGCTGGGTGCGGGCACGCTGGTCGGTGAGTTAAAGAATGGCGAGATCACGGAGTACGAGATTCACCCTGAAGACTTCGATCTGCCGATGGCGAGCAACCGTGCGCTCAAGGTCGGTGCGCCGGAACAGTCCCGCGCGATGCTGATGAACGTGCTGGAGAACAATCATGGCGCCGCGCGCGACATCGTGATTCTCAACGCCGGCGCCGCGCTGTACGCGGCCGATGTGGCAGATTCGATCAAGGCCGGTATCGAGCAGGCCCGCAATGCGGTCGAATCCGGCGCGGCGATGGCCACACTGCAAAAATTGATCGCCGTTTCCCAATCATTCAACCACTGAACACGCCATGTCCGACATTCTGAAGCAGATCGTTGCGGTCAAGCGCGAAGAAGTCGCGGCCGCCGTCAAACGCACCTCGTTGGCGGCGATGCGCGCGGATGCGGAGTCGCGCGTGCTCACGCGCGATTTTGTCGGCGCCCTGCGCGCCAAAATCAAGGCGGGCGAGGCCGCCGTGATCGCCGAAGTCAAGAAGGCCAGTCCATCCAAAGGCGTGCTGCGCGAAGACTTCATCCCGGCCGACATCGCACAAAGCTACGCGGAATTCGGCGCCGCCTGCCTCTCGGTGCTGACAGACCGGCAGTTTTTCCAGGGCAGCGTGGACTCTTTGAAGCAGGCCCGCGCCTCCTGCCACCTGCCGGTGCTGCGCAAGGACTTCATGGTCGACCCTTACCAGATCTATGAGTCGCGAGCCATTGGTGCCGATGCCATTTTGCTGATTGCCGCCGTGTTGGACGACGCGCAGCTGGCTGATTTCGAGGCGATCGCTCGCTCGCTCGACATGGCGGTGCTGGTCGAGGTGCATGACGCGCCCGAGCTGGCACGCGCCCTCAAGCTGAAAACACCGTTGATCGGCATCAACAACCGCAACCTGCGCAGCTTCGAGGTGACGCTGGACACCACGCTGGCGCTGCGCGCCGAAGTGCCGCCCGAGCGGCTGCTGGTGACCGAAAGCGGGATTCTGACGAAGGCCGACGTGCAGAAAATGCGCGCCGCCGGCGTGCACGTGTTCCTGGTCGGCGAGGCGTTCATGCGCGCCGCCGAGCCGGGCGAGGCACTGGAACAGCTGTTTGGCGCCTGAGAGGCCACTTACTCATTTTCGATAGCAAACCGAGCTCATGAAACAAGGGCTACAGGCGGATTTGGCATTTGAAATATTGCCAACGCCAACGCCAACGCCCGCAACGATTGCGTGCGGCCCGCAGGACCTGCAGCCACCGGAGCGGCTTTCAGACTGGGCACCTGCCCAGTGGCCGGTGGGCGAGGGTTGGCGGCCCGTGATCGACCGCTTTCTGGCCAGCGCGTCCGGCCTGCAACTGGCTGCCTTCGTGCAAAGCCGGCTGGCCGATGGCGCCGTGATCTACCCGCCGCAGCCGTTTCGCGCGCTGGAGCTGACGCCGCTGGCCGCGGTACGCGTCGTAATCCTCGGGCAGGACCCTTACCACGGGACGGGCCAGGCCGAGGGACTTGCCTTTTCGGTCGCGCCGGGCGTCAAGCCGCCGCCATCGTTGCGAAACATTTTCAAGGAACGCCAGCGCGATCTGGGGCTGCCTCCGCCCGTCAGCGGGTCTCTGGTGCACTGGGCGGAACAGGGCGTGCTTCTACTCAACACCAGCCTGAGCGTCGAGGACGGCCAGCCGGCCAGTCATGCGGGGCGAGGTTGGGAAGTGCTCACTGACGAAATCATCAAGCTGGTCGCACAAAAGACGGAGCCGGTCGTGTTCCTGCTGTGGGGAGCGCATGCGCAAGCCAAACGCTCGCTGCTGACGGGTGACCGCGTGGCCGCGGGTGCGGCATCGCGCCACCTGGTGCTCAGCGCCAACCATCCCTCACCACTGGCGGCGTTACGCCCGCCACAGCCCTTTATCGGGTGTGGTCATTTCGGACGCACGAACGCGTTCCTGCGCAGTCTGGGCCACGCACCGGTGGCGTGGTAGAGCTGGCCCCGACCGGTCTGCGGAGGGGCCCGACGCGGTTTTTCATGGCATAATCTGAGGTTCGCCAAAGGAGAGGTGGCCGAGTGGTTAATGGCAGCAGACTGTAAATCTGCCCTCTTACGAGTACGCTGGTTCGAATCCAGCCCTCTCCACCAGCGATGAATTGATATTTGAAGGGCGATTTGGGGGCTGGCCGGTATTTGAGATGCCGCGCCTGGGATTGATGGGCGGCCTCGATGCGGGAGTAGTTCAATGGTAGAACCCCAGCCTTCCAAGCTGATGACACGGGTTCGATTCCCGTCTCCCGCTCCAGTCCGACAAGTGCTTGGAAACCTGTCCGAGCTCTTTTCAGACTGAGGTCGAGTCCCAATATCAGCCCATGTGGCTCAGTGGTAGAGCACTCCCTTGGTAAGGGAGAGGTCGCGCGTTCGATCCGCGCCATGGGCACCAGAGGATTAGCAAGGAAGAACTGAAATGGCAAAGAGCAAATTCGAGCGGACGAAGCCGCACGTGAACGTGGGGACCATTGGCCACGTTGACCACGGCAAGACCACCTTGACGGCGGCCTTGACGAGTGTGTTGAGCAAGTTGTATGGAGGCGAGGCCAAGGCCTACGACCAGATCGACGCGGCGCCCGAGGAAAAGGCGCGCGGGATCACCATCAACACCGCCCACGTCGAGTACGAGACCAAGAACCGGCACTACGCCCACGTCGACTGCCCCGGGCACGCCGACTACGTCAAGAACATGATCACCGGCGCGGCGCAGATGGACGGCGCCATCCTGGTGGTGAGTGCGGCCGACGGCCCCATGCCCCAGACGCGTGAGCACATCCTGCTGGCCCGCCAGGTGGGAGTTCCTTACATCATCGTCTACATGAACAAGTGCGACATGGTCGACGACGCCGAGCTCCTCGAGCTCGTCGAGATGGAAGTCAGAGAGCTCCTCGACACGTACGACTTCCCCGGCGACGCGACCCCCATCGTCCACGGCTCGGCCAAGCTCGCCCTCGAAGGCGACAAGAGCGAGCTCGGCGAAGGCAGCATCTTGAAGCTCGCCGAAGCCCTCGACACCTACATCCCGCAGCCCGAGCGGGCCATCGACGGCGCCTTCCTGATGCCCGTCGAAGACGTCTTCTCCATCTCCGG
>JBDTCK010000010.1:0-13165 GCA_039923645.1 Rhodoferax sp.
TGTGGAGTTGTTCCTCCTTTGTACGCCGGGGCAAGAAGCAGCACAAGGGTTGACTTTTTCAGCCGGTGAGACGCCGCCGTCGGGCTCCCAGCCACAGTGCGGCGCCGAGCGCTGCGAAGCCGCTGGCAGTCAGCGCGGCGATCGCCGGTGCACGCGGGGGGAGCCTCACCGTGCTGCGCAGCGCGACCGGCTTGTCGAAGACCAGGATCGGCCAACCACGATCGCGGGCGATCCGGCGCAGGTCCTTGTCGGGGTTGACCGCGTAGGGATGGCCGACCTCCTCGAGCATGAACACGTCGGTCACGGAGTCGCTGTAGGCGTAGCACCGGCGACGTGGGCCGCTTCGACGCCGACGGATTTCTCACGCTGTTCGACCGCAAGAAGGACATGATCATCTCAGGTGGCTTCAACATTTTCCCGAGCGATCTGGAGGCCGTGCTGCGCGAGCACGCGGCCGTGGCCGAAGCAGCCGTGGTCGGCGTGCCGTCAGAAGCCTGGGGCGAGACACCGGTCGCCTTCGTCGTGAAGCGGCAGGACGGCGAGGCTAGCGCCGATGAATTGCTTCAATGGTTCAACACCCGCGTTGGCAAGACACAGCGGCTCGCCGCCTTGCAGTTCATCGACGAGCTGCCACGCAGCGCGATCGGCAAGGTGCTCAAGCGCGAACTGCGCGAGCGCTACGGCGCTGCGCAGACACAGGCGTAAAGCTTGGTAGCTACGTTTTCCGTAGCTTAAAGCCAATACACGGTATGGGCTACAGCCCTATTTGATGCATGGAAGGACAGCCCTCAATGACGCCCACCCCGATTGAACATTGGCACCAGGTCGTGCGCGACCGCGACATGGCCGCCCTGGAACGCCTGCTGGCGGACGATGTGGTGTTCATCTCGCCCGTGGTGCACACGCCGCAGGTGGGCAAGGCCATCACGATGAAGTACCTGCAGGCGGCGCTGCGGGTACTGAACAACGACAGCTTCAGCTACCTGAACGAATGGTACGGCGAGGACTCGGCCGTGCTGGAATTCCAGAGCATTGTGGACGGTGTCGTGATCAATGGCGTCGACATGATCGGCTGGAACGAGGCGGGCCGGATCAACCGCTTCAAGGTCATGGTGCGTCCGCTCAAGGCCATGAACAAGCTGCATGAGCACATGGGCCGGATGCTGCAGCAGGGCGCCTGAATCATGGTGCAGCTCAGAATCTCGACATCCTTCGACGCCGGCGCAATCGACGTCGTGAGCCTGGACGACCCGGGTGACATCCAGCTCAACATCCGCAGCGACAACGCGGCCGGCTTCGCGCAGTGGTTTCACTTCCGGCTCCAGGGCGCGGCCGGTGTGCCGGTGACGCTGCGGTTCCTGAACGCGGCTCAGTGCGCTTTCCCCAAGGGATGGGACGGCTACCGCGTGCTGGCCAGCCACGATCGGCAGCACTGGGTCCGCATCGACACCAGCTTCGACGGAAAGGTGATGACGGCGCGGTTCACGCCCGACACGAACAGTGTCTACTTCGCCTACTTCGAACCCTATTCCTACGAGCGCCATCTCGACCTGATCGGCTCGGCCGACCAGTCCGATCATGTGTGGGTGCAGCACCTCGGCGCCACGCTGGACGGCCGCGACATGACGTTGCTGCGCATCACCGATGCCCACAGTGCCAGCGCAACGGCTGACAAACGCAAGATCTGGTTGATCGCGCGCCAGCATCCCGGCGAGACCATGGCCGAATGGTTTGTCGAGGGTTTTCTGGAGCGCCTGCTCGATGGCGACGACCCGGTCAGTCGTGTGCTGCTGGCGCGCTGCATTTTTTACGTAGTCCCCAACATGAACCCGGACGGCGCGGTGCGCGGCAACCTGCGTACCAATGCGGCCGGCGCGAATCTGAACCGCGAATGGCAAAGCCCGAGCATGGAAAAGTCGCCCGAGGTGTTCCTGGTGCGCGGGGCCATGCAGCAGGCTGGCGTGGACCTATGCCTGGACGCACACGGGGACGAGAGCCTGCCGTACAACTTCGTGGCCGGCACCGAGGGCAACCCTGGCTACACGCCGCGCATAGCTGCATTGGAAGAAGCGTTCAAGGCGGCGTGGCTGGCCGCCAGCCCCGACTTCCAGACAGAGAAAGGCTACGGTCACGCCGCGCCCGGTAGCGCCAACCAGACGCTGGCAACCAACTGGGTGGGCCAGAATTTCGACTGCCTGGCTTTCACTATCGAGATGCCGTTCAAGGACAACGCGGATCTGCCCGACGAGCTGGCCGGCTGGAGCGCAGAGCGATCTAAAAAACTTGGTGCCAGCGGGTTGCAGCCGGTGCTGGCGGTCGTTGAATCACTGCGTATGGCCGCCTCCTCGCCCGCGGGTTGACTGTCGTCGCTCTCCTACACAGGCATGCGAACTGTCCCGACATCACAGGCGTCAGATCTTCCTTACAGTGAAATTGTGGGTGGCCTTGCCACCGCTCACTTCATTTTGAGAAAGAGGTAGTCCCATGAAAACGATACAAAATTTTGCACTGAGTGCGGCCACCGCGGTCCTGGTCCTTGGCCTGAGTGGGTGCGCAGGAATGTCGAGGCAGGGTCAGAACACCGCTGTCGGCGCTGGCGTGGGTGCGGTCGGTGGCGCCCTCCTGACGGGGGGCAGCGCACTTGGAACGGTTGGCGGTGCGGCCGTGGGTGGCGTGATCGGTCACGAGACCAGTAAATAATCAAAGCGCGGCCTGATTGCGCCGCCGTCAGTCTTCGGCAGCGATCTGGCGCAGGGCCTGCTCAAACACCTCGACGGGCTGGCCGCCCGAGATCAGATGGCGCTCGTTGATGATGATGGCGGGCACCGAATGAATTCCATGCGAGAGGTAAAACTGTTCTCGCTCGCGCACTTCATCGGCATAAGCGCCTGAGGCGAGTACTTCGCGCGCACGCGCGACATCCAGGCCGGCATCACCCGCTGCATGCGCCAGAACCTCGTGCGATGCGGGGCTTTGCCCGTTGGTGAAATAGGCCTTGAACAGCGCTTCTTTCAGTGCCTTTTGCAGCGGCAAACCTTCCATCTCGGCCCAGTGCAAGAGCCGATGCGCATCAAAAGTGTTGTAGATGCGGCTACGCCCGCCTCCCGCCTCATCCGCCATGCTGAACTTGAAGCCCATTTGAGCCCCCCGCGCGCGAATGTTCTCGCGGTTCGCGTCTGCCTGCGCGGGCGAAATGCCGTACTTTTCAGTGATGTGCTCGGTAATTTCCTGACCCTCGGCCGCCATTTGCGGGTTGAGTTCGAACGGCTGGAAATGCAGGTCGGCGCTGATATCCTGGCCGACGCGCGCCAGCGCTTGGTCCAGTGATTTCAGGCCGATGGCGCACCAGGGGCAGGAAACGTCGGAGACAAAGTCGATTTTGATTGGGGTGGTCATGATGAGACTCGATCGGATGCGGTTATCGCATTGAATCTGGTGATTGTTCACCCAATATTCAAGGGCTGCCGCTACGATGGGCCTGCGCCCTTGCTGCGGGTACGGGCTCCAGCGGATGCAGGACTGCCTGCCTTTGGCTCTCATGGAAACCGGATTGACTCAACATGAAAAACTTCGACTTTGATTTGTTCGTGATCGGTGGCGGCAGCGGCGGCGTGCGCGCCGCACGCATGGCAGCGCAGCGTGGCGCGCGCGTGGCACTGGCGGAATCGGGCGGCATTGCGCGGCTGGGTGGCACCTGCGTCAACGTCGGCTGCATCCCCAAGAAGCTGTACGGCTACGCCGCGCACTACGCCGAAGCCTTTGAAGAGGCGCGTGGCTTTGGCTGGGAGGTGCAGGCGCCCAAACTGAACTGGCCCTTGCTCAAAACCAACCGCGCGCGTGAAATCACGCGGCTCAACGGTGTGTACCTGCAGCTGTTGACCGGCGCTGGCGTGCAACTGTTCGAGCAGCATGCGCGGCTGGCCGACGCCCACACCGTGCGGCTCGACGAGCGCAGCTACAGCGCCAGAAATATCCTGATCGTCACCGGCGGCTGGCCCAGCGTGCCCGACGTTCCAGGCCACGAGCATGTGATCACCTCCAACGAAATCTTCGACGTCGAACCGTTTCCGGCGCGCCTGCTGGTGGTGGGCGGCGGCTATATCGCCTGCGAGTTCGCGTCCATCTTCAACGGGTTGGGCGCACAGGTCACGCAGTTGTACCGGGGCGAGCAAGTGTTGCGCGGCTTTGATGACGAGGTGCGCGGTTTCCTTGCCGCCGAGATGCGCAAGGCCGGTGTCGATCTGCGCGTCAAGTCCGACGTGGCGGCGATCGAACGCACGGCGGCAGGCCTGGTGGCCCGATTGACCAGCGGCGACAGTGCCACCGTGGACGCGGTGCTGTACGCGACCGGCCGCGTGCCGAATGTGCACGGCATGGGGCTGGAGGCAGCGGGCGTGGCGCTGGGCAAGGACGGCGCGATCGTCGTGGACGCGCACTACCAGACCTCGGTGCCCTCCATCTACGCAATCGGCGACGTGACAGCACGCCTGCAGCTCACGCCGGTGGCATTGGGCGAAGCCATGGCGCTGGTCGACCATCTGCTGGGTCCGGCTGCCGGCAAGCACGAGCGCAGCATGAGCTACGACTTCATCCCCACCGCCGTGTTCACCCACCCCAACATCGGCACCGTGGGCTACACCGAAGCGCAGGCGCGCGAAAAGTTTGGCCGGGTCACGGTGTACCGGTCCGACTTCAAGCCGCTCAAGCACACGCTCAGCGGCAGCAGCGAGCGCACCTTGATGAAGCTGCTGGTGGACGACGCCAGCGACCGCGTGGTGGGCCTGCACATGGTCGGCCCCGACGCTGGCGAAGTCGTGCAGGGTTTTGCCGTGGCCATGAAAGCGGGCGCGACCAAGGCCATGTTCGACGGCACGATCGGCATCCACCCCACTGCGGCCGAGGAGTTCGTGACGATGCGCGAACCCGTGCGCGAGGCGGCAGCCGCCGCGCCCTGATGGACAATAGCGCCATGCCCTATCTGCCTCCCTTCATCGCGCCCACAAGCCACAACGACCCGCAGGCCGCACTGGCCCAGGTCCAGCTGATCTACGCCCAGCAGATCGACCATCTGCGCCAGGCCATGCGGCGCTTCGTGGCGGGCGAGTCGCTGCCCGGACACGTGCGCGCCTGCTACCCGTTCGTGCGCATCCACACTCACACTGTGGCCCGCGCTGCGTCGGAAGCGGCCGACAGCAAGCGCCTGAGCTACGGCTTCGTCGCGGGCCCAGGCCGCTACGAGACGACGCTGACACGCCCCGACCTGTACCGCGATTACTACCTGGAGCAGTTCCGCCTGCTGCTCGGAAACCACGAGGTGGAGCTGGAGGTGGGCACCAGCACCCAACCGATTCCCGTGCACTTCTCGTTCGCCGAGAACGATCATCTGGAAGGCAGCATGACGCCCGAGCGCCGTCTGCTGATGCGCGACGTGTTCGACCTGCCCGACCTGTCCGCGATGGACGACGGCATTGCCAATGGCACTTACGAGGCGCGTCCTGGCGACGCGCAGCCGCTGTCGTTGTTTACGGCGCCGCGCGTGGACTACTCGTTGCAGCGGCTGCGCCACTACACCGGCACGGCGCCCGATCATTTTCAGAACTTCGTGCTGTTCACCAACTACCAGTTCTATATCGACGAGTTCGTGCGTCTCGGCCACGAGGCGATGACCGACCCCACGAGCGACTACATTGCCTTTGTCGAACCGGGCAATGTCATCACGCGCCGCGTGGGCCTCGCGCCCGAGCCGGGCGACGAGCTGGGCGTTGCGCCCGCGCGCCTGCCGCAATTGCCGTCCTACCACCTGCTGCGCGCCGACCGGACCGGCATCACCATGAGCAACATCGGCGTTGGCCCGGCCAACGCCAAGACCATCACCGACCACATCGCGGTGCTGCGCCCGCACGCATGGCTCATGCTTGGCCACTGCGCCGGCCTGCGCAACAGCCAGCAGCTGGGAGACTACGTGCTGGCGCACGGCTATGTGCGCGAGGACCATGTACTCGATGAAGAACTTCCCTTGTGGGTGCCGATTCCGGCGCTGGCCGAGATCCAGGTGGCGCTGCAAAGCGCCGTGGCCGATGTGACGCAACTGAGCGGTGCCGCGCTCAAGGGCATCCTGCGCACCGGCACGGTGGCGAGCACCGACAACCGCAACTGGGAGCTGCTGCCGAACAACATGCCGCAGCGCCGCTTCAGCCAGAGCCGCGCGATAGCGCTGGACATGGAGTCCGCCACCATCGCGGCCAATGGCTTTCGCTTCAGGGTGCCGTACGGCACGCTGCTGTGCGTCTCGGATAAACCTCTGCACGGCGAGATCAAGCTGCCCGGCATGGCCAACCATTTCTATCGCGAGCGCGTGGACCAGCACCTGCGCATTGGCATCCGCACTGTCGAGCTGCTGCGCGAGCAGCGCATCGACCAGTTGCACAGCCGCAAGCTGCGCAGTTTTTTCGAGGTCGCGTTTCAGTAGCAGGCTCTGCGCAACTACTACGATTTAACTAGCTGTTGACGAAGACCCTGACTGGGCCACAGGCACTTTTTCTTTAAGATCCGGGTCGGCCAGCTCGGCACGCATCAACGGCAGGTGTTGCGGATACTCGCGCTGCATGAAGTCCACCAGCGCCTCGCGCACGCGGCAACGCAGGTCCCAGTTCTGGCCCGAGCTGGCGGAGCTCACCAGCAGGCGCAGCTGGATGGATTTTTCGCCCGCCTCGGTCACCTGCAGTTTGCACAGGCGCCGGTCCCACTCGGGAGCGGCGTCGCATACGCGCTGCGCCTCGGTGCGCAGCGGCTCCAATGGCATGCAGTAGTCCACCCAAAAAAACACCGTCCCAATGATGTTGGCGCTCTTGCGCGTCCAGTTGTGGAAGGGATTTTCAATGAACCACTGCAGCGGAATGATGAGCCGGCGTTCGTCCCAGATCTTGAGCACTACATAAGTGCCGGTAATTTCCTCGACGCGGCCCCAGTCGCCCTGCACCACCAGCACATCATCGAGCCGGATTGGCTGCGCCAGCGCAATCTGCAGCCCGGCGATCAAGTTGCTGAAAATCGGGCGCGCCGCAATCCCTGCGATCAGGCCGAGCACGCCGGCCGAGGCCAGCAGGCTCGCGCCAAACTGGCGCGCACCGGGAAAGGTCATCAGCATCAGGGCCAATCCTGCGAGCAGCACCATGAACATCGCGATGCGCGCCAGCATGCGGGTCTGGGTATGGATGCGGCGCGCGGCCAGGTTGTCCTCGACGTCGACCGGGTGCAGGTTGATGAGGCCCTGTGCCACCCCGCGCACGGCGCGCAGCCCCAGCCAGGTCAGCACCATGAGCAATAGCAGGCCGTTGGCATGGCGCACAGCCGCGATCAGCGGAAATTCATCGGGCGCACCCTGCCACACCGCTTGCAGCGCCATCACCGCCAGCAGCACCCGGGCAGGTGCATTGCATTGCCGCGCCACACTCGCGGCTACGGGCGAAGAGCGGGTCAGGCGCAGCACCAGCGCTGCGCCAACGGCATGCACCAACAGCGCCAGCACCACGGCGACGGCGGCGACCAGCAGGATGCGAAGCGACGAATAGTTGGCCCATGCGGTCAGCGCGCCCAGTTCAGGAAAACTCATGCCGGGATAATAGTCGGATGAGCCAACCTCTTGTTGCCGTCAGGGGCCTGACCAAACGCTACGGCAGCGCCGTAGTGGTCGATGACCTGTCCTTTGCCATTGCGCCTGGCGAATGCCTGGGGGTCATTGGGCCAAACGGTGCCGGCAAGACCACCACCATCCGCATGTGCCTGGGATTGACGACGCCCGATGCGGGCGATATCGCGTTTTTCCCGGACGGGGCCACGGCGCGCGCCTTGCAAATGCCGCGCGATGCGCTCGCGATCAAGGCGCAGCTCGGCGTGGTGAGCCAGTCCGACACGCTGGACCCGGACTTCAGCTGCTTCGAGAACCTGCTGGTGTACGGCCGCTACTTTGGCATGCGCAGCGCCGACATGCGCCCGCGCATTCCGGCGCTGCTGGACTTTGCCGCGCTGGCTCACAAGGCCGACAGCAAACCCGGCGAGCTGTCGGGCGGCATGCGCCGGCGCCTGAGCCTGGCCCGGGCGCTGGTGAACGACCCGCGCTTGCTGCTGCTCGACGAGCCCACCACGGGGCTCGATCCGCAGGCGCGGCACCTGATGTGGGAGCGGCTGCAGGTGCTGCTGCAGCAGGGCAAGTCCATTTTGCTGACCACACATTTCATGGACGAGGCCGAGCGCCTGTGCTCGCGCCTGCTGGTGCTGGACCACGGCCGCATGATCGCCGAGGGCGGCCCGCGCGAGCTGATCGCCCGGCATCTGGAACCCGAGGTGATCGAGGTCTATGGCCTGGGCGCGGCGGCGCTGCTGGACTCGCCGCTCAAGGGCATGGCGGCGCGCACCGAGCTCAGCGGTGAGACCGTGTTTTTCTATACACAGAATGGCCAGCCGATGCTGGCGGCGCTGGCCGCCTGGCCGCAACTGCGCACGCTGCACCGGCCGGCGAACCTGGAGGACCTGTTTCTGAAGCTCACGGGCCGGCAAATCCGGCAGGACGGTTGATGATGGGCAGCGGCATCTGGCGCATCCCCGACGTGTCGGGCCGCTGGTGGCCCGTTTTCCTGCGCAACCTGCTGGTCTGGCGCAAGCTCGCCATTCCCAGCCTGGTCGGCAACATTGCCGAGCCCCTGTTCTGGCTGGTGGCGTTCGGCTACGGCATGGGCGCGCTGGTGGGGCAGGTCCAGGTGGGCGGCACCCGGGTGCCCTACATCCTGTTCCTGGCCAGCGGTTCGGTCTGCATGAGCGCCATGAACGCTGCCAGCTTCGAGGCACTGTATTCGGCGTTTTCGCGCATGCACGTGCAAAGGACCTGGGACGGCATCATGAACGCGCCGGTGAGTCTGGACAACATCGTGCTCGCTGAAATGCTGTGGGCCGCCTTCAAGGCGCTGTTCAGCGTGACCGCCATCCTGCTCGTGATCCTGGCGCTGCACATCAGCCACAGCCCGAAGCTGCTGCTGGCCTGGCCGGTGCTGCTGTGTGTGGGCATCACCTTCAGCTGCATTGCGCTGATCTTCAACGCGCTGGCGCAGGGCTACGACTTCTTCACTTACTACTTCACGCTGTTCCTCACGCCCATGATGTTTCTCAGTGGCGTGTTCTTTCCGCGCGAGCAACTGCCGGGTCTGGCCTACACGTTGTCAAGCCTGCTGCCGCTGACGCATGCGGTGGAGCTGGTGCGCCCCCTGCTCATGGACCAGTGGCCCGCGCAGCCGCTGCTGCATCTCGGTGTGCTGGCCGGTTACACGCTGGTGACGTTCTGGGTGGCGCTGGCGCTGACGCGAAGGCGGTTTCAGGGTTGACCTGAAAACTACTGTTCCGATAGCAACAAATCAAGCATCTAGCATGACTTCAGCCACTTTTCTCTTAGAAAAATAATGAAGTTCTACGACGAACTGGCGCCTCTTTACCATCTGATCTACCCGAACTGGGCTGACAGCGTTCAGCGCCAGGGTGAAAAGCTGGCACGCATCATCGAATCCGAATGGCCGGGCCACCGCAAAGTGCTGGATGTGTCGTGCGGAATCGGCACACAGTCGTTTGGCCTGGCCAGCCGGGGCTACTCGGTGACCGGCTCCGACCTGTCCCCGGGGGCAATCAACCGGGCGCGCGATGAGGCTGCTCGCCGGGGCGTCGACATTGCGTTTTCCGTCTGCGACATGCGGGAAGCGAGTACGCATCACGGCACTGGCTTCGACGTCGTGATCTCGTGCGACAACTCGGTTCCGCACTTGCTGGATGACGGTGACGTATTGCTGGCATTGCGCCAGATGGCGGCCTGCCTGCGTCCTGGCGCAGGTTGCGTGATCAGCGTCAGAGACTACGACCAGGAAGAACGCGGCAGGAATCTGGTCAAGCACTACGGCGCGCGCATCGAAAACGGCAAGCGTTACGTACTGTTCCAGGTCTGGGATTTCGAGGGTAAGCATTACGACCTGCGCTTCTTTATCGTCGAGGAGAATCTGCTCACATTGGAGGTGAAGACGCACGTGATGCGCTCGCGGTATTACGCGGTGTCGACGGCACGGCTTTGCGATCTCATGCGCGAAGCCGGCTTCGAGGACGTCAGACGAATGGATGGCGTGTTCTACCAGCCTATCCTGCTCGGGACAAAGGCCGAATTCAGCAGCCGCTTCTGAAGTACAGTGGTCTTTTCGCCGCCCACTACGAGCGCACGCAAGCGCGACATATGGATGCTCAAAAACTTTTCACGCGGCCCGCTCAAGCTGTGCGCCGCCTGGTGCTGGTCTGGGACGCGCCGGTGCGACTATTTCACTGGCTCGTGGTCGTGCTGGTCACGGCGGCCTATGTCACCTTGAAACTGAACTGGATCGACTGGCACGTGCGGGTCGGCGAGGCGCTGCTCGCGTTGGTTATTTCCCGGCTGCTGTGGGGCTGCTTTGGCAGCGAGACCGCGCGCTTTCGCAGTTTCGTGGCATCTCCGGCGGCTGCACTTCGTCATTTGCGTCACCTGTTTCGCCGCGAGCCGGATGTGCAGGTGGGCCACAATGCCGCCGGCGGCTGGATGGTCCTGCTGCTGCTCGCGTTGCTGCTGGTCGAGACGTTGAGCGGGCTCTATATCAACAACGACATCGCCGACGAAGGGCCGTCGAGCGAAGCCGTGCCCGCGTGGCTTGCCAACGCAATATCGACGCTGCACGCGCTTGCCTGGGACGCACTGCTCGCCGCAGTGGCGCTGCATGTGGTCGTGATCGCTCTCTACGCAGTGGCGAAAGGACACAACCTGCTGCGTCCAATGCTGACCGGTTACAAGCCGTTGCCCTCGTCCATTGACGCGCCTCGACAGACGCCAGCGCTGCTGGCGCTGCTTGCGCTCGGCGTCGGCGCTCTCGTGGTGATGCTGCTCGCGGCTTATCTCTGAGCTTGCCGCGAGCGCGATCTCAGGGCGCCGCTTTAGCTCGGTTGCGTCAGTTACCCTTCGGCGGCTCTACCTGGCCGCGAATTTCGCCGCTCGGATGATCCTTGGTGTGAACGTTGACATACATTTCACCGCCTTCGAACATCTTGGCGTCGTCCGCGGATAGCGTGGCCTCACCTTTAATCGGGCTCGTCACCTCCTTGTTGCCTTTCTCGGAGAGCCAGACCTTCACACCAGCGTTTTTACCGGCCGCAGCGGGCCCGTGGAAATGCGCCATCGTGGCCTGACTCGACAATCCGCTGAAGGTGATGTTCCAGGTGACGACCCGCGTACTGGCGTCGTAAGTGAGGTCGGCGCTGCCGCTACCTGAAGTCTGCACGGGTGGATCCTGTTGGGCACCTGTCAACGGCACGGCAAATGAGACTGGCGCCGCTTGCGCGAAGTTCAGCGTACCTGCCAAGGCCAGGCCACCGAACACCATGAAGGCGCGTTTCGAGAGGGATAGTGACATTTCGTTTCTCCTTTTGGGTCTGCCCCTGCCGGGCGGTAGACATTGTGAAAAAGTGCGTAAGACCTCGCCGGCGCCGCTGGCAGCCAAAGAAGTGAGACAAGGATAGGCGCAAGCCGCCGGTAAGTCCAGTTGGGGTCCCGGAAGCGTTTGCCCCCTCCGAAAACCGGGGATACGTTTTGGGAAAGCACGAGGAGTCGACGTTTACACGTCCGTTAGCGCGCCGAGCCGAACGGCCGTGGAAGGCCAGGAGCGACTTGTGACGATGATACGGTGTGCGTCTCGTATCGGCCAACTTCAGGCGTTGACCTACGGTTGCTGGGGTTCTCTTTTGCGGACGTTCGAGTCGGCATGGCAGAGCCAGCGTCTGTCTTGTGACAGGCACCTGCAATGACGCGTGGGAGGTACACACCCACACCTCAGATCCAACTGAGAGCCGCACGTACTATCTCGGTTGCCCCCGTTTGCGCGCATTGTCCGTGTGCGATCAGCAATCGCTCGGGATTCCACTCAAGAACTCTCCTTCGCGCAATACGAGCGGGGCCGCGCCGCAGAAAGCTGACGCGCCAGTCGCGCGGTGTGCTCCCACTCTCGCCCACTACGCCGCCGAGTCGAATGATCATTCCCTTCCAGCCAGAATAATTGGCTTTAGAGAAGCGCTGAATCAGGTCGCCGATGATCACGGTACGCGAGGGGCGGTGGAAAAACGCCACCTCTGTCATCGCCAATGATCCACGGAAAACCACTTGATCAATGTCCACCTTCCATGACGGGCTTGGTTCGTCGTTGAGCTCGGCATGGAAGTGCAGCGCGGGCTTCTTGCGAGCGAGGCCAGGCGCCGCATAAAGTCGGGCATCGGGGAAACGGTCGGCCCACTGTTGCAGAAATAGATGGTGAAGTTTATTCGGTGAGACGATGTAACGCACCGGCCCGATGGCCTCGACCTCCTCGGCCAACTCCGTTGTCAGCGCAATCGGGGACCACACCCAGACGCTAGCGTCCGAGAGGCGCACCACCGCCATCCGGGTAGGGTATGGAAATCCGAAGAACGAGACGGTCGGTCCATTGGCCGAGTAAATAGAAGGTCCAAACTCTTCGACCATGTAAATAGCGTATCAACGTACCGAAACACCAGCTGAGGATAGATTTCGCAGGCTGTTTACGCCGCAGCACCTTGATCTTCTGAAGCTTGACAGGGAGGCAAGCTCATCCATTTCAGCTTGTACTGGGACCTGAACAGAACGGGTTCAAAGTGCCTCGATAAGGCTTTTATAGGGCAACTCGAGAATTTCCCTGGCATCACTTTGGCGAAGCACTTCCAGCCAGGGAGAAATCTCATCCATTGTCTCCCTCAGTAGCAATATGCAGTGGCCTTCCTCAATGGCCCGATGCAAATGGTCGAGCTTGTCTTGCGGGATGCCCATGCGGTGCATGACCGAAGCCAGATGGGTCAGCGCCGCTGCGCCAGCCATCGTAGTGCCACCGATTGCGCCCACCGTTGCCGCGCCGGCAAAGCCGCCGCTCAATGTAGCAACGACGGCCTCGACAATAGGACCCGCCGCGAATACTGGTCCCACCACCGGCATTACAAACATGGCAGCTGCACCCGCCAGCAAACCCCAAATTGCGCCCCAGAGCGCGCCCTGCTTCGCCCATGCCTCGACACGGGAGCCCAAGCCGCTATAGTAAATGCCGAGCACATCGTC
>JBDTCK010000011.1:0-16618 GCA_039923645.1 Rhodoferax sp.
TGGCTGGTGACGCGCGACGAAGTGCCGAACCCGCAGAAACTGGCGTTGTGGCTGGACTTGAATGGCGAACGCCGCCAGACCGGCAACACCAAAACCATGATTTTTGGCGTGGCCAAACTCGTCAGCTATGTGAGCCAGTTCATGACCTTGATGCCCGGCGACGTGATTACCACCGGCACACCCCCCGGAGTCGGCATGGGCAGCAAGCCGCAGCGATTCCTGCAAAAGGGCGACGTCATGACGCTAGGCATCGAAGGCCTGGGCGAGCAGCGCCAGGACGTGGTTGGCTTCAGGCTCTGAACGTGCTGCGCCGACAACCCTCACGAAACGGATAGTGAAGTACCAGTTCGATTTCGCATCCGTGCTGGCCTAGTGGCCGCTGCTGCGCCACCGAGCACCTGTCACGGCCCGCGATGCATTGTCGTCGGCCGTCCAGATTTATCTGCACAGCGACACGGTCAAGCGGGCGCGGTAGATGCATGCGGCGTTCGCGGTGCCAGTGCGCGGAAGCGCACGTCCTGACCATGGAGATACGATGATCTCAAACAGGACATCGAATGGTTGAATCAGGGTTTACCCCTTATCGGGCCGGGATGATTTGCACGCGAACTGAAATCACTCCGCAATGAACGTCGGCTTCAAAATGTCCCATTGACAGAACATTAGAAGTGGTGAACCATCGCGGGCATGTCGCAAATGCCCTTGCCGAAGTACCACCAGATTTATCTGGTGCTGCGTGAGCAACTCGAGGAAAGGCGCTTTGTCGACGGCGTGCCGGGTGAGCTTGCACTGATGGAGCAGTTCGGCATGGCGCGTGTTACGGTGCGACGCGCGCTCGAACGGCTGTCCTCCGAGGGTCTGATCTCTCGGGCCCCCGGACGCCGCACGCGGCCCGTTCCACCGGCCGCGGCCGGCGAGCAGCGGCCGGCCAACAAGATGGAGCGCGCCAACCTGCGCGGCCTGCTCGAAAACCTGGTCACCATGGGGCTGAGCACCTCGGTCAAGGTGATCAGCGTCGCGGTGGTATCGGCCTCCACGCAGGTGGCCGAGGCGCTGCAGTTGCAGGTCGGCGATTCGGTTCAGAAGGCCGTGCGTGTGCGTTCGACGCGTGAAGGGCCGCTATCCCATATCACCACCTATGTACCGGCCGAGGTAGCACGGCGCTTCGGCCGACGCGAACTCGCGAAGAAACCTATCCTCGTGCTGCTCGAAGAGTCGGGCGTCAAGGTCGGCCGCGCGCATCAGACCATCTCCGCGCGCCTCGCGGACAATGTGCTGGCCGAACACCTCAACGTCTCCGTCGGCTCTGCGCTTCTGGCCGTGCGCCGCCTTGTCTACGACGACACCGATCGGCCGGTGCAGTGGCTGCACGGCTTCTACCGGCCCGATCGCTACACCTACGAGATGCAACTGTCCCGCGTGGGCAGCATCGACGCGAAGGTGTGGGTCAACAACGATGTATCAGCCCAGTTCAACTGAAAAAAGGAAAACCCCATGCCAAACCGCCGTCGCTTCATGTCGCAAACCGCAGCCGTGGCTTCCGCCATCTCGTTCCCTCTTGTGGCGGGCGCCCAGCCAAAACCGGTGAAGGTGGGCATCCTGCACCCGGTGACCGGTGCGCTGGCATATTCTGGCCAGCAGTGCCGCACGGGCGCGATGATGGCCATCGAGGACATCAACAAGGAGGGCCTGAAAGGCCTGGGCGGGGCCAAGTTTGATGTGATGCTGGGTGATGCACAAAGCAGCCCGCAGGCCGGCATCGCCGAGATCGAGAAGATGAACGAAGCCGGCGTCTCGGCCGTGGTGGGTGCGTATGCGTCGGCCATCTGCCTGGCTACCACGCAGGCCGCGGCCAAGTACAACCTGCCGCATGTGGTGGACGTGGGCGTGGCCGACCAGATCGTCGAGCGCGGGCTGAAGAACACCTTCCGCTTCGGCCCCGGCTACAAGACCTGCGCGCAGGTGGCGGTTAACAACCTCACGGTGCTCAACACGGTGGCCGGCAAACCGGCGCGCACGGTCATGATCGTGCATGAGGAAAGCCTGTTCGGCACCGGCACCGCGAACCTGCTGGCGAGCGAACTGCCAGGCTTCGGCTTCCAGGTGATCGAGATCGTCAAGCATGCGAACCCGACGCGCGACTTCAACAACATCGTGCTGCGCATGAAGTCACTTAACCCGGATATCGTGATCCCGGCCAACTATTACAACGAATACGTGCTGTTGGTGCGCACCATGCAGCAGCAGAAGGTGGTGCCGAAGGCGATCTACTCGGTACTGGGCGGTGCCGCGTCGAGCTACAAGTTCGTGAAGGAGTTCCCTGATGCAGCCAACGGCATCATCGACTGCAACCACTGGTTCAACCCGAAGGACAAGCGCTCCGCGGCACTGCGCAAGCGCGTCGAAGCCAAGGGTCTGTACTTCACCTATGAGATCTTCAACACCTACACCGCGGTGATGCTGCTGGCCGACGCCATCAACCACGCCAAGAGCGCCGACCGCGCCGCCATCACCGAGGCACTCGCCGCCAGCACCTTCAGCGACCACTTCCTGCCCTACGGGCCGACAAAATTCGTGAACGGCCAGAACCAGGGCGCGCAGCCGCTGATGACGCAGGTGATCCGTGGCGACATTCGCGTCATCGTGCCGCGTGAATACCGCGAGGTGGAGCCGGTGTTCCCGATGCACGCCTGACGCACTCCTGAAGAGTCTCGCTCAACTTGGGTTTCGACATCCTCTTCCCGTCGGTCCTCAACGGACTGACCACGGGCGCGGTCTACGCGCTGATCGCGCTCGGGCTGACGTTGATCTACGGCGTGCTGCACATCATCAACTTCGCGCATGGTGCGGCGTTGATGGTGGCGCTGTATGCCGTGTACCTGCTGAAGAGCCAGCTCGGCATCGACCCCTACGTGGCGTTGCCCATCGTCGTGCCCGCGATGTTCGTGTTCGGCTATGCGCTGCAGCGGGTGGTCATCAACCGCGCCAGTCACGGCAACGATGAGAACATCATGCTCGTGACGCTGGGCATTGCCATTGTGCTGGAGAACCTGGCGCTGATGGCGTTCAAGAGCGACACGCGCAGCATAGCGACGGCCTACACGCTGACCACGGTGCAGATCGGCCCGGCCTTCATCGCCGTGCCCAAGCTGGTGGCCTTTGGCGGCGCGCTGGTGACCTCTGCGCTGCTGCTGTGGGTAGTGGCACGCACCGACCTGGGTCGCGCGATTCGCGCGGTGGCCAAAGAGCGCCAGGGCGCGAAGCTGATGGGCATTCACGTCGAACACGTCTATGCGATGAGCTTCGGCATCGGTATGGCCTGTCTGGGCGCAGCGGCGTGTTTTCTACTGCCGGCCTACTACGTGAACCCGCAGGTCGGCTCGGGCTTCGTGCTTATTGCCTTCACCATTGTTGTTCTCGGCGGTATGGGCAGTTTTGCCGGCGCGCTGGTGGGCGGGCTGCTGGTCGGCGTGGTGGAGTCGCTGTGCGGGCTGCTCCTGGGCGAATCACTCGGCCAGATCGGCATCTTCGTGATCTTCATTGCGGTGCTGTTGTTCCGGCCCACCGGGCTGTTCGGGGCGAAGGCGTGAAGGCGCGTGAAAGCTGCGGGAACGCGGCATGAAGACCGATCTCATCGCCATCGCCGTCTTCATGCTGTGCCTTGGCGCGCTCACGGCCGCCACCGATTCGGGTGTGCTGCTGAATGCGCTGATGATGGCGCTCTACGCGGCGCTGCTGGCGCAGGCCTGGAACCTGCTGGGCGGCTACGGTGGCCAGTTTTCGTTCGGCCACGCGCTGTTCTTCGGTTGCGGTGCCTATGCCAGCGCGATGGCGCAGCTCAGCGGCGGCGCCAACGCGTGGGTGGCGCTGGCCTTGGGCGTGGCGGCAGCCGCCCTGGTGGGCCTGGCGGTAGGTGCACTGACCTTCCGCTACGGACTCAAGGGCTCGTACTTTGCGCTCGTGACGCTGGCGTTCGCCGAGGTCTTCCGCATCCTCGCGCTGTCGGTCGACTTCACTGGCGGCGGCGTCGGCCTGATGCTGCCGCTGAAACCCTCGGTGCTGAACCTGCAGTTCGTGTCGCGCAAGGGCTTCATCGCGCTCATTGGCGGCTTCGTCGTGCTGGCGCTGCTGGTCACCGCGGCGCTGCGCCATTCACGATTGGGTGCGCAGTTGCAGGCGGTGCGCGATAACGAGGACGCGGCACGTGCCGTCGGCGTCGACCCGCTGCGCACCAAGCTGGCGGCGATCACGCTGTCGGCCGCCTTCATGGGTGCGGGCGGTGCGTTCTACCTACAGGTGTTCCAGTACATCGACCCCAACATCGTCTTCGGCCCGGGTATCTCCATCGAAGCACTCGTGGGCGCGATCGTCGGCGGCCTGGGCACGCTGTGGGGGCCACTGCTCGGCGCCGCGGTGCTGCATCTGCTGGCCGACAGCACGCGCAACCTGTTTGGCGAACTGCCGGGGCTGAACCTCGTCATCTACGGGACGGTGCTGGTGCTGATCGTCATCTTCATGCCGCGCGGCCTGGCCGGCCTTGTGCGTTCACTCGTAGCGGGGTGGAGGGCTAGACGTGGCTGAGACCGCGCTGCTGCAATTGCAAGGCTTGAGCATCAGCTTCGGCGGCCTGCGGGCGGTGCAGGACGTGAGCCTGGCACTGCCGCAGGACACGCTGGGAGCGTTGATCGGACCCAACGGCGCCGGCAAGACGACGCTGTTCGCGCTGATGTCGGGTTTCCTCAGACCCGACGCCGGCCGCGTGCTCTTCGCCGGGCATGACATCACCGGCCGCGCACCTCAGCTCAATGCGCGCGACGGCCTGGCGCGGACCTTCCAGGTGGTGCAACCTTTTGCGGCGCAGACGGTGCGCGAAAACATCGCCGTCGGCGCCCACCTGCACCTGAAGAGCCGGCGCGCGGCATTGGCCGCGGCCGAGGGCGTGGCCGAACAGCTCGGGCTGGCGCCGCAGCTCGACAAACCCGCGGCTGACCTTACGGTGGCTGGCCGCAAGCGGCTGGAGCTGGCGCGTGCGCTGGCGACCAAGCCACGCCTGCTGCTGCTGGACGAAGTGCTCGCCGGGCTGAACCCGCAGGAGATCGGCGAGATGATCCCGGTGGTGCGGCGCATCGCCGCGGGTGGTGTCACGGTGCTGATGATCGAACACGTGATGCAGGCGGTGATGAACCTGGCGCAGACGGTGTGGGTGCTGGCGCAGGGACAGTTGATCGCGCATGGAACTCCGGCCGAGGTGACGAGCGACACGCGTGTCATCGAGGCCTATCTCGGCCCAGGTGCTACGGCGAGGCTTGCGCGATGAGCCCGCTTCTCGACATCACCGGTCTGCGCGGAGGCTACGGTCGCGTGGAGGTGCTGCACGGCGTGGATCTGCAGGTGAACGCGGGCGAGATCGTCGCGCTGCTGGGTAGCAACGGGGCCGGCAAGTCCACGCTGAACAACATCGTCTGCGGCCTCGTGCCGGCCACGGCCGGACGCGTGATGTTCGACGGCCGCGACCTCAGCCACGCGCACTACCGCGCGGTGGTGCAGGCCGGGCTGATCCAGGTGCCCGAAGGGCGGCGCATCTTCCCCAACCTGAATGTGCGCGAGAACCTCGAGCTCGGTGCCTTCACGCGCGGCCGTGTGCGCCGTGCACAGAACCTTGAACGTGTGCTGGCGATCTTTCCTCGCCTGCAGGAACGCCTGACGCAGAACGCCGGCACTATGAGCGGCGGCGAGCAGCAGATGCTCGCTATCGGCCGCGGGCTGATGGCCGAGCCGGTGCTGCTGATCCTCGACGAGCCGTCGCTCGGCCTTTCGCCGTTGCTGGTGGAGGAGATGTTCACGCTCATCCGGCAACTGCGCGACGGTGGACTCGCGGTGCTGCTGGTGGAACAGAACGTCGGCCAGTCCCTGGAGATCGCGGACCGCGCCTATGTGCTGGAGAACGGCGCCGTGCGCTTCTCGGGCGCGCCGAACGATCTGCTCGGCAGCGACGAATTGCGCCGCGCCTATCTGGGCCTGTGAGCCCGAGGAGAAATTCCATGAAACGAAGAGACATCCTGATTACATCCATGATCGCGCTGGCGGGCGCCGCGCAGGCGCAAGTCGGCAACGCGCGTGGGCAATTGGGCCCCTTCGTCCAGAGCGAGATCAAGCATAGGGCGCAGGTGGTCAAACACTCGGGAGCGCAGCCGGAATGACCGCGTCCCACTCTGCCCTCCCTGTCGCGCCGCAGACGCTGGCGCAGAAGCTCATCGCGCGTGCTTGTGGTCGCGAGCGCGTTGCCGTCGGTGACATCGTCACCTGCAAGGTCGACCTCGCGATGTTCCACGACTCCTCGGGCCCGCGCCGGCTGCAGCCGATGCTGGAAGAACTCGGCGCTCAGATCTGGGACCGCTCGCGCATCGTGCTGGTGATGGACCACTACGTGCCCGAGCGCGACGACGACTCCCGCCGCATCGTGCGCATCGCGCGCGACTGGGCCCGCGACCAGCGGCTGCCGCATGTCTACGACAGTGAGGGCATCTGTCACGTGGTGGTGCCGCAACACGGCCATATCCGGCCGGGCATGTTGTGCGTGGGCGGCGATTCGCATTCGCCCACCGGCGGCGCCTTCGGCGCCTACATGTTCGGCGTCGGCAGCACCGAGATGCTCGGCGTGGTCGTCAGCGGCGAGATCTGGCTTCGCGTGCCCGAGACGATCCGCATGTGGTGGGACGGCCGGTTGCCCGCCGGCGTCACCGCCAAGGACATGATGCTGCACATGCTGTCGCGCTTCGGCATGAACGGCGGGCGCTACCAGGCGGTAGAGTTCTGCGGGCCGGCGGTGATGGCGCTTTCGATGCAGGAACGCATGACACTGTCGAACATGAGCGCCGAGCTGGGCTCGCAGGTCGGGCTGATCGCGCCCGACGCGACCACCGCGGCCTTCCTTGCCGACGCTGGGGTGCCAACGGTAGACACCGCACCCTGGTTCACCGACGAGGGCGCCGAACTGACGCGCCATTGCTTCGATGCCTCGCAGCTCGAACCCTATGTCGCGGCGCCGCACAGCCCTGCCAACGCGCACGGCGTGAGCCGCTATGTCGGCACGCCGATCGACGTCGCCTATATCGGCGCCTGCACCGGCGCCAAGCTTGACGACCTGCGCGCCGCCGCGCAGGTGCTGCGTGGGCACAAGGTGCCGGCGGGCGTGCGCCTGATCGTCGCGCCGGCGAGCCTGCAGGACCAGGAGCGAGCTCGCGACGAAGGCGTGCTGCAATCGCTGCTCGACGCCGGTGCCGAGTTGTTTCCTACCGCCTGCGGTGCCTGCGCGGGATACGGCGATCCGATGGGCGACGACATCACGGTGATTTCGACTACCGCGCGCAATTTCAGGGGCCGCATGGGCTCGGCCTCAGCGCAGGTGTACCTGGGCTCGCCGTACACCGTAGCCGCCGCCGCACTTCGCGGCTGCGTGACCGATCCGCGCGAAGTACTGAAATGAATGCTGAACGAACGACCCATCGCGTCTGGCGCCTCGGGGCCGACATCGACACCGACGTGCTCGCACCGGGCCATGCGATGAAGCACGGCATCGAGACCATCGCAGGTTATTGCCTCGAATCCGTCAGGCCCGAATTCGCGCGCGAGGTGCGCGCGGGCGACGTTATCGTGGCCGGCCCCAATTTCGGCATCGGCTCGTCGCGCGAGCAGGCGGCCGCCGTGCTGGTGCAGCTCGGCGTTGCCGCGGTGATCGCGCCTTCGTACGGCGGCCTCTATTTCCGCAATGCCTTCAACCTCGGTCTGCTGCTGCTCACCTGCGCGCAAGCCGAATTGCTGCAGGACGGAGACCGCGTGACGCTCGACGTCACCCGCCCTTCGGTGCTCGCCCCCGATGGCAGGACGCTGGCGTGCGAGCCTGTGCCCGATTTCATGATGGACATGGTCCACGCCGGTGGACTGATGAAGCAACTCGGCCGGCGCTTCGGCAAAGAAAGAACCCAACCATGAACGATCCGCTCACCACGCCGATGGACCCGGTCACCCTGGCCGTGCTGCGCGGCCGCCTCGAACAGGTGGCCGACGAGATGGACGCCACGCTGTACCGAAGCGCCTTCAATCCGATCATCGCCGAAGCCCATGACGCCTGCCACGGCCTCTATGACGCGGAGAGCGGCGACACGCTGGTGCAGGGCAAGTCGGGCCTGCCGGTGTTCGTCGGCGCGATGGCCTTCGCGGTGCGCGCCACCGCTGCCGCCGCCGCGCCGCGCGGCGGCATGAAGGACGGTGACATCTGGATCAGCAACGACCCCTACGATGGGGGCACGCACGCGAACGACTTCAAGCTGGTGAGCCCTTTCTTCCGCAACGGCAGGCTCTATTGCTACATGGCCTCGGCCGCGCACTGGCACGACGTCGGCGGCGCGGTGCCCGGCAACTACAACCCGGCGGCCACCGAATGCTGGCAGGAAGCGGTGCAGATCCCGCCCGTGCGCATCGTGCGTGACGGCGTGCTCGACCCCGATGTGCTGGCAATCCTTCGCGCCAACACGCGGCTGCCCGAAAGCCTCTGGGGTGACCTTAACGGTCAGCTCGCCGCGCTCGAACTGGGCGCGAGAAGGCTGCACGGCCTGCTCGACGAGTACGGCGATGCGTTGGTGCTGCAGGCCATGGGGGAGTTGCGCCGCCGCGCGCTGCGGCTCATGCGATCGCACATCGCCTCGCTGCCCGATGGCAGTTACAGCTTCGAAGACGTTCTCGACAACGATGGCATCGTCAACGAACCGCTGACCATTGCGCTCGACATGACGGTGGCCGGTGACCGCCTGCTGCTCGACTTCTCGCGTACCTCGCCGCAATGCGCGGGGCCCGTCAATATCTCGCGCGCCACCGCGATCGCGGCTTGCTACGTGGCGCTCAAGCATGTATTTCCCGACGTGCCGGCCAACGCCGGGGTGCTCGATGCGGTTGACTTCCTGATCCCGGACAAGCTGGTGATCAGCGCCGAGCGCCCAAGGCCCGTCGGCGGCTACACCGAGACCATCCTGCGGATGATCGACGTGATCTTCAGCGCCACCGCGCAGGCCGACCCGATGCGTGCTGTCGCGCAAGCCTACGGCACCATCAACGCGTTGTCGATCGCCGGCCACCGCAGCGACGGTTCGCGCAAAGGCCAGCGCTGGGTAATGTTCAGCTTCTTCGGCGGCGGCCACGGTGGCCATTCGGGTGGCGACGGACTCTCGCACGCCAACGCACCGATTTCCACGGCCACGATCCCGCCGCTCGAGATTCTCGAAGCCGCCTACCCGGTGCGCTTCACCGAATGGTCGCTGCGGCCGGACTCCGGTGGCGATGGCCAGTTTCGCGGCGGCCTGGGCGCCGTCTACGAAATCGAGTTGCTCGAGAAGGACGCCGAGGTCTACATCTTCGGCGAGCGCGGCAGTTCTCCGCCCAAGGGCATTGTGGGTGGTGGTTCGGGCGCGGTTAACGTCTTCAGGTACGAGAACAACGGCGCCTGGCATACACCACCGATGATTTCAAAGATGCACGGTATCCGGCTCGCGCAGGGCGAGCGCGTGCGGCTCGAGACGCCGGGCGGCGGCGGCTGGGGCGCGCCTTCGAACCGCGCCCGCGAGAAGCGCGCGCAGGATCAGGCCATGGGTTATGTAAGCAACGGCGAAGCAACGGAAACGAAGGCCACGTGATGACTGCAGCGAACACAAGCAAGGGCGCGCGCCACCTGGTCGTCGGCGTCGACGTCGGGGGCACCTTCACCGACCTCTTTGTGCTCGACGAGGCCCAGGGCACGGCGCGCATCGTCAAGGTGCCGTCCACGCGTGGCGAGGAAGCGCGCGGTTTCATGAACGGCGTGGCCCGGGTGGCCGATTCGGCTGCGGCCATCGCGACCATCGTGCATGGCACCACGGTCGGCACTAACGCGCTGCTCGAACGCAAGGTGGCTCGCACAGGCATCATCACCACGCGGGGCTTTCGCGACGTGCTCGAGATGCGCCGCCGCGACCGGCCCCAGACGTGGGGCCTGCGCGGCAGCTTCGTGCCGGTGGTGCCGCGCGACCTCAGGCGCGAGGTTGACGAGCGCGTGCTTGCCGACGGCACGCTGCACACGCCGGTCGATCTCGACCAGGTGCGCGTACAGGCACGTGCGCTGCTAGAGGCCGGCTGCGAGGCGGTTTGCGTGTTCTTCATCAATACTTATGCGAACCCCGAGAACGAGCGGCTTGCGGTCGCCGCCGTGCGCGAGCTTTGGCCGAACGCCTATGTCACTTCGGCCTGCGAGGTGCTCCCCGAGATCCGCGAGTTCGAGCGCTGCTCGACCGCCACGCTCAATGCGGCGCTGCAGCCAGTGGTTGGCAGCTACCTCGAACGCCTGGAGTCGGATCTGCACGGCCAGGGCTTCGACGGC
The DNA here is from genome assembly GCA_039923645.1 of Rhodoferax sp. Lineage (GTDB taxonomy): Bacteria > Pseudomonadota > Gammaproteobacteria > Burkholderiales > Burkholderiaceae_C > Rhodoferax_A. Next base: position 10,406 of record JBDTCK010000011.1, read on the forward strand.
GAACTGCTGGTGGTGCAGAGCAACGGCGGCGTGATGTCGCGGCAGACTGCGAGCGACCTGCCGGTGCGCACCGCGCTTTCGGGACCGGCGGCGGGTGTAATCGCCTGTGCGGCCATCGCGCGCGCGGCGGGCTTTCCAAACGCGATCACCGGAGATATGGGCGGCACTTCGTTCGATGTCTCGCTGGTCGCCAACGGCGAGGCCGCGCTGGCCGCTCAGACGGCAATCGAGTTTGGTATGGTGATCCGCTCGCCAATGATCCAGATCGAGACGATCGGCGCCGGCGGCGGCTCGATCGCCTCGGTCGATGCCAGTGGCATGCTGCAGGTGGGCCCGGAGTCGGCCGGCAGCGATCCCGGTCCGGCCTGCTACGGCCGCGGCAACATGCGCCCGACGGTGACCGATGCCAACGTGCTGCTCGGCCGCATCGCCGCCGATCGGCCGCTGGGCGGCGGCCTGCTGGCGGCGCTGGATGCCGGTAAGTCCTTCGAAGCGATCGATATGCACGTCGCGAAGCCGCTGGGGCTCGACATCTACCAGGCGGCGGAAGCGATCCTCACGGTCGCGAATGCACGCATGGCCGGCGCGATCCGCCTCGTGTCGATCGAGCGCGGCCACGATCCGCGCCGCTTCGCGTACATGCCTTTCGGCGGCGGCGGCGCGCTGCATGTCTGCGCGATGATGCGCGAGGTCGGCGTCGCCACCGGCATCGTGCCGCGCTACCCTGGCGTGACGTCGGCGCTGGGCTGCGTGATCGCCGACATGCGGCACGACGCGGTGCAGACCCTGAATCGGCCGCTCGACGAGCTCGACGTCGCGCAGCTGCGCCAGCGTATCGACAAACTGGCCGAGGCCTGCCAGCAGCGGCTCGACTCGTCGGGCGTGCGCTTCGACGAGGTGCGTGAGGTGGTCGCACTCGACATGCTCTATGCGGGCCAAACGCACACGCTGGCGGTGACACTGCCGCCCGCCAGCGCGCAGGCGTTGACGCGCGCTGCCATCCGCACAGCCTTCGACGCCAGCTACACCGCAGCCTTCGGCCGCGTGCTCGGCGGCATTGGCATCCGCGTGATGAACCTGCGCTATGCACGCATTGGCGTGCGACCCAAGTTCGATCTTGCGGTGCTGGCGCCCGAAGGCGAGGGTAGCGTCACGCCGCTGGGGAGGCAGCGGGTGTTCCACGACGGCCAATGGCGCGACGCGCAACGCTATGCGCGGCTTGAACTGCCGGTCGGCGCGCGCGTTAACGGACCGGCGATCCTCGAACAGGCCGATACGACCGTATGGCTCGAACCTGGCTTCCGTGCCGAGGTCGATGCGCACGGCAACCTGCTCGTGAGGCCGTCATGAGCGGCATCACGTCGGTCCGTGGGTCGACCACAGCGCTGCTCGTGATCGACCTGCAGAACGATTTTCTCGACGCCAGGGGCGCCTATGCCCGCGGCGGCGACAGCAACCCCCCCGCGTTACTGCTGCCCGAGCGCGCGGTAGCAGTGGCGCGCGCAATCAAAGCCGGGGGCGGCCTGGTGGCAGCGAGTCAGTTCACACTGTGGCCCGATGCGGCCGGCGAACCTATGGTATCGCCGCACCTGAAGGCGCTGCGTCCTTACCTCAAGAAAGGCGACTTTGCACCCGGCAGCTGGGGCCAGGCGAACGTCGATGCGCTGGCCGGTCTGATCGACGTCGCGGTCAGCAAGGTCGCCTACTCGGCCTTTTTCAACACCCAGCTCGACTGGGTGCTGAGGCGTGCAGGCATCGACACCGTAGCGGTCTGCGGGATCGTCACCAATGGCGGTGTTGCGAGCACGGTACGCGATGCCCACATGCGCGACTACCGCACGCTCGTACTCGCCGATGGCTGCGCAGCTTTCGGCGAGGAGCGGCACCAAGCGTCCCTGGCGGACATGCGAAACGTGGCCGAGGTAACGGACTGCGCAGCGTTTGTGCAGTTGCTCGCATGACGGTTTCCCTCGAAGGACCAGTGCGCCGTGTCCGGCGCGCCGAACGGATCGAAGGCGACATGCACACCGCCGTGGCGATTGTCGGCGCCGGCGCCTGTGGGCTTATTGCGGCGCTAATGCTGCACGACGCCGGCATCGAATGCGTGCTGCTCGAACGCGATACCGCGCCGAGCGGATCGACCGCGCTGTCCTCGGGCTTCATTCCGGCATCGGGCACGCGCGCGCAGCGCAAGCAAGGCATCGAAGGCGACAGCCCCGCGCGCTTTGCGGCCGACATCCAGGCCAAGGCGCATGGCCGCGCGGCGCCCGCGTTGGTGCAGGCCTACGCCGAGGCCGTCGGCCCCGCTCTCGACGCGCTGCAGGCGCGGCACGGGTTCGACTGGATCGTGCTCGACCACTTCCTCTATCCAGGACACAGCTTTCACCGGATGCATGCGCTACCGCAGAAGACGGGCGCGGCGCTGATGGCGAGGCTGCTGGCGGCGATCGAAGCCGCGGGCGTCCCGGTACTGACGCAGGCGCTGGTCGACACGCTGTGGCTGAACGACACCGACGATGTGATCGGCATCGGCTACCGCCGCCCTGACGGACGGGAAGAAACCCTGGGCTGCGATGCGCTGCTGCTGGCCTGCAATGGCTTTGGCGGCAACGCGGACATGGTGCGCTCGCTGCTGCCCGAGATGGTCGACGCGGCTTTCGGCGGCCACGTCGGCAACGACGGCAGCGCCATCCTCTGGGGTGAAGCGCTCGACGCGCGGCTGCGCGACCTCGGCGGCTACCAGGGGCACGGGTCCTGGGTCACCCCGCAGGGTGCGCTGATGTCGTGGGCGGTGATGATGGAAGGTGGCATTCAGGTCAACCGCGAGGGCCGGCGCTTTCACGACGAGACGCAGGGCTATTCCGAAGCGGCTGTGCACGTGCTGGCCCAGCCGGGCGCCGTAGCCTGGAATGTGTTCGATGCGCCGCTGCTCGAACTGGCGCGCGGCTTCCCTGACTTTTGCGAGGCCGAGTCGGCCGGCGCGCTCAGGCGCTGCGTTGGCGTGGCCGATCTCGCGGCGTGCATTGACTGCGAAGTGGCGACGCTGCAGTCGACCCTTGATGGGCTGCAAGGCGGGGCGCCTCAAGCCGATGCCCGCGTTTTCCGGCGCGCGCTGACCGCGCCGTATTTCGCGGTCAAGGTCACGGGTGCGCTGTTCCACACCCAAGGTGGCCTCGACATCGCGCCCGACACGCGCGTGCTGCGGCAGGACGGCACGCCGTTGCCCAACCTGCTGGCCGCCGGCGGTGCGGCGGGTGGTGTCTCGGGTGATCAGGTCTGGGGCTACCTGTCGGGCAACGGTCTCTTGAGTGCCGTCGCCGGTGGCTACATCGCAGCGCGCACCGCCGCGGCGCTGGCTGAGGCAAGGAGCAAACACAATGGCCCATGAAACATTCAAGTCACGCCTTGCGTGCACCGACGTCGTGCTGGCGCCCGGCGTATACGACGCGCTTAGCGCGCTGGTCGCGGAGCAGGCGGGCTTTGAGGCGCTGTACCTGTCGGGCGCGTCGATCGCCTACACGCGGCTAGCGCGCTCCGACATCGGGCTCACCACCTTCACCGAAGTGGAAGACACGCTGACGCGCATCACCGAGCGCGTGAGCGTGCCGGTGATCGTCGATGCCGACACCGGCTTCGGCAACGCGCTCAATACGCAGCGAACCGTGCGCGGGTTCGAGCGCGCGGGCGCCGCGATGGTGCAGATAGAGGATCAGGGTTTTCCGAAGCGCTGCGGCCATCTCGACGGCAAGACCGTGGTGCCGGCGCGCGAGATGGTTGGCAAGCTCAAGGCGGCGCTCGATGCGCGCGTCTCGGAGCAGACCTTGATCCTCGCGCGCACCGACGCGGTCGCGGTCGAAGGGCTCGAGGCTGCACTCGATCGCGCGGAGGCGTACCTGGAAGCCGGCGTCGATGCCCTCTTCATCGAAGCGCTGCGTTCGCCCGAACAGATGGACTTAGCCTGCCAGCGCTTCGCCCGCCGCGTGCCGCTACTGGCGAACATGGTCGAAGGCGGCAAGACCCCTGTGCAGGATGCCGACGCGCTGCAGGCGCACGGCTTCCGCATCGCGATCTTCCCGGGCGGCACGGCCCGTGCGGTGGTGCACACGTTGCAGGGCTACTACGCGAGCCTGCACACGCACCGCACGACGCAACCATGGCGCGACCGGATGCTGGACTTCAACGGACTCAACGAGGTGATCGGGACGCCGGAATTGATGGCGCAGGGACTGCGATATGAGTGAGTCGTTCTGCCTGTCCCCGTGACGTATCGGGCACATTTTTTGACATGACCGACGCCATATAGCCGGGAGCCTGCACGGCGGGACGCGCAAACCTGAGAAGCCCACCCATGGCGGTGTCGACACGGCGCGGGGGCCGTGGCGCTGTTCCTCGGTATCCTGGTGCTGCAGCGGCCGCTGGCTTTCTGGACCGTGAAAAGCCTGGAGGTTACCAACGTGTTCACCTATGGCGGGGTGGAGACGGAACAGAATCCGATGGTGGACTATGTGCGCTGGTTCCGCCGTTTGCTGACCTTCGTGATCCGTAACTGCGGGCGCCCCACCATTTCCTGGCGTCGGGGCGTGAAGCGCTACGCGTTGGCCGGAAGCCTGGCGATACGGCCCAACGCCGCCGCTTCATCGTGCAGGTGGGGGCGGTTTTGGTCGCTTTCGACCGTGCGTTATTAGAAAGCCCCGCCTTGTTGCCGGGTCTTTTGTTTCCGAAGTCTTGAAAAATCCTGCAAAATAGAACGATCGTTCGTTTTATTTTCTGGATTTCATGCCCGTTACCGTACAACCCCGCAAGATCGTCCTCCCAGTTCCGCGCAAGAGCCGTCCACCCGCCAGCCAGGACGGTCATGCGCCGCACAAGGGTCAGCAGACCAAGGCCGCCATTGTTGATGCCGCGCTGGGCCTGGCCACCCAGATTGGGCTGGAGGGCCTGTCCATCGGCGCGCTGGCCGAAGTCATGCACATGAGCAAGTCGGGCGTGTTCGCCCATTTCGGCTCGCGCGAGGAACTGCAGATTTCGGTGATCCGTGAGTACCACGACCGCTTTGAGGATGAAGTGTTCCATCCTGCCCTGCGTGAGCCGCGCGGACTGCCGCGCTTGCGCGCACTGTTCGCCAACTGGATGAAGCGCACCTCGGCCGAAATCGACTCGGGTTGCCTGTACATCAGCGGTGCGGTCGAGTTCGACGACCGGCCTGGCCCGGTACGCGACGCACTAGCCAGTTCGGTCGGAACCTGGCTCGCGGCCATGCACCGCACCGTGGTGCAGGCCAGGGAAGAAGGCCATTTGCGCCTTGATGCTGACGCGCAGCAGATGGCGTTCGAGATTCACGGCCTCATCCTGGCGTTGCACTACGAGGCGCGCTTCCTGAAAAGCCCGGGCTCGATCACGCGCGCCCACACCGGCTTCGATCACATCCTGGAACGCTACGGCAACGACGCAGCGGCCTGGCCCGTGCGCCGATCCGCCAAATCCATTCAATCCACCCCCAGCATCAAGGAGTAACCCCCATGCCAACCTACACGCCGCCCCTGCGCGACATGCACTTCGTTATGCATGAATTGCTCAAGGTCACCGATGAATACAAGACCATGCCGGCGCACGCTGATGTCGACGTGGACACCATCGGCGCGATTCTGGAAGAGGCGGGCAAGTTTGCCAAGGAGGTCACGTTCCCGCTGAATATCAGCGGCGATACCGAGGGCTGCGTGCTGGACCAGCAGACCCATGAGGTCGCCACGCCCAAGGGTTTCAAGGAGGCCTACGCAAAATATGTGGAAGGCGGCTGGCCCGCGCTCAGCGGCGATCCGGCCTATGGTGGCCAGGGCTTGCCGATCGTGGTGAACCAGTGCCTGTACGAAATGCTGAACAGTGCCAACCAGGCCTGGACCATGTACCCGGGCTTGACGCACGGTGCCTACGAGTGCCTGAGCACGCACGGTACCGATGCCCAAAAGCAGACCTACCTGCCCAAGCTGACCAGCGGCGAATGGACCGGCACGATGTGCCTGACAGAGGCGCATTGCGGTACCGACCTCGGGCTCTTACGCACCAAGGCCGAGCCGCAGCCTGATGGCAGCTACAGGATCACCGGCAACAAGATATTCATCAGTGCCGGCGAGCACGACATGGTGAGCAACATCATTCACCTGGTGCTGGCCCGGTTGCCCGATGCGCCGCAGGGCAGCAAGGGCATCTCGCTGT
>JBDTCK010000012.1:0-5537 GCA_039923645.1 Rhodoferax sp.
TGCTGGAGGGGTCGCCTTCGACGACCAGCCGTGAGTTTGGGCGCAACACAGCGCTTGCGATGGGCGTCGCCAGGCGGCGCGTCCTGCACTCAAGCTTGACGTCAACAGCGTTGCATGACGCGTGGTGCTCACCTTGCTCAACTGGAGGTGGTCGCCCCAGCAGATCGCGAGTACTCTCAAGCGGGTGTTCCCCGACGAGCCCGAGCGCCACGTGTCCCACGAGACCATCTACAACGCGATCTATGCCCAGCCCAGAGGCGAACTGCGCCGTCAGCTCGTCAGCTGCCTGCGCCAAGGGCGCAGCACCCGCATGCCGCGCACGCGAGGTACGGACCGCAGAGGCCAGATCCCCGAGATGGTCAGCATCCATGTGCGGCCACCAGAGGTCGAGGATCGCGTGATGCCCGGCCACTGGGAAGGTGACTTCCATCTTGGGCGCCGGTAACAAGTCCTCGGTGGGCGTGCTGGTGGAGCGCAGTAGCCGTCTGGTGCTGCTGGCCAGGATGGACGACGCTACGGCCGCCTCGGCGCTGGCGGGCTTTTCTGCCAAGCTCAATTCGATTGTCGAGCCGATGCGCCAGAGCCTGACCTACGACCAGGGCAAGGAGATGTCGCGCCACGCGGACCTGACGGCCCAAACCGGCGTCAAGGTCTACTTCTGCGACCCGCACAGCCCCTGGCAACGGGGCACCTGCGAGAACACCAACGGACTGCTGCGGCAGTACCTGCCCAAGGGTACAGATCTCAGCGTGTTCAGCCAGGACGAACTCGACCGCATTGCCGACAGCATGAACAACCGGCCTCGCGCCACCCACAACTGGCACACGCCCCTGGAAGTTTTCGCTCAGACCCTGGCCAACTCTCATCAACTTCCCGCCTCAGTTCAATAACTCAGCTGTTGCACTTCGGTCTTGAAACCGCCAAGAGCTAAGAACTACGTTTTACAGGGGCAACCTCAATCCTGGCGGCAACGGCAACGGTACGCTGGACAGCCTCACGCTGGTATGGCTTGGCTACAGCCATCGTCATTGCAGATCAATCCGCAAAATTCGCTATTGCCCACACCTTTACCTATGGGGAGCAAGTACCCATTACCCCGTTCTTCAGTCTCACGCATGCAAGGAACAGCGGCGCGACTTTCAACATGTTGGCTGGCGCCAGCGGCTGGCAACGTTACTTCTTCATCATACTTGCGCTCGGTGTGTCGACCTGGTTGGTACGGATGCTTCGTCAGGGTCTACCGCGAATCGAAGCCGTTGGCTATTGCCTGATTCTCGGCGGCGCACTCGGTAACGTGGCGGATCGCATCCTTCGTGGGTAAGTCATCGATTTTCTCGACTTCCATTGGTAAGCTGTCCACTGGCCTGCGTTCAATCTGGCTGACGTGGCGACTCCGCTCGGGGCGATGTGCCCGATTGTTGCCACAATGAAGCAAAGCGACCGTCCTCATCCATGCATAGCGTCAGGCTGAACTATACTGAATGTGGACGCCTACCGCGCTTGACCGGGCCCCTCAAAGAACTTTTCTCCAAGAATCGTGTCGTATGAGTTGGACTTCGAGAGCCACCGTGTCAACCCGTCACAAAGCAGCCAAACCATATCTCCATGACCTGGAACCGCCGCAACCGTCTCGCCACAGTGCTATTGGCACTGATGAGCCTGCTGTTCCTGCAGTTCGCAGTCGCTGGCTACTCCTGCCCTGGCGGTCCCACGGCGGCGATCAAGGCGGTTGAGTTGGCTGCGATGGTGCAAACTGACATGCCGCGCGCCGAATCCATGGCCGTGTCGATGGACGATGGGCTGCCCAGCTTGTGCCATACCCACTGCCAGGGCGACCCACAGAGCGCCGACAAATACCAGGTGCCAGGATTGGCGAGCCCGGCCGAGTTCGGAATCGGCGCGCCGCTACCCCGTATTGTCCCTGCACCTTTGGGTGCCCTCCTGCAGGCGCCGCTTCTCAGGCGCACCACGGCTCCCCCCCTGGCCGTGCGCAACTGCTGTTTTCGCATTTGACCCCTACAGCTTCCTAGCCGCTACTGCGCCGCTGGTTCACGTCGCTCTGCCCCGACGTGGGCCGCAGAACCTCTGTCCTTGATCGAGGCACGGTGACTGCAGCGGGCCGCTCCCAACGACGCATCTCCCAAGATGCGGCCATACGGTGAATGCGGCATGGGGGCAGGTTCAGTTCACCGTCAGGGTGATGTCTCAACCTCAAAGGATTCAACCATGAAATGCGACTCGAAAGTATTGCTGAAAACAGCGGCCGGCTCGGGGCTTGCTCTCGCGGTGGCGTACTTCACGTTCCCTGCGGCCCATGCGCTCATCCTGGCCAGCGCGCCCATTCTGCTGGCGCTGATCTGTCCCGTGGCGATGCTCCTGATGATGGGAACCATGAACGCAAGCAAGAAGGATGACGGCGCGAAACCCGACAACACACACCCCGCACCTGGGCCATTGGGGGCCGGCCGTGACGAGGCATAGCCAGAGTCCTCGGTCTTGCGCATGCCGGCGCACGCGGCCGGTACCCATGTCTTTGCGCCATTGAGTCAGAACAGCCATGTCAGACACAGCAAAATCGAGGAACCTGGCATGCCGCCACTCGAGACGCATCTTCGCCGGCCTCGTGATCGTGACCCTGCTCCTATTTGGTGGACGCGTGCATGCTGCGGGGGACATCGAGTGTGGCGCGCGCGCCGCGCGCGCCTGCATGGCGTGCCATTCGTTCGTACCCGGGCGCCACATGACGGGTCCGAGTCTGGCGGGAGTGTGGGGGCGCAAGGCTGGTTCGGCTGAAGGGTTTGCCCGCTATTCCGACGCCCTCAAGGCCTCGGGAGTCGTGTGGGATTCGAAGAGTCTCGACGCCTGGCTGAAGAATCCGCAGGCGCTGATTCCGGGCAACGAGATGGCCTTCGGCGGCATTGCGGACGCTGCTGCCCGCGCCGATCTGCTGACTTATCTGCAGGCGGCCTCCCTGGGACGCGTCGCAGTGCCGGATCGCCGCTTGCCCAACCTCAAGCTGGCCGAACCCGCGGCGCAGGTGACGGCGATTCGCTACTGCGGCGACACCTACCGAGTCACAACCAGTGACCGCAAGAGCCATCTGTTCTGGGAGTTCAACCTGCGCTTCAAGACCGACGGCAGCGCCAGCGGCCCGTTGGCCGGCAAGCCCGTGATCGCGGGCAGCGGCATGCAGGGCGACCGGGCCGCGGTGATCTTCTCGCGCCCGGAAGAAATATCAGCGTTCATACGCAAGGAGTGCCTGTGAAGGCCAAAGATACGCCCCACCTTGAGACCGCGGCCACGGCCGATGCGAAGCCCGCGCGACCGCGCGCCAAGGCAGCGAGATGGGCCTCGTACGTCCTCGCCGCCGCGGCGGTTCTCTCCACCGCCGCCTGGCTGATGAATCGACTGAATATTACCGGGGCCGCTGATCCTGCCCGGCCCCCGGGCTCGGCAGCAACGCAAGCCGCGTCGACCAGCCTGATGCTGCATCCCGAGCCGCGCAGTCTGCCGCCGCTGCGCTTCGCCGATGGCGCCGGCGCGCCGACCAGTCTGGCCGCTTTCCGCGGCAAGCTCGTGCTGCTTAACGTGTGGGCCACCTGGTGCACACCGTGCCGCGAGGAAATGCCCACGCTCGACCGCCTGCAGGCCACGCTGGGCGGGCCGGACTTTGAGGTCGTCGCGCTGTCCATCGACCAGGGTGGCGCGCCAGTAGTGCAGGACTTCTTCCGCCAGATCGGCATCCAGCGACTGCATCCCTACACGGACCAATTCCGCGAGACCGCCTCGGCGGTAGGCGTGAACGTGGTGCCGCTCACCCTGCTCATCGATCGCCAGGGTCGCGAGATCGCCCGCAAGCTCGGGCCGGCCGTGTGGGACGACCCGAAGCTCGTCGAGCAGATCCGCAGCCAACTGGGGGCGAACTCCCGCACCGGCCAGGTACCCGTGTCAGCGTCCGCGGCGGCGGATTTCGTCGCCGGTGAAGCGTGGGCCCGCCCGACCATGCCAGGGCAGGACGTGGCGGCCGTCTACCTGACGCTCACCAGCACCAAGGGTGCCACGCTGATCGGCGTGCGCAGCGATGCGGCGGAGGTGGTCCAGGTGCATGACATGGCGATGGACGCTGGCGTCATGAAAATGCGCGAACGGGACCGTCTGCCGTTGCCGGCAGGCCAGGCCGTGCGGCTGCAGCCGGGCGGCGCCCACCACTTGATGATGCTGCGGCTGAAGAAGCCGCTACGGCCCGGTGACCACGTTACGCTGAGCCTCACGCTGGTCGACGCAAGCGGGCGCGCAAGCGTGGCGCGCGTTGACGCGCCAGTGCGCGCCACGCCGCCCGCCGGGAGCTGAGCCATGAGCGCACGAGTTCTTCGGACCACGGCGCTGGCGCTGGTGCTGCTGCTGGCCGGCTGCGGCGATCGCACCAGCAGCTCGGCTACCACGTCCGCCTCCCCGTTCACGTCCACCGACATTACCGGAGTGCCATGGGGGCGCGACTTTCAGCTGACCGATCACAACGGCGTGCCCAGGCGCCTGGCCGACTTCAAGGGTAAGGCGGTGATGCTGTACTTCGGCTACATCCACTGCCCGGACATGTGCCCGACGACGCTGACCGACATGGCCGCGGTGGTCCGGCAACTGGGCAAGGACGGTAAACGCGTTCAGGGTCTGTTCGTCACCGTCGACCCCCGGCGCGACACGCCGAAGGTGCTGGCCCAATTCGTTCCCGCCTTTTACCCGAATTTCCTGGGCCTCTACGCCGACGAGGGGACAACCGCGGCGCTGGCCAAGGACTTCAAGATTTTCTACCACGCCCAGCCGGCCGACGCGCAGGGCAACTACACGGTCGATCACAGCGGCGGCGTCCTCATCTTCGATCCGCAGGGCCGCCTGCGCCTGTTTGTCGGCGGGCAAAGGAACGTCGCTGCGATCGCGGCCGACATCGAAACGCTGCTGAAGGAGTGACAACGCCAGGACAACGCCGCTCTTCCTGCCATGGAATCGATCTACGTCATTTTTCAACTTTGAACCAAGGAAAAACATGCTCCTCAAAAAATACCTACCCCACGCTATCGCAATCTCGCTGGCTCTAGCCGCGTTCTCGGCCCTGCCCGCCCGCGCCGACGGCGGCGTGACGTTGACCCATGTCCACGGACTGTCCTTCAGCGCCGACGGCAAACAATTGATGATTCCCAGCCACCAGGGGCTTGCGCTCTACCAGGGCGGGCACTGGTCGAAGGCAGCCGGTCCGCAACACGACTACATGGGTTTCGCGGCCACGCGCGACAGCCTGTACAGCAGCGGACATCCGGCGCCCGCGTCGGGGTTGACCAACCCCTTTGGCTTGATCAAGAGCCGCGATGGTGGCAAGAGCTGGCACAAGCTCGGCCTGGAAGGCGAATCGGATTTCCACACCCTGGCGACCAGCTACGCCACCAACGCGGTGTACGTCATCAATTACCAGCGCAATTCGCGCATGGACGGGGCCGGGCTCTTTTTCACCCGCAACGATGGTCTCAAGTGGCAGCGCGCGGCCG
>JBDTCK010000013.1:0-16735 GCA_039923645.1 Rhodoferax sp.
CGTGCCCAGCACCACCGTCATGACGCGCCGGCTACCCACATTGGGAAAGTCGCGCTTGGAGGTGGCGATGAGGCAGTAGCCGGCCGCCTCGGTATGGCCGGTCTTCAGGCCATCCACGGTGGGGTCGCGAAACAGCAAGCCGTTGCGGTTGGTATCGTTGCTGGGCGGCGTGCCAGGGTAATGGTATTTCTTGATCGCGTCGTAATACGCATATTCGGGAAAATCGCTCCTCAGGCGCATCGCCAGGGTGGCCAGGTCGCGCGCCGTAGTGATATGGCCAGCCTCGGTGAGGCCGTCAGGGTTCTTGTAGCTCGTCCCCGTCATGCCCAGGGCCTTGGCCTGGTCGTTCATCATCTGCACGAAGTGCTCTTCCGTGCCACCCACGCCCTCCGCCAGAGCCATGGCGGCGTCGTTGCCGGACTGCACGATCATGCCCTTGATCAAGTCGTCCACCGGCACCTGCATCTTGGGGTCGATGAACATGCGCGAGCCGGGCATCTTCCAGGCGCGCACACTGACCGGGAAGGTCTGAGTGAGCGTGATTTTCTTGGTGCGCAGTGCGTCGAACACGAGGTAGGCCGTCATCAGCTTGGTCAGCGACGCCTGCTCGACCGGGGCGTCGATGTCCTTTTGCGCCAGGATCTGGTTCGATGTCATGTCCATCACCAGGTAGGTGCGGGCCGCGACCTCGGGCGGCTGGGGCAACCAGGACGGCGCGGTGGCCACGGCCGCGGCCACCGGCGCGGGAGCGGCCTTGGGGGCGGATTTCGGGGCGGCGGCCAGCAAGGCCAAAGGAGCAAGCAGCGAGGCGGACACAAGCGCGCGCAGCGCAGACGTAAAACGATTCATGGGTCAGGGGATTTTGTTTGTAGAAGAGTTGAAAGCCGGATTTGCCGCTGTGGGACCGCAATCGGTCCCGCAAAGTTTCACGACCGAAGATGGCGCACCACCAGATTTTTCAGAAGCGGCAATTGTCCGTGAAAGAAATGGCCGCTCCCCGGAATGACTGTGACAGGAAGTGACTGGGGCCGCGCCCAATCCAGCACTGAAGCCAGCGCCACGGTGTCGTCCTGTTCGCCGTGAATGATGAGGCTGCGTTCGTGCGCCGGCAGGGGCAGCTCGGCCACGTCGAAGCGGGCCACGGCGGTACCGACGAACACGACCTTTTCAATCAAGCGCGTATCCCACAGAGCCTGCAGGGCACGGCTGGCAACGAACGAGCCAAAGGAAAAGCCGGCCAGTGCCAGGGGCCCGGTGAGCGCGACTTGTTCGATCAGCGCGAGCAGGTCCGCTGTCTCGCCGCGGCCTTCGTCGTGCGCACCGGCGCTCGCGCCGACGCCGCGAAAATTGAAACGCACCGCGCTCCAGCCACACAGAACAAAGGCACGCGCCAGCGTTTGTACGACCTTGTTGTCCATCGTGCCGCCGAACAGAGGGTGCGGATGGGTGATGACGGCCACGCCGCGCGCCGGCTGATCCGACGCCGGCTCGTCGCGTACGGCCTCGATGGCGCCTGCGGCGCCCTCCAGTTGAAATTTCCGGGTTTGCGAATTCACTGAGAAATTATTCTTTTAATAGCAAGGTGCCATTTATTCATAAGGGTTCAAGGCCGGCAAAGCTTGAGGCCCGGAGACTGGCGTGCCTCAACGCCCGAGATGCGGAGGCACTCTCAATCGCTCCACCACAACGCCATGCTTGAGGTGCGATTCAACGATTTCGTCGATATCGCTCGCGTCCACATAGCTGTACCAAACCGCCTCGGGATAGACCACCGCCACCGGACCGGCGGAGCACCGGTCAAGGCAACCCGACTTGTTTACGCGCACCTGGACCGGACCGGCCAGGCCAGCGGCCTTGACGAGTGCCTTGCAGCGATCAAACCCCTGCTGTGCACCATGCTGGGCACAGCAGTTCTCGCCGTTCTTGCGCTCGTTCAGGCAGAAAAAGATGTGGCGTTCATAGTACGAAGCCGGTGCAGCAGCAGCGACGGGCGGAATGGGATCCATACCGTCATTTTAGGGGCCAGGCTCGCGCCGCGAAACGCGCACCAGCACATACATGAGCGTGGCATAAGGCCACAACCAGCCAAGCCACTGGATCACACCGTGAAAGCGGATGAAGCGACCCTGCTCCCAGGTTTGCAGCGTTTGCGAAAAATACGCGCTGGCCGTCGCCTGGTTGAGCAGGAACAGCTGCACCACCAGCAGCACCAGCAACAGTGCCGCGCAAGCGCGCCGTGGCATGGCCAGCAAGCCCAGCCCGATGGGCACCGCCGCGGCCAGCCCCACCTGTACCGGCAGACTGAACCAGCCCCAGGCGTGCGATGGCCCGTAGCTCAGCGCGTCTGACAGCGCCGTCGCAAGGATGCCCAGCGCAAGGGTTGCCATGAGAACCAGGGCACGCCGGCGCTTCGAGCGGATGACGCAGTACCCCAGCACGCACGGGATCAACACCCCCAGCAGGGCGCACAGCAGCCCTTCGACGGGCAGCAGCGGCTGCAGCTCGAGCTCACGCACAGGTAGCCAGGCCAGAAAAGGCGTGCCCTGCAGCGCGTCGGCCAGCGCCGCCTCCAGCCGCTCCATCACCTGGCCCAGACCGAGCGGCACGGGCGTGGGAAACAGCAGCGCCACCGGCCACAGGGCCAGCAACACCAGCGCGCCTCGCGCATCCTCGACAAACCAGCGCGCCCGGATCCGGCTCCAGTGATCAATCGCGCCGAGCTTCTCCAGCGACCAGGCCGTCACCGCACCCAGCCAGGCGCCCAGAAAATTAAGCGAGAGGTCGACATTCGAGGGCACCCGCACCGGCAGGTAACTTTGCAGCGTCTCCATCGCCATCGACAGCAGGCCGGCCGCCACCGACGCCAGCAGCACCGCATGCGCGCTGCGCCATGGCCCGCCGCTGCGCAGCGCGCTGAGCGCATACAGGAAGCCGAGCGGCGCGTAACCCAGCACGTTCGAGACCAGGTCGAACCAGGTCCAGTACTTGGGCCACGGTGCCGTCAGGAAGAACCAGGGCACGATGCCCTGGTCGCGCCAGTCGGAAAACGGGTACAGGCTGGCGTAAAGGATGAGTGCCGTGTAGCTCAGGGCGAGTGGCCAGGCCGATGTCTTTTGCGTCACGGCGCCTGGCTCAGAATGGCTTGACCACGACCAGCACGACCACGAGCAACAGCAGGATCACCGGGATTTCATTGAACCAGCGAAACCAGACATGACTGCGGCGGCTGCGATTGGCGTCGAAGCAGCGCAGCAGGTGCGCACACATGGCGTGGTAGCCGATCACCAGCAAGACCAGCGCGAGCTTGGCGTGCAGCCAGCCATTGCCCGGCCCGCGGCCAATACCGTAGCCCAGCCACAAACACAGGCCGAACAACACGGCCGGTATGGCCAGCAGCGTGGTAAAGCGCAGCAACTTGCGCGCCATCAGCAGCAGCCGGTCACGTTCGGCCAGCGACTGCGGTGCCACCATGGCGAGATTCACAAAGATACGGGGGAGGTAAAACAGGCCGGCAAACCAGCTGACGACAAAGACGATGTGAAGCGATTTGACCCAGAGCATGGACACAGTTTAGTGCCACCGGGTAAACCACGATTCGGGCATCCCGCCGACGGCCGGCAGGCAAAAAAAAACCCGGCACCATGGCCGGGTTGGGAAGCCTTTTTTGCTGTCACACATTGAGGCGCCCGCTCAGGGAGGAAAAGCGGGGAGCAGCAAGCTGCCCGGATGAAATTTAGCAAGGCAACCCGACAATTACAAGTAATTCTGCGAACTATTTGTGACATTCTGCAAACGGTGTTGGGTTTTTGTAGCACTTTTGGGCCACTACAGGGCACTGTTGCCGAGTCAACGATACGGATCAGGCACAATTTTGCCCATGACTCCTTACGCCCCCTACCCCATTGGCCGCCCGCGACGCCTGCGCCGCGACGCATTCACGCGCAACCTTGTGCGCGAGCACGCGCTGAGCACACACGACCTGATTTACCCTGTCTTTGTGCTGGACGGCAAGAACCGCCGTGAGGCCGTGGCCTCCATGCCGGGCGTGGACCGCCTGAGCCTGGACCTGCTCCTGCCGCTGGCCGAGGAGTGCGTGGCGCGCGGCATCCCGGCGCTGGCCCTGTTCCCGGTGATCGACCCCAAGCTCAAGACACCTGACGGCAGCGAAGCCTTTAACCCGGACGGCCTGGTGCCACGCGTGGTGCGCGAGCTTAAAGAACGCCTGCCGGAACTTGGCGTGATGACCGACGTGGCGCTCGACCCGTTCACCAGCCACGGGCAGGACGGCGTGCTGGATGGCAACGGTTACATCCTGAATGACGAAACAGTTGCGGTACTGGTGAAGCAGGCACTCACTCAAGCGGATGCCGGCGTGGACATCGTGGCACCCAGCGACATGATGGACGGGCGCATCGGCGCGATCCGCCGCGCGCTGGAGCAGCGCGGGCACATCCACACCCGCATCATGGCGTACAGCGCCAAGTACGCGAGCGCCTTTTACGGCCCGTTCCGCGACGCGCTGGGTTCGGCCACCACGCTGGGCAAGGCCGACAAGAAGACCTACCAGATGGATCCGGGCAACAGCAACGAGGCACTGCGCGAGGTCGCGCTGGACATTGCCGAGGGCGCCGACATGGTGATGGTCAAGCCCGGCATGCCGTATCTGGACGTGGTGCGGCGCGTCAAGGACGAGTTCCAGGTGCCGACCTTTGCCTACCAGGTCAGCGGCGAGTACGCGATGCTCAAGGCCGCCGCCCTGAACGGCTGGCTCGATCACGACGCCGTGATGATGGAGAGCCTGCTGGCCTTCAAACGTGCGGGCGCCGACGGCGTGCTGACGTACTTTGCGCTTGACGCGGCGCGCCTGCTGGCACGCTGACGGAATCCGGAAACTATGGAAATAATAGCTATTTACCCATACTCAACAATGGTTTGAGGCCTATTTCGTCAACAAACCAGACCGGGCACGGGCTGTCGGGAGGGTACATGCGCATCTTCAACATCAGCAGCGCCGGCATCGTCGAACTGACCGGCTTGCCAGCGCAGCGGCCCGCGGCGGGGTACTTCTGGATCGCCTGTGACCGTAGCGAGTTCGAGGCCAGCCAGCTGCAGATCCAGGCAACGCTTCAGGCGCTGTGCGGCATGCAACTGGTGGACTTGCATATCAGCGATCTGCTGAATAGCCAGTTGCCGTCCAATTACGACTACACCTCGCAGTACGACCTGCTGGTGTTCCGGCGCCTGACCGCGCGCGACGCGAGCGCTGGTCAGGTGCCATCGGGCCAGCCGCTGGTTGCACCCGCCAAGCACAGCGGCCCTCCCATCCTGCGACGCATCGACACCAGCCCGGTCGGGTTTGCAGTGTTCGACCAGGTGCTCCTGACGGTGCACCCCGCCGACTGCGCGATCCGCGACGCCTACGCCACCAAGCTGGTGCTGAGCGCGGGCTCCAACGAGTCGCGCACTGGCGCCTTGCGCCTGCCCACGAGTCCCGCCGACCTGATGCTGCGTATCGTGGCGCAGATGGTCGATGGCTATCTGGACTTGCGGCGTGAACTGACGCGCCAGCTCGACCACTGGCAGGTCGAACTGCTCGCGCCCCACACACGCTTCAACAACTGGAGCGCACTGCTGGAGGCACGGCTGGCCCTGCACCAGCTGGACGGCATCTGCGAAGACCAGCGCGGCGCCATCCAGGACTGGATAGCCGTGCTGGACGACTGGCCGGCGCCCGCCAGCGCCGCACTACAGCGCGAGTATGAGCTGCTCAAGGTACGCAGCCGCGACGTGCTGGAACACATCGAGCGTGTCGTGCACCACGTGCAACGACTTGAGCAGACCGCGGAAACCACCTTGCAGATGCACTTCAGCGCGCAGAGCAATCGCACCAACGACATCATGCGTACCCTGACCGCGCTGACCGCGATTTTTCTGCCGCTGAATCTGATCACTGGATTCTTCGGCATGAATTTTGAATTCATGCCGCTGATCCACCATCAGGCCGCGTTCTGGTGGACCGTGGTATTCATGCTGGCCGTGGCCGCCGTCACCGGGCTGGTGTTCTGGCGCAAACGCTACCTCGCGCGCACCGGGAAATAAGGCCCCCACGCTTGTCACTGCGTGTACTGCGCTGCCCCCCGAGGGGGCTGGCCTTGCTTGGGGCGGCCCGGCGCGGCGGCTGGGCCCATGCACACGTCACTTCATCGGCGACTCGGCTAAACCCAGGGCGGCGCCAACTGCTCGGTCGCGAAAGCCCGCTGCACGGCGGGGCGCTTCAGCACACGCTGCAGGTACGGTCCCAGCTGCGGACGCGAGCGCGCGGGCTGTTCGAAGTTGCGGGTCCAGCGGCACAACATCATCGCGTAGGGGTCGAGCGCCGTGTAACTGTCTCCGAGCAGCCAGGGGCCGCCATGACGCTCCAGTTCCCGATCGAGCATCTCCAGCAGGATCCGCACCCTGGAGGCGGAGTGCGCTTGCACTTCGGCGATGCCCACACTGTTGCCGGCATTGACCCAACGCTCGGGATAGAAGTAGACGATCAGCGTGGCCTGCAAGGTGTTGGTCAGCCACACCAGCCACTTGTAGAAGTGGGCGCGCTGCGGCGTGCCCACGGGCGGGGCCAGCCGGGCCTGCGGGTGGCCGTCGCACAGATGCAGGCAGATCGCGGCCGACTCGTACAGCACGAGATCGCCTTGCGTCAGACTGGGGATCAGGCCGTTCGGATTGAGCTGCAGGTACTGCTGCGTCTTGTGCACGTTGTGCGTGCGATCGACCAGCACCAGTTCGAACGGCGCTCCGATTTCCTCCAGCAGGATATGCGGCGCCATGCTCGCGGTGCTTGGGTAGTAGTGCAGCTGGAGCATGCAGATCAGCCCAGATGCTGGCCGAAGAATGCCAAAGTGCGCGTGCGCGCCAGCGCACTCGCGGCGGCATCGTAGGCGCCGCGCTGGTCGCAATTGAAGCCATGGTTCGCGGCGTAGAACTTCACGTCCACCGCAGGCTGGGCCTTGGCGAACGCGCGCGCCGTCTCGACGGGGATCGAGTGGTCCAGCTCGCCGAAATGCACCAGCACGGGCACCTGCGGCACACGCGCCGCTTCGGCCGCAGCGGTCATGCCACCACCGTAGTAGGGCACGGCGGCGCTAAGCCCCTTGAGCAGGCAGGCCGCACGCCACGTGAGCAGGCCGCCCCAGCAATAGCCCACGATGGCGACCTTGCCGGCCTGCTTCGCATAGTCGATGGCGGCCTGGATGTCGGCCAGCACGCCGGGTGCGGGGAGCCCCTCCACGGCGGCCTTGAGCGCCACACCGGCGCTGATGTCCTCGGGCGTGTAGCCCAGCTCCACCCCGTGCTTGACCCGGTGAAAAGTGGCCGGCGCCACCGCCAGGTAGCCGTCAAGCGCATAGCCGTCGGCCACCGCGCGGATGTGGGAATTGACGCCGAAGATTTCCTGCAGCACCACCACGCCGCCCTTGGGCTGGCCCGCCGGCCTCGCCACGTAAGCGGGAAAGCCGAAACCGTCCGCCGCCTTGAGATCGATCCATTGCCCCATGTCCATGCTCCTTGATTCAGTTGAATTGGTTGGTTCGGTACGACGTGCCGACGTTCCAGACTTTACCGTTGCGCCCCCAATTTCATTAAGGCCTTCAATTTCCGTTCGACAAAATCGAGCCGGTCCTGGCCCCAGAACATCTCGCCATCAACGATAAAGCTCGGCGCGCCAAATATGCCGGCATCGATCGCCTGCTGCGTGTTGGCCTCATAGCGTTCGTGCGCCGCCTGGCTGTGGGACTGCTCCAGCCGCGCCGGGTTCAATCCCTGCTCCGCCAGCAGTTCCGCCAGCACCCTCTCGTCGGCAATATCACGCTCCTGCGCCCACACGGCCGCGAACACCGCGCCCGCAATCTTGAGGGCTGACTCGGTGCCATCGTGCTGATCCACCGCAGCGATGAGGCGCGCCGCATCGTCGCTGGAGACCGGAAAGTATTTGGGTTTGACATGCAGCGGCAAGCCCAGAAAATCAGAAAAGCGCTGCAACTCCAGCAGCCGGTATGCCTGGCGTTGAGGCGCACGCTTGCCCAGCGGCAGGCCGCCCGAAACCGGGAAAACCTGGCCCAGATCCACCGGCAACACCCGCACCGCGGCGCCGGCGGCGCGGGTCATGGCCGCCAGGCGTGTGTGGCCCAGGTAGGTCCAGGGGCTTTGTGCGGCAAAGTAATAGTCAATGGTGTGGCTCACGGCAGGCTCCAGTGGGTGTGATGCTGTAATACTGGTTTGTAGCCGAGACGCCACTTTTCTGCAGGAGACAGGTTTTGGACAAGGTTTTACTGGTTACCGGTGGCAGCCGCGGCATCGGCGCCGCCACCGCGCTGCTGGCGGCGCAGCAGGGCTATGCGGTGGCCGTCAACTACACAGCGCATCCCCAGGAGGCCGACGGCGTGGTGCGAAGAATCCGCGCCGGCGGTGGTAATGCCATTGCGCTGCAGGCCGATGTCGCACAGGAAGACCAGGTGCTGGCGATGTTTGCTGCCGTTGACGCGCAGTTGGGGCGGCTGACGGCGCTGGTCAACAACGCCGGTGTGGTTGACGTGGCGGCGCGAGTCGACGAGATGAGCGCGGCGCGCCTCAAACGCATTTTCGACATCAATGTGATCGGCTCGTTTCTTTGCGCGCGTGAGGCCGTGCGCCGCATGAGCACGAAGCATGGCGGCAGCGGTGGCGCCATCGTCAACGTCTCGAGCGCTGCCGCCCGGCTCGGCTCGCCGGGACAATATGTGGACTATGCGGCGAGCAAGGGCGCGATCGACAGCTTCACCATTGGCCTGGCCAAGGAAGTGGCGGCCGAGGGCATCCGCGTCAACGCCGTGCGCCCGGGCCTGATCGAAACCGAAATCCATGCCTCGGGCGGTTTGCCCGACCGCGTGCGCGAGCTGATGCATCAGGTGCCGATGCAGCGCGGCGGCAGCGCCGGCGAGGTTGCGCAGGCGATCGTCTGGCTGCTCTCGGAAGCGGCCAGTTACACCACCATGTCCCTGCTCGAAGTATCGGGAGCGCGCTGATGACCATCGACATTAAACCGCTGGTCACCTTGCTGGCCATCGTCAATCCGCTGGCCATCGTGCCGTTTTTCATCCACTACACACAGGGTTTCGGGCGCAGGCAGCGCCAGCGCACGATCTGGGTCTCATCGTTCAGCGCGTTCGTCGTGATTGCCACCAGCGCCCTGCTCGGCCTGCAGATCCTTGAATTTTTCAGCATCTCGCTGGCCAGCTTCCAGGTCGGTGGCGGCATGCTGCTGTTGACCTCGTCGCTCAGCATGCTGAACGCGCAGCCGGCCGAAGCCAAATCCACCCCCACCGAGCTCAGTCACGCGGCCGAGCGCGCGGCCGTGGGCGCAAGCATTGCGGTCGTGCCGCTGACCATTCCGCTGCTGACCGGCCCGGCCACCATGTCCACGGTGGTGATCTATGCCGACAAGGCGCGCAATTTCGTGCAACTGCTGACCCTGGTCGGCTATGGCCTTGTGATCGGGCTGGTCACGGCGTTTTGTTTTGCGCTGGCACAGCCGATCTCGCGCATCCTTGGCAAGACCGGCATCAACATCATGACGCGCCTGATGGGCCTGATCCTGGCCGCGCTGTCGGTCGAATTGATGGCCGACGGCCTGCGCAAGCTGTTTCCGATGCTTGGGCATTAGAAAAACGGGTCCCAGCCCCCAAGCGGCAATGACGGGCGACTATTGAAATCGTAGTGACTTGACGCTCAGTTCACGCCGAGCCGCTGTCCGCCATCAGCGCAGCGGCTCCAGCCACTGCGCAATCTCGAGTGCCGCCTCATCGGTGGCCGCGGCCAGCGCCTTCACGCCGCCGGCCGCATCCTCGCCGGACGCCGGGCGCTGCACCCGCACACTGCGCTGTGCCACGGGCAACTCACCGGTCGCCGTGATTTTGCTGAGCGTCACGTTCAGGCGGATCACGCCGTCGCTTTGCGCGGGCGACACGAACAGCTGGCTGAACTCCTCCAGCTCGACGCGCAACACCAGCGGCACGGTGCTCTCGCTGGCATTCACCACGGTGCGGCGCTGGCTCAGGATCTCGCGCAGGCGCTGGCGCACCAGTTGCGCGGGCGGCGCACTCCAGCGGGCATGGGCATAAGGGCGCAACTGCTGCACATCGGCATAGCCGAGGCGGTACAGGACGGCGAGGCTGTCCAACGCCTGGTTGGCCTGCACGTCGCCCAGTGCCAGCGGCGGCAAACCGGGTGCCGCAGCCGGCGCCGGCGCCGTCGCGAGCGCTGTGGGGCCAAGGTCATAGACATCGGAGCGCACCTTCTTTTCGGTCAGCGCGCAGCCCGCGAGTGTCACCACAAGAATCAAACAAAAGAGGGCTGAAGCCATTACTGCCCCAACGCCATGCGCTTCATGTTTCATAGCAACTCCAGAACTGATTTGCGTCATTTTGTGGCCGCCGGTGCGACAAACCCGGCCTCGCCCGGGCCGGGTTGCACCGCGCCGCTGCCGAACACCAGCGACTGCGGGTTGTCGCTGATCACACGCATTGTTCGATTGACCTGGCGCGCCGTGCGCGCGACATCGTCCCCGGCGCGGCTGACGCTGGGAAGGGTGCCCCCGTTCAGCGTGGCCGCGGCCTGCGTCAGGGCATGGCTGGCGTCGGTGAGCTGGTCCATCACGCCGCCCTTCTCGTTGGCACGCCGTGCAACCTGGCCGAACTCGTCGGATGCGCCCTGCAGCGATTGCAGGGTCTTGCGCGTCGCGTCGGCAAGCGGCGGCACGGCGGCCAGCGCCGGATCGAGCCGCTGCGTCAAGGTGCTGTCGACGCTGGCGGCGAGGCGATTGACGCTGTCCGCCGCCTGACCCAGCTGCTTGACGGCGTCGATCAATGCCTTCTGGTTGTCGGGGGCGAACAGCAGGTTCACGCGCTGCGTGGTCTCCTCGACTTCCCGCAGCATCCTGGTCCCCTCGTCCGACAGGCTGCTAAGCAAGTTGGGTTTCAGCGGGATGCGTGGGTAACCGCCATCTTCCACGCGCGCAATCGGCTGGGTCGACTTGCCGTTATCGTCAAGCTGCACAAAGCCGAGGCCGGTGATGCCCTGAAAGCCCAGCGTGGCGTAGGTGGACTGGGTGATGGGTGCGTTCTCGTCGACTGCGATGCGCAACAGTGCATTGCCCTTGACCTGCGGATCGAACCCGATGAAATTGACCTTGCCCACGCTGATGCCGCGGTAGCGCACCGGCGCCTGCACCTGCAGTCCGCTCAGACCCTCGCGGGTCGAGATCTCGTAGACGCGAAACACCTCCTTGTCGCGCATCAGCCAGGCCGCCAGCGCGATGAGCAAAGCCGTGACGAGCAGCACGAACGTGCCGGCGGCCAATGCATGGGCTTTGTTTTCCATTTGGGTGACTCTCTTTCTATACCGGCTGCGCCGCCAGCGCGGACGCCGGCAGCAACGCCATGGCGCGCCGCCCGCGCTGGCCCATGAAAAATTCCCGGATGAAGGGGTGATCGAACGCCACCACCTCGCGCACCGGGCCATTCACGATGACTCTTTTTTCGGCCAGCACCGCCACGCGGGTGCTGAGCTCGAACACGGTGTCCAGATCGTGCGTGACCATCACCACCGTCAGGCCCATCTCGCGGTGCATCAAGGCCAGCAGCGTGCAAAAGCTGTCTGCACTCCCGGGGTCCAGGCCCGCCGTGGGCTCGTCCAGCAGCATCAGCGGTGGGTCCATGATGAGCGCGCGCGCCAGCGCCACGCGCTTGATCATTCCGCCCGACAGATCGCTGGGCATCTTGGCGGCATCCTGGGCGCTCAGTCCGACCATCTGCAGCTTGACCAGCGCGGCATCGCGAATCAGCGCATCGGGCAGCGTGCCCAGCTCACGCAAGGCAAAAGCGACGTTGTCGAGCACGCTGAAGGCCGAAAACAGCGCCCCCTTCTGAAACAGCATGCCGACCCGGCTTGAGGCGTCGTGCCCGCCCATCTGCGAGGCCGGCTCTCCGAGCACGCAGACCGTGCCGCGGGCCGGCGTTTCGAGCCCGAGGATCTGCCGCAGCAGGGTGGTCTTTCCGCTGCCCGAGCCACCCACCAGCGAGACGATCTCGCCGCGCCGCACGCACAGGTCCAGGTCCTGGTGAATGACCACGGGATGCTCGGGTGGCCCGAACTCGGTCCAGAGCTTTTCGATGCTGACGATCACATCATCATCGGACGTCGCGCTGGTGCTGACATTGACGTCGGGCGCGTTCATATGCCGACGTTCCTGAACACCACGGCAAACAGCGCGTCCACCAGGATCACCATGGTGATGGAGGCCACCACGGAGGCCGTGGTGCCGCGGCCCAGACTCTCGGTGTTGGGCTCCACGCGCAGACCGAAATGGCAGCCGATCAGCGCGATCAACACGCCGAACACCACCGACTTGCCGGTAGCCAGCGTCAGGTTGGCCACGTCCACCGCGCCGGGCAGGGCCTGCACAAAGTAAGCCGGCGTCACGCCCAGCGTCGCGTCGGCCGCCAGCATGCCGCCGATGAGCGCGGCCAGCGTGGTCCAGACATTGATCAGCGGCATCACGATGGCGAGCGCCATCGCACGCGGCAGCACCAGCCGGAAGCCGTGCGCAATGCCCATCACGCGCATGGCATCGAGCTCCTCGGTGACGCGCATGACACCGATCTGTGCGGTGATGGCCGAGCCCGAGCGCCCAGCAATCAGGATCGCGGCGAGCACCGGCCCGAGTTCGCGAATCAGCGCGATACCCAGCATGTTGACGATGAAGGCGTCGGCGCCGAACTGCCGCAACTGCTGCGCGCTGAGATAGGCCAGCACGACGCCAATCAGGAAGCCGACCAATGCGGTGATCGGCAGCGCGGCCGCGCCCATGCTGAACAGATGACCGGACAGGTCGCGCCACGGGCCACGGCGCGGCGCACGCAGCAGGCGCAGTACGTCGAGCAGCAACTGGCCGATGAGGCGCGTCAGGTCCTGGCCCCGATCGAGCCCCTGCATCACCCAGGCGCCCAAACCGAGGTACTGCTGCCACCGCGTACGCCGCACCGGCGCCGGCGGTGCGACCGTGAATTGCGCCACGCGTTCCAGCACGGCGCGCTGGTCCGCCGTGACGTCGAGCCGGTTGGGCCACGCGTGGCCCCAGTGGTTCCATAGCAGTTGTGCTCCGATATGGTCGAACTGTTGCAGCGACTGCAGGTTCCAGCCCAACATGGCGTCGGACGACCCCGCGGCAGGCAGCGCCTGCAGGTCGCGGGAGGCCTGGCGCCATGCGCTCGCGCCGGTGAGTTGCGCCGCCGTCCAGCGACCCGCGAGCACGGCCCACGGTCCCGAAGGCGTGTCCTGCTGCGTGATGCGGGGGCTGGATTCCTCCATGAATGGCGCGGATCGAAGTGGTATGGACTGTCATCGTACCGCGTCGGCCTGCACCCGCACTGTAGGAGTACAGGCCATTCTGGCAACGCAGTGCGATGGATGACCGCGCGACCCTGTCGCCTAACGCCAAACCGATAGACTGGGCGGCCCAGAGTTCCAGCAGCCGCAGCAGCGCTTGCCCCACGATCCATTCCATGAAAAAGACTCCCTCCTCCGACCGCCATGCCGACGCCGCCCACCGCGCATCGTGGCACGATGAAACCCGCGTCCTGCACGGCGATGCAGGCCTGTCCGACGATTCGGCGCTGGTCGCGCCGATCCACTACTCGGCCACCTTCAAGGCCGACTCTCCGCAGGACTTCGCCGACATGGCCAATGTGCCGCGCCACCCGGGCTTTTACACGCGCTACGGCAACCCTACGCATGAACACGTCGCGGCGATCCTTGCAAAGCTCGAAGGCACCGAGACTGCGCTGCTCACCAGCTCCGGCATGGCGGCGATCAGCACCACGGTGCTGGCCAACGTGGCGGCGGGCGACCACGTGATCGCACAGGGACGGCACTACATGAGCACCACCAAGCTGTTCGAGGAGGTGCTGGTGCGCTTCAACGTGCAGGTGAGCATCGTCGAGCAGACCGACCTGGCCGCGATCGAGGCCGCAATCCGGCCCAACACCCGGCTCATCATGCTGGAGAGCCCGGTGAACCCGACACTGGTGCTGACGGACCTTGCCGCAGTGGCGGCGCTGGCCAGGCCGCGCGGCATCCTGACGGTGGCCGACAACACCTTTGCCTCGCCGATAAATCAGCAGCCACACGCACTGGGCATCGACATCGTGCTGCACAGCGCCACCAAGTACCTGGGCGGCCACCACGACCTGATGGCCGGCGCCGTCTGCTGCTCGGCGCAGCAGGCTGAAAAAATATGGCGCATGCACACCACACTGGGCGCGGTGCTCTCGCCGATGGACGCGTGGCTGCTGCTGCGCGGCCTGCGCACGCTGCCGCTACGGGTGCAGCGCATCAATGCCAACGCGCTCGCGCTGGCGCAGTGGCTGGAGGCGCAGCCGCAAGTCGAGCAGGTGTTCTACCCCGGACTGGAAAGCCACCCGCAGCACGCCCTGGCGCTCAAACAAATGACGGGCTACGGCGCGGTGATCGCATTTGCGGTCAAGGGCAACTTCGAGGCCACGAGTCGTTTCGTGGCCTCGCTGGAACTCGCGACGCACGCCGTGAGCCTGGGCGGGGTCGATTCGCTGATCGTGCACACCGCGGCCATGTGGGCCGGCACCATGAGCGAGGCGCAAATGCAGGCCGCCAAGATCCCACCCAACTTCGTGCGCATGTCGGTCGGGATCGAGCACATCGACGACCTCAAGGCCGACATGGCGCGCGCGCTGCAAAAGCTCTGACGCAAGGCCTGCCGCCGCCGACAGGCCATCGCAAGAGCGGGTCAGGTGTCCGTAGCGGCCCGTGACGATATCGCCGATGACCTGGGCCATTACCGCGCGCGACTACTTCCGTTTGTCCTTATCCTGTACTTTTGGCCGTGATGCAGCACGTCTGCGTTCGCTCCACCAGCGCAGCAGGCCATACGACAGGCCGATTTTTTCCTGACCAACGGGCACGTTGGTGCGGGCGAACATCCAGGACGATTTGCTGAAGGCAATCTGCTGCGCCGGATACACACTGCGGTGTCCAATGACGAGATACGCCGCAACACACGCGCCGGCCACATACAAGGTCGAATCGGCGCCAAACAGTTCCACACCCATGAGGATCGCTGCGATCGGGGTGTTGGATGCCGATGCCACCACCGCCACCAAACCCACTGCGGCGCCCAGCGCCGGCGTCAGGCCGAGCAGGGGCGCAAAGGCACCGCCCAGCACCGCTCCGATCACGAATTGCGGCGTCACGATGCCGCCGTAGAAACCCGAACCCAGCGTGATCGCCACCAGCAAGGCCTTCCACAGGAAACCCAGGTAAGGCATCGACTCGCCGTGCAGGGCGCGCTCCATCGTTGGCAGGCTCAGGCCGAGGTAATCCGAGGGGATGATCACGATCAACAGTGCCAGCACCACGCCGCCCAGCAGCGGCACGAGCGGCGGCCACAGCGCGTAGCGGTCGCGCACGCGCCCAAACAGGCGCTGCATCAGCTGCAGCAGTTCGACAAACAACCAGGCGGCTGCGCCGCACAGGATTCCAATCGCCACCGTCTTTAAAAACAGCAGTTCGGTAAATTCGCCGACAAACGCAATGTGGTACACGGGATACGGCACGCCCAGATACTTGCTGACCTGAAAGGCGGTGACCCCAGCCACGATGCCGGGAAACAGAAAATCGTAGCGAATACGACCGATAGCCAGCATCTCCACGCCATAGATCGCGCCGGCTATCGGAGTGCCGAACACGCTGGCAAAACCGGCGCTGACGCCGCACGCGACCAGACGTTTGCGCAATTCCGCGTTCAGATGCAGCACCCGGCCTGCCGCGGCGGCAACGCTGGCGCCAATGTGCGAGCACGGGCCTTCCTTGCCCGCCGAACCGCCGCAGCCCAGCGTAATCAATGCCGCGACCGGCTTTATCCACAGGGTACGGAACGGCATCTTGCCGTGTTGCTCGTTCACCGCGACGATGGACGAATCCGACAAGCCGCTGCGGTTGAGCCGATAGCCGAAGTGCAGTAACAAGCCATTGGCGAGGCCCCCCAGCATCAAGAGACCCATCTGCAGCCATAGTGGCGCGACATACACGCGCCCCTCTGTGGCAAACAGGATGCGCAGGAAGACGCTGCAGCCCACCCCAATCAGCGCGCCCGTCAATATCGACAGCACCAGCCACTGCAGAACCGTCGCCAGCATCACGAGAGGTTCAACAAGGCGTGAGCGGGGCATGGAGGGAAACTGAGCGGGAGGTGACTGGCGCCCCAGTATAGGCGGGCGTCACCCGACGACGCGGGCGACTATCCGCGCGCAACGGCAAAGCGCGGCAAGGCTTTCGTCGCCCGCCTCGTTGCCGCTGGAGGGGCGTGTTCGGTCCTGGCCGAAATCGCGTTCGCCAAACCCGCGTTCGAACAAAAAAGTGGCCCATCCCTGTAAGAACGCGCGGCGCCGCCCGACTACCGCTCATGACGGACACGATGAAGGCACCGGATCGTCACGGGGCCTGCACCAAACAACTGGAGACGACGGATGGACACGAAACCGCAAATCATTCACCCAGGCTGGCTGCGCGCCATGCACTGGATCAACGCCCTCGCGGTGGTCATGCTGGTGATGAGCGGCTGGCGCATCTACGACGCGACCGGCTTCATGGGCTTCGAGATCCCGGCCGC
>JBDTCK010000014.1:0-33153 GCA_039923645.1 Rhodoferax sp.
CTAGGTTCTGGCGGGAAATCAGCAAAAAAGCGGCCCTTCAAAAAGGCCGCTTTTTTGCTTTTCTGACGCAGTTTCTGTCGCTCGGGCTGCAGAGCAACGGCACGCCCCTGGCGCGTGGCCAGGCGCCATTTTGGGCCTCTGCAATTTTCCGCCAGTAGCGCACGAATATTTGTCGATGCCGACCTGTCTTGCCGGCAGCTGCCCAATCAGGTCTGTGTGCAGTCAATGTCAGCTCGTGCTGAGTCTGCCGCAACGGGTGGCGCAGTGTGACTGTCTCGCCACCCGCGGCCGGTAAGCACTCTTTTGAACGGGACATTAACAATACAAGGACCATCGGCGTCAATACAACTCAGATCACAAGGCGTACAATCAAACGCGATTGATTCTCAATACTGATCCATCTCATGTCAACTCCGTTGCCGGTCACTTCCTCCATTGCACGCGAGAGGGGTTCGGCGTCTCGCCGGACCTGGCTGGCGGTTCTCGGCCCGGGCCTGGTTGTCATGCTGGCCGATACCGATGCCGGCAGCATCATTACGGCCGCGCAGAGCGGCGCTCAATGGGGCTACAGACTGCTGATATTGCAGATCGTGTTGATCCCCATCCTCTTTATCGTTCAGGAGTTGACTGTTCGCCTGGGCCTGGCGACTCAAAAGGGCCACGGTGAGTTAATAGGTGAGACCTTCGGCCGCGGCTGGGCATGGCTGTCGGTCAGCACACTTTGTGTCGCCTGTGTGGGTGCCTTGCTGACCCAGCTCAGCGGCATTGCGGGCCTGGCCCAACTCTTTGGGTTGCCCGTTGTGCCGGTGCTGGCGGTCGTGATCGCCGGCATCATCTTCATGGTGTGGACGGGCTCCTACCGCTCGGTAGAGCGTGTCGCAATTGCATTCGGGCTGTTCGAGTTGGCCTTCGTGTTTGTGGCTTGGCGTGCGACGCCCCACATCAGCGAAATATCGGCGCAGTTCCTTTCCATTCCACTCTCCGATCCCCAATACCTTTACCTGGTCGCCGCCAACATCGGCGCGGTGATCATGCCCTGGATGGTCTTTTACCAGCAGTCGGCGGTGGTGGACAAGGGGTTGGGCCTGCGCGACCTGAAGGCGGCACGGTTTGATACCGCGATCGGGGCGGTGATCACGCAACTCATCATGGCGGCCGTCTTGATCGCCACCGGCGCCACCCTGAGCGGTCACGGGCAGGGGGTGAGTCTGGACAGCGTTCCCCAGATCGCGCAGGCCCTGACGCCAGCGCTGGGCGACGCCGTTGGGCGCATGGTTTTTGCGATGGGGCTCGCCGGCGCGGCGCTGGTCGCCACGGTCGTGGTGTGCCTGACGGCAGCTTGGGGCTTGGGCGAAGTGGCCGGTTACAAACGCTCGCTTGAGCACAACCCGCGCGAGGCGCCATGGTTCTATGCCGTGTTCAGCCTGATCCTGGTAGCTGGAGGGGTGCTCGTCAACTCCGGCATCGATCTCGTCAAGCTATCCGTGGCGGTGCAGGTCATGAATGCCTTGCTGTTGCCCGTTGTTCTTGGATTCTTGTTTTTCCTGGCTCGCCATGCACTGTCCGGGCGCATCCGTTTGACCGGCTGGTACGCGTGGGTCGCCGGCACGCTGATCGTGCTGACCAGTGGTTTTGGCGTGTTTGCAGCAGTGGTCGGATTAATCGGCTGAAGGCCAGCTGGAGGTAAAGGCCTGCGGCCATCGCGAGATATCGACGACAGACATAAAAAACCGGGTCACCGTCAAGACGGTGCCCGGACCTGAGTGCTTCCTGAAAATTGTTAGCTACAGCGAGGACCGGAACTCCGGTCGCGCTGTTTCAGGCTTTCGCGGTTTTGCCGATACGCACACGCCAGGTTTCGGGCCCCGATTCCAGATAGTCCCAGGAAAATTGTCCCTTGTGCTCTGCATCAAACTGGTAGTACAGGGGTTTGGGATCGTGATCATTGATCAAAACAAAGCTCTTGCCCGGGGCTAGACCCTGCCAGGTGCTGAAGATGGTGCTATGTCGTTGCATGGGAACGAGTTGACGTACGTCCAGGTTTTCGCTATCGCTCATGAGTGTGCTTCCTTTTTGGTTGGCGTTGATAAAACTGTGCTGCCGCTGCGCGGCGATTCTCTTCGGCTGGCGCGCTTGGGGTTGGTCAGGTTGTGCATGGCGCCATTCAGGCGCTCGGCTTCCTTCGGCTGATCGTGTCGCAGCAGCGACCAGCCTTGTGCCGCCAGACGGCAGGCTGCGTCGATCTCCCCGGCGTCTCCCATACAAAGCAGAGCCTGCACGAAGAGACGGTTGAGCGCGGCGAGCGAGTCAGGGGCTTCCATGCCGATCACTCTTCCTCGATGCCAAAGTGCTCCTTGGCAATCGGGCTCATCGCTTGCACGCTCCAGGGTGGATCCCAGACGAGATTGATCTCAATGTCGTCGATGCCTTCCATCTCTTCAAGGCGTTGCTTCACGCCGCCCTGGATCATGTCGGAGGCCGGGCAACCCGGCGTGGTCATCGTCATGATGATCACCGCCAGACGATCGATCAATTCGACCTCATAGACAAGCCCGAGATCGACGATGTTGTAGCCCAGTTCCGGGTCGAACACATCCTTGAGTGCCTCCCGCATTTCGTCGCTGGTCGGTCCACTCACGATGCGCTTCCACAACGAATCAGGACCCGGTATTCGCTGGCACCGGTTTTCTCGCAATGGGCCTGGTGGCCGCGTGTCTGCAACTCCGGATACAAAAGCAGTGGATCGCGGTCATACAAGCCTTCAAGTACTTCGCCCGGGGCCATGTTCTCCAGCGTCTCCAGGGTGATGACCATGGGCTCTGGCGGCATCATGCCGCGGTTGTCGAGCGAATGGCTTGGTGCGGGCCACGTGCTGGCATCGCCCTGTCCGGGCTTGGCCGTCGCCGCGACTGGTTCCGGCGCGGCGGTGCCTTCTGGTTTGAAGACCACCTCCCAGTCGCCCCCGCCCAACTCCTTCTCGCAATGGGTATAGCCCTTTTTCTGCATCACCGAGAACAGTGGCACCGGCTTGAAGGTCGCAAGCAGGCGCAAACCCTGGCCACCCTCGAGCTTGGCCACCGCCTTCATGATTTCCGGAAAAGGTTCGCCCCCGTTGCGCAGGATCGGGCGTACATCGAGTGTCAGCAGTGAAACGTTCATGTCAATCTCCTTGGATGGAATGGGAAGGGGAGGCGGCCAGCTTTGTGGACGCAGGCGACGGCGCCTTCGGCTTGCCAAGCGGCGACGGCATGCCGGGTGGCCGTACCAGACTGGATTTGGTGTTTGGGTCCGGGTGGCGTGCGCGCCAGAGTTCGACCGCGATCAGAACGGTCGCCACCAGTTGCAGGACCGCGGCGACCTTCCACAGCACACCCTGACCACCGGCAAGAGCGGCGCTCGCCAATAGCGTCGCCGCGAAATAAAGTGCAAAGCCCGGCTTGGCACGGCGCTCGTTGACCAGATCCTGAACTCGGGGGACCGGGCCCTTGCCGAGCCTCTTGCCGAACACTTCAAGCCAGGTGAGAAACGGAACAATCTTGTACAACTGGCTCAGGCCCAGCCCGGTCAAGCCGCCAAACACAAACAGATAACCGATTGCACCGGCAAAGCGACCCAGCATGCCCCACGCCATGGCCAGCGCGGCAAACGCCAAGGCCAGTGTGACCAGGCTCAGCGCGACCGCCGCCGTCAAGCTGTTCAGTTCCAGCTGGCGCCGTTTGCGGGTACGGTAGAACTCGACGATGTCGGACAGGTAGAAAGCCACCCCGATACCTGCGAGCGTTGCGCCGAGAGCTTCGACCCAGCCCGTCGCAAAGCCGCCCCAGAGCCCGGCCAGAGCGCCGGCCACCAGCAAGGCCAGGCCGCCCACGGTCAGAGCGAGTGCTGCATAGGTGCTGCGGCGCGGCTCGTCGGGCGCCAGCATGAACATTGACAGCAAACGGTAGCTGACACCCATCACCGTCAATGTGAACCAGCCTCCCAGCCCGACCGCGACGTGCAGGCTCAGGCCGCGGCCGGCGAGTGCGAGCAGGAAGGCTGGCGCATGAGGCAATGCAAAAGCCAATCCAAAACCCACGCCGATCAGGCCGGTCAATAGCAGGAATACCAGGCTGAAAGCAACGAAATCGGCTGGCAGTGGCAGCGGGCGCGCGCGCCATAGCGTGACTGCAAGATTGATGGCCGCCAGCAAAAAGCCGGTCAGCACCAAAGTGCCGCCAATCGGCAACCACGCGGTGCTGAGGAAAGGGCTACCGCCCAACGCCACGAACCCGGCCAGCATCGCGGCCAGGCCGGGAACGATCGCAATCAGTGAATAAAGTGGCAGGCGCTGGCTGTAGAGGGTCGTGTTGGTGATTACCGGGACGAACTGGTACAGCGCGCCCAGCATCAGCAGGCTCAACCAGCCGATCGTGATCAGGTGCACTGCGACCAGTGTGGCGGGGGCGCCCAACGCAGCCAACGGGTCGGCATAGCCCGCGACGAGCAGCACTTCAGCAGCGAAAAGCGCGACCATGGCGCAGCCGAAATGCGCCATCGTCCAGCGTGAAACCTTCGATCCGATCGGCATTGACACAGTTGCTCTAGCTTCGTTTCAAAAGATCTATTTTAAATATTGTTTTATGTGTATGTAAAAGATTTTGTGCAATCTCAACACCGCAACCGGTGTCTTTCGGCATTGCACGCGATTCGAACGAGGCCCGGTGTCTCCGTGTGAATCGATGTGGGATTTCTCGCCGCCCCCGTCGGCAATCTCGGCGGCCACTGGGTGAGTTTGCAGCGCGCCCTATAGACCACCCGGCTTGGGCAGGAGCAACCGGCTCAGCCTTTGGCGAGCATCTGCGGCCTGGTGTTGACCGGCAGGCAAAGCAGAGCCGTCACCAACGCGAGCACTACGTGGCATGTGTACAGCGGCACGAAACTTTTGTACGTCAACCCCGCGTGACCGAGCAGCAAGACCGTAATGGCAACGCCCATTACCGAGCCGATCTGCCGTGTGGCCTGGTTCACAGCGCTTCCGACGGCGTACTGGTCTACCGGCAGGTGGTTCACGGCTGCCGCCGACAGGGAGGGCAACACCAGGCCGACGCTAACGCCGGTGAGGAGCAGTCCAGGGAGCCAGTGGATGAAATAGGCGGGCTGCGCATCGGGCACGAGCAGAAACCACAAGCCGCCGCATGCGTACAGCAGCGCCCCGCCGACCAGGAAAGGTCGATGCCCTCGTCGGGTCGCCAGCCGCCCGGACAGGATCGCGAATGGAATCACCAGCAAGGGCCCTGGCGTGATCGCCAGGCCTGCCTGCGCAAGCGTGTAATGCCAGACCTCGGTCATGTAGAAGAAGAACGCGAAGAACATCATTGAGAACGCAATACCGAAGGCTAGGGTCGCCAGATTCACAAACGTGTATGTGCGATGACTGAACAAACGCAGGTCGACCAGTGGTGCTGGCGCGACGCGGGCCCAGATGACGAAGCCGATCAGCGCCACAACGCCCGTACCAGCGGCAATGGCCAGGTCGGATGCTGTCCAGCGTGGTGCCTGCGACTGCACGATGCTCAATGCGAGCGCGCCAACCCCCAGGATCAACAAGCCCATGCCCACTCCATCGACCTGTTGTTTGATTGCTTGTGCGTCGATGCAACCCGCCGCAGGGTGGCCGCACCGCAGGCTCACCTGGTTTTTCGCGAATCCTCTGCGCGATGAGTTTCGAATTCACGCGCGGGGGACCTGTCGGGCACTGGAGCTGCCGGTCTTCTGCTTTGCAGTCCTACTGCGCGAGCGACAGCCAGACGCTCTTTGGCTCGGTGAACGTCTCGATTGCGGTGTCGCCGTGCTCGCGCCCAAGGCCCGAGTCGCCGGAGCCGCCCCAAGGCAGGCGCACGTCGGTATACCCGTAGGTATTGATCCATACCGTACCTGCCCGCAAGGCTGAGGCCATGCGGTGCACCCGACCGATGTCCGCGCTCCACACGCCGGCAGCGAGACTGAATGGGGTGCCATTGGCGATGCGCGCAGCGTCCGCTTCGTCTTCGAACGGAATCACGCTCGCGACCGGGCCAAAGATTTCCTCCTGGGAGATGCGCATTTCGTGCTCGACATCGGCAAAGACGGTCGGCTCGACGAAATAGCCGTTCTCGCCGGAGCGGCGCCCGCCCGTCACGACCGAGGCGCCCTCGTTTTTGCCGATGTCGATGTAATTGAGCACGGTTTTCATCTGTTTGGAGGAAATCAGTGGCCCCATCTTGGTTTCGTGCAGCGATGGATTGCCGATCGTGATCGATCGCGCGCGCGCGGCGAGCCGCTCCACGACGTCGTCATACACTGCCCGCTGCACCAGCACCCGTGAGCCCGCCGAGCACACCTGGCCAGCATTGAAGAAGATACCGGACGCAGCGGCGCGGGCCGCCTTGTCGAGGTTGGCGTCGGCAAAAATCACATTTGCCGATTTGCCGCCGAGCTCGAGCGTGACCCGCTTGAAGTTGCCGGCCGCGCCCTGCATGATGCCGCGGCCCACGGAGGGCGAGCCCGTAAACGTCACTTTGTCGATGCCCGGGTGCGTAACGAGCGCATCGCCGACAACCGAACCCTTGCCGGTCACGATGTTCAGGGCGCCCGGTGGCACGCCGGCTTCGAGCGCGAGTTGCCCGATCATCAATGCCGAGAGAGGTGTCAACTCTGCTGGTTTGACGATCAGTGTGCAACCGCAGGCAAGCGCCGGAGCGATTTTCCACATGCCGATCATTAGAGGGAAGTTCCAGGGCACGATAGCGGCCACCACGCCGACCGGCTCGCGCACTGTATACGTCAGGGCATCGGGACGCGTCGGTATGACCTGGCCGTTGATCTTGTCGCACCAGCCGGCGTAGTACGCGAGAGTGTCGATGGCCGCCGGTACGTCCTGACGCTGTACGCCGGCGATCGGCTTGCCGGCGTCGAGGCTTTCGATCTCGGCGAGCTCGTCCTGGTGCGCGCGCAATAGTTCGGAAAAGCGCATCAGGATACGGCCGCGTTCGGCCGCGCGAATCGCATTCCACGGTTTGAGTGCCGCCCGTGCCGCCCGCACGGCGCGATCGACGTCTTCGAGCGTGCCCTGGGCGACCATCGCTATCGGTTCCTCGGTCGCGGGATCGAGGATCGTCGAATACTCGCGACCGCCGGGTTCGACACATTCGCCTCCTATTAACAGGTCGTGGCGCTTCAACTCCGTATTGCTTCGCATGGTCGCTCTCCTTCTAGACTGTGGTTCGATGGATATTGGTGAAAAAAATCGTGAACGCGAACCCCTGAAATGGGGTGTGAGAGAAATCTGTTGCTTGTTTGTCGTCTGCCCTCGCCTCAAATGAACAATAGGCCTCTATAATGGCAAACATTTACATATAAACTTCGAATGAGAATTTCCATCAATCTTACATAGTAGCAATGGTATATCAATTAACCTCGGTCAAGAAGTATGAAAATACGTTGTTGTATTATGCAAATATAAACATATGTATAGATTAACGATATACCCTCAATTGCGCGTTCGTCTGGCTGGCGGCGACGAATCGCTGGAGCAACTGGTGGCAATGCTGGAGCGAGTCGAGGCATGCGGCAGTCTGCAAGCGGCCAGTCGGGAATTAGGCTTGTCGTACCGCAATGCCTGGGGTCATCTCAAGGAGGCCGAGAAGTTGCTGGGTGTACCCCTGCTGGAAATGACGCGCGGCCGTGGTGCCCTGCTGACGGAGTCTTCGCGCCGCCTGATCCTGGGTGAAAAGCGTCTGTTGGCGCGGCTGGGGCCACTGCTGGAAACCATGGCTTCGGAACTGCAGCACGAACTGGACGAAGCGGTGGCGGAGCAGACGCCGCAATTGCGGGTGTTCGCCAGCCATGGCATGGCGGTCGCGGCACTGGTCGAGTTCGCGGTGCGCGCGGGGCTACCGCTTGGCATCAGCTATCGGGGCAGCATGGAGGCTGTCGCCGCGCTGGCGCGCAACGAATGTGAAATCGCGAGCTTTCACATGCCGCTGGGCGATCTCGCGGAGCCGGTGCTGGCACGCTACACGGCGCTGATCAAAGGCCGGCCGTATATGCTGGCCGACGTGGCTTTGCGCAGCCTGGGCTTGATCGTGGCGCGCGGCAATCCGCACGGCATCCGGTCATTCGACGATCTGCCCGGCAGCGCGCTGCGTTTCGCCAATCGCGAACGCGGCTCCGGCACGCGCATCATTTTCGATTTGCTGCTGGCGCGAACCGGGCATGGCCCAGCGTCGATCCTCGGCGTCGACACCGTGGAGTTGACCCATGCGGCCGTGGCGGCTTATATCGCCAGCGGCAAGGCGGATGCGGGCTTGGGCATAGCCGCTTCGGCGGCGCAGTTCGATCTGGACTTTCTGCCGATCCTCACCGAGCGTTACGGCCTGATTTTTTCAGCTGAGGCGATGGGCAACGCGAACGTCGCCGCGCTGCTGGGGGTTATGCAAAGCGCCGAATACCAGCGCGCAGTCCAGGCCATTCCGGGCTACAGCTGCAGTAACACGGGGCGCGTCACGCCGTTGGTGGACGCGCTTATCGAGCGGACAGATTAATCGGGGCCGCCCTTGCTACTCAGGCCACCGCCACCAGGCGATCCAGCGTCGGTGCGTCGTCCA
This sequence comes from Rhodoferax sp., assembly GCA_039923645.1. Taxonomy (GTDB): domain Bacteria; phylum Pseudomonadota; class Gammaproteobacteria; order Burkholderiales; family Burkholderiaceae_C; genus Rhodoferax_A. The sequence continues at coordinate 8,625 of JBDTCK010000014.1, forward strand.
GCAGGCTCTGGCTGCTGGAGGCGTGCACGATGTGACCGCGGTCGAGCACGATCGCGCGGCGGGTCAGCGACAGGGCCAGGCGTGCATGCTGTTCCACCACGATGACGCTCAGGCCCTCGTCGGTAATCAGTCGCTGTATGACACGCATCAGCTCCTGCACGATGATCGGTGCCAGGCCTTCCATCGGCTCGTCGAGCAGTAGCAGGCGCGGGTTGGTGATCAGCGCCCGCGCGATCGCGACCATCTGCTGCTCGCCGCCCGAGAGCTGGTTGCCCATGTTGGCGCGGCGCTCCTGCAGGCGCGGAAAGACCTCGTACAGGCGCGCCAGGTTCCAGGGGCCGGGGCGCGCCACCACAGTCAGATGCTCCTCCACGGTCAAGGACGGAAACATGAAGCGCTCCTGCGGCACCCAGCCCAAGCCGGCATGTGCGCGCCGATAGGTTGGCACGCGGGCGATGTCTTTGCCGCACCAGCGGATAGTGCCGCCATGCACTTGTGTCAGCCCCATCAGTGTGATCAGGAGTGTCGATTTGCCGACTCCGTTGCGGCCCAGCAGTGCCAGGCTCTCGCCCTCCTGCATCGTAAATGAAACGCGGTCCAGCACCACCGATTCGCCATAGCCGGCGCTCACGTTGTCGAGGGCGAGTAACTCAGGCATCGGTGGCCTCGCCCAGGTAGACCTGCCGGACCCGCTGATCGGACGCGATCTCGGCCGGCGTGCCTTCGGTCAGCACCTGGCCGCCCACCAGCACGGTGATGCGTTCGGCAAAGCGAAAGACCAGGCCCATGTCGTGCTCGATGAACACGATGGTGACGTTACGGGGCAATTGCGCAATGACTTCGAACAGTTCGGCACTCTCACCCGAAGGAATGCCGGCGGCCGGCTCGTCGAGCAGCAAGATACTCGGCTGTGTTGCCAGCGCCAGCGCCATTTCCACCAACCTCTGCTTGCCGTACGGCAGGTTGTGGGTGATGGTGCGGGCATCGGCGCTGAGTTTGAGTGAGTCGAGCAGCGCCATGGCCTCGTCCATCACGACAGCCTGGCGTGCTACGGTCTGGTACCAGCGGTAATGTAGTCCGCGGTGCTCGCAAATCGCCAGCGCGACCGACTCGAGTACGGTCAAACCGGCAAACAGGGTGTTGATCTGGAACGTGCGGGTCATGCCACGCTTGACGCGCTGATGCTGTGCCAGCGAGGTAATGTTCTCGTTTCCGAGGAAGACCTGGCCGCTGGTGGGGGTCAGCGCGCCGGTCAACAGGTTGATGAAGGTGGTCTTGCCGGCACCGTTCGGCCCGATCAAGGCGTGGCGCGAGCCCGGCGCAAAAGTCAGCGAGACATCGCTATTGGCCTTGAAGGCGCCCCATTGCTTGGACAGGCCCTGGGTGCGCAGTTCGGGCGCTGCGGCATCCGCCTTCGGAGCGACGTGGCGGCTCATGGTGGCGTGCGCCCCGTGGCTCGCGTGGCGCGGCTCAGACGCTGGCGGATCTTGTCCAGGCCGCCCAAGATGCCGCCGCGTGCGAACAACACGATCACCACCAGCAGCAGCCCCAGCCAGAACTGCCAGTAGACCGGATTGAGGTCCGACAGATAGCTTTGCGCCAGCATGAACACGGCGGCACCGACCAGCGCGCCATACAGTCGGCCGGCGCCACCGAGCACCAGCATGATCAGTAAATCGGCGGAACGCGAAAACCCCAGGGTGTCGAGGCCAACGAACTGCGTGGTCTGAGCCAGCAAAGCGCCCGCCACGCCAGCCACCGCTGCCCCCAGAGTGAACACCACGGTCAACCGTTGCGGCACGTTGGCGCCGATGGCGGGCATGCGCTTGCCGCCTTCACGAATGCCGGTCAGGCTCAGGCCGAACGGCGAGTTCACCAGCCGGCGCAGCACGACGAACAACACGAACAGCACGATCAGGCTGTACCAATAGGCCGTCTTGCCGTAGAGGTCGAAGCTGAACACGCCGAGCACTTTGCCCGCCACGATGCCCGACAACCCGTCCACGCCGCCGGTGAGAAAAGTCGCCTTGTTGGCCGCTTCAAACAGCACCAGGCTGATGCCCAGCGTCACCATCAGGCGCGTCAGGTCTTGCCCGGGCACCACCAGAAAGCTGGTCAGAAAGCCGAACAGCGCCGCCAGCGCGGCGGCGGCCAGCAGACCGACCAATGGCTCGGTCCAGCCGTGCGCCGCGAGCAGGCCCGCGGTGTAGGCACCGAGGCCGAAGAAGGCTGCGTGGCCCAGCGAGACGATGCCGGCATAACCGAGGATCAGGTCGAGCGAGACCGCAAACAGGCCGATGATGAGGGTCTGGCTCATCAACGAAAGGTAGCCTGGGAATAAAAAATAGGCCGTCACCGGGACGAGCCAGAACACGATCTCCAGCGGGCGCCAACGATCGTTCGGCAGCGGCGGGCGCGGCGGATGGAGCCAGCTCGGCATCATGAGCGTTTACCGATGAGCCCGGCCGGAAACAGTACCAGCAGAAGCACCATCAGGCCATAGATGATGAAGGAGCCGATGGCGGGCACATAGTATTTGCCCGCTACGTCGCAAATGCCCAGGATCAGCGCGGCAATCAACGGGCCCTTGATGGTGCTGGCGCCGCCGACCACGACCACCAGCAGGAAATAGACCATGTATTTGATCGGAAAAGTCGGATCGAGCCCCAGCACGTCCAGTCCAAGTCCCCCGCCCAAACCGGCCAGCCCCGAGCCGAGCGCGAACGTGAGGCTGAACACCCGGCTGACGTTGATGCCCAGCCCCGCTGACGCCTGCTGGTTGTCGACCGAGGCCCTGATCTGGGCGCCGAAGCGGGTGCGTTCCACCAGAGCGCGCAGCGCCAGCGTGATGAGCACCACTATGCCGATCAGGAACAGGCGATACACCCCCACGTCCACGCCCAGCAGCGAGACCTGGCCCAGCAGATAGCTGGGCAAGTGCATTGGCTGCTGCGACGAGCCCCAGACATAGGTGGCGGCCGCGACCGCAATGAAGGTGAGGCCGATTGAGAACAGCACCTGGTCGAGCGGACTGGCCTGGTACAACCGGCGGTACAGCAGGCGCTCCAGGATCAGCCCCGCCAGCGCACTCGCAATGAAGGCCAGCGGCAGTGTCAGCAGGAACGGCACGCCAAGGCTGTTCATGGCCACCACGCACACATAGCCGCCGAGCATCGCGAAGGCCCCATGCGCCAGGTTGACGAAGTTCATCAAACCCATCGTAATGGCCAGTCCAACGCTGATCAGAAACAGCAGGCTGCCGTAGGCAACGCCGTCGAACAGGACGCCAATGAAGTGACTCAACATGGAGATTTGCGCGCTCCTTTAGGCTTGCAGTTTGATGGTGAAACAGATTGTACGTATGATTAATAACTGATCGGCAGCATGCCATCCACCCTATACCGAAGGAGACATCGAATGAATTTGACGAAACACCTGTTGGTGGCCACGACGATGGCCGCACTAATGACGGCGGTACAGGCGGCAGAGCCGCTGAAGATCGGGATGATCCTGCCGATGTCGGGTCCCTTCGCTGCCTATGGCAAGCAGATCGAGCATGGCGCCAAGCTCTACCTGCAGGAGCACAACAACATGCTGGGCGGGCGCCCGGTCGAGATGGTTCTCAAGAACGATGACCCCGGCACCTCCGGCGAGATTGACAAGCGCCTGGCGCAGGACCTGGTGATCCGCGATAAGGTCGATATCCTGGCCGGCTTCGCGCTGACGCCGTCGGGGCTCGCCGTCGCACCGATCGCGACCGAGGCGAAAAAGCCGATGATCATCATGAATGCCGCCACGTCGATCATCACGACCAAGTCGCCCAACATCGTGCGCGTGTCGATGACGCTACCGCAAACCACGGCACCAATTGCGACCTGGGCCGCGAAGAACGGCATCAAGAAGGTCTACATGCTGGTAGCCGACTACGGACCTGGCTACGACGCCGAGGCGCAGTTCAAGAAGACCTTCACCGCCGCGGGCGGCGAGATCATTGGCGACGTGCGCACCCCGGTAAAGAGTCCGGATCTGGCCCCGTACCTGCAGAAGATCAAGGATGCCAAACCCGATGCCGTGTTTCTGTTCCTGCCGCCGGGCGAGCAGACCATCGCGTTCATGAAGGGCTTTGCCGAGCGCGGCCTGGGCCAGGCCGGCATCAAGATCATTGCGACCGGCGACCTGACCGACGAGGACCTGATCAATGCCATGGGCGACAACGCGCTCGGCATCATTACGTCCTTCCACTATTCCGAGGACCACAAGTCGCCCGAGAACAAGGCCTACGTGAGCGCCTATTACAAGGCCTACCCGAAGGACCGGCCCAATTTCATGTCGGTGGGCGGCTATGACGGCATGCACCTGATCGATCTGGCGCTCAAGAAAACCGGCGGCGATGCAGAGGTGACCAAGTTCATCGACGCCGCCAAGGGCCTGAAGTGGACCAGCCCGCGTGGCCCGGTCATGATCGACCCCGCCACGCGCGACGTGGTGCAAACGCTCTATATTCGCAAGGTCGAGAAGGTGGACGGCAAGCTGCAAAACGTCGAAATCGATCAGATCCCCGACTTCAAGGATCCGGGCAAGCCGTAAAGCCGGCGCAGCGCTGGCCCCGCGTCATGCGGGTTCACCGGCCTGCAGCGATTATTGCCAGCTCGCCTGCTTGCGCAGGATGAAATCTTGCTCGCTGTGGTCGGGCACGTTCTTCCACACCCCGCGAATTTCCCTGCCGCACGAGCCCTCCACGATCTGGCCCGTCCAGGTCGCCGTGATGGCATTTCCGTCGCTTGATTCCTCCAGTGTGAACACCCCGTTGTCCACATCGCCCGCCACCTGGACTTTGGCAGCGCCGCGGGTGATCGTGCCGCTCAGGCTCCCGCCGAACTCGGGGTTTCGCTCCAGCGTCAAGGTGGCCTGCAGCGCAGCGCCGTCAGGGCCGTCCTGCACTTGCGCCTGCCATCGGCCAAACATGCGAGCGTTGCCGACGTCGGCAGCCACCGGGCAGCTGGCGCTTGCCGCCTCTTTGGGGTTGTTTTGGGCTGCAGCCAATATTGGCACTACACAAGACGCTATAAAAACAATAGTAATTCGGATGTGCATCATGATCCAGTCGGTACAGCGGTTGTCCCCGCTGCCGCATCCAGGGCGCGTTTTGCGAACTCCGCGCGCAGCGCCTTAAGTTTTTCGCGCGGGTCTTCCCGGGTGGTGGTTTTGTCGAGTGCCATCTCGGCGATGAAACGGCTCGGTTGTGCGGCGATCATGTCGCGACCCTTCTTGCGCTTGCGCGTCCAGCTGACCGCCAGGCTGCGCTGCGCGCGCGTGATGCCCACGTACATCAGGCGGCGCTCTTCCTGCAGGCGCGCCAGCAGGTCTTCGCTCATCGGTCCATCGGCGCGGCCGGTCGGGTTCGCGTCGTCGCCGAGCTTGAACGGCAGCAGGCCCTCGGTCACGCCGACCAGCATCACATGCGGCCACTCCAGGCCCTTGGCGGCGTGCAGGGTGGACAGTGTCACCACGTTCTGGTCGGTGTCGCGCTCGCTGATGGTCGAGAGCAGCGAGATGGTCTGCGCGACCTCCAGCAGGCTTTTCTTCTCGCTTGAGGTACTCACGCCCGCCGCATCGTCGATCTGGCCGCCGCAGCGCGCCGCCATCCAGCCGCAGAATTCCAGCACGTTGGTCCAGCGCGCCGCCGCCAGCTTTTCGCTCTCTTCGCTGTCGTACAGGTGCTTCTCGTAACTGATGCTCTTGAGCCACTCCACCAGGAAGGCGTGCGCGTCCTCGAAGCCGCTGGTATGGCGGGCGCGGAATTCGAGATCGTTCAGATAGCGGCCGAATTCGTGCAGGTCGCCGACCGCGCGCGCCGGCAACGTGCTGCCCAGGCTGTTGCTGAACAGGGCTTCGAACAGGCTCAACTTGTACTGGCTGGCAAACACGCCCAGGCTCGCCAGCGTGGTGTGGCCGATGCCGCGCTTCGGGCTGGTCACGGCGCGCAGGAACGCCGGGTCGTCGTCGTTGTTGACCCACAGGCGGAACCAGGCGCACAGGTCCTTGATTTCGGCGCGATCAAAGAAGCTCTGGCCGCCCGAGACCTTGTAGGGCAGCTGCGCCTTGCGCAAGGCCTGCTCGAAGACACGGGCCTGATGATTGGCGCGGTACAGGATGGCATAGTCACGCAGCTCCTTGTGCGCCGAGTTCTCGCGCAGACTCTGGATGCGCGCCACCGCGCGCTCGGCCTCGTGCGCCTCGTTGTCGGCGTCCACGACGCGCACCGGCTCGCCTTCGCCCAGGTCGCTCCACAGGTTCTTGGGGAACAGCTTGGGGTTCGGGCCGATCACGTTGTTGGCCGCGCGCAGGATGGCGCCGGTGGAGCGGTAGTTCTGCTCCAGCTTGATGACCTTGAGCGTGGGGAAGTCGAGCGACAGCTTCTTCAGGTTGTCCAGCGTCGCGCCGCGCCAGCCGTAGATCGATTGGTCGTCGTCGCCCACCGCGGTGAAGCGGCCACGCTCACCGACCAGGTGCTTGAGCACAGCGTACTGCGTGGCATTCGTGTCCTGGTACTCGTCCACCAGCACATGGCCCAGCAGCGCTTGCCACTTGGCCCTGACTTGCTCATGATTTTGAAGCAGCTTGAGCGGCAGGCCGATCAGGTCGTCGAAGTCCACGCTCTGGTAGGCGGTGAGCCGCTCCTCGTAGCGCGCCATGATGCGCGCCGTGATGCGCTCGTTGTCATCCTTGGCCTTCGCCTCGGCCTGTGCCGCGTTCAACCCGGTGTTTTTCCACAAGCTGATGGCCCATTGCCACTGGCGCGCGGTGGCGGCGTCGGTGCTGCCGCCGCAGTCCTTCAGGATGCTGGTCACATCGTCGCTGTCGAGAATGCTGAACTGGGGCTTGAGGCCCAGGGCCTCGCCGTCCTGGCGCAGCATGCGCACGCCCAGCGCGTGAAAGGTGCAGACCATCACTTCGCGCGCCGCCTTGCCGATCAGTCCCTTGGCGCGCTCGCGCATCTCGGTGGCGGCCTTGTTGGTGAAGGTGATGGCGGCAATGCGCTTGGGCTCCAGCCCGGCCTGGATTAGCCGACCGATCTTGTGCGTGATCACGCGCGTCTTGCCCGAGCCGGCACCCGCCAGCACCAGGCAGGGGCCGTGCATATAGTTGACGGCTTCCTGCTGGGCCAGATTCAGGCCGGTGGACGGGGGGGCGGACATGCGAGGGGGGGACTTCGGGGCGGTGCGCAGGGAGAGCGGTCAATGATAACGGCGGGGTCGGCGGAACTCGCGCCGCAGGCTATGGTAGCGGCGCCGCGATCGCGCCGGTGCACTGCGTGGACAATACGTCCCGTGCTTCGCATCCTGCTGGTCACCTTTCCCTTTTTTGCGCTGGTGCTGGCCGGCTACGTGGCCGCACGCCGGCGCATGCTGCCGCTGGAGGCGATCCCGGGGCTCAACAGCTTCGTGCTGTATTTCGCGCTGCCCTGCTTGCTGTACCGCTTCGGCTCGACCACGCCGCTGGGCCAACTGCTTGACGCACCGCTGTTTTTCACCTACCTGCTGTGCGCGCTGATCATGGTGGGTTTCGTGGTGGCCGCCAGCCTGAACCGGCGCATCGGCTGGAACGATGCGGCCTTCGGTGCGCTGGTGGCGGCCTTTCCCAACACCGGTTTCATGGGCGTGCCGCTGCTGGTGGCGCTGCTGGGGGCGGCCGCGGCCGGGCCCGTCATCGTGACTCTGGTGGTGGACCTGGTGATTACCTCGTCGCTGTGCATCGCGCTGTCGCGGCTGGATGGCGCCGATCAGCACGGTGTTGCCAAAGCCACGCGAAACGCGCTGCTCGGCATGCTGGCCAACCCCATGCCCTGGTCCATCCTGCTCGGCGGGCTGGCTTCGGCCGTCCACCTGGTGCTGCCCACACCCGTGATGCAGACCCTGGGCCTGCTGGCCGACGCCGCCTCGCCGGTGGCGCTGTTCACCATCGGCGCGGTGCTGGCGCGCTCGCAGATGCTCGCCAAGGTCCACGGCCATCCGCCGATTCCGCTGCGCGACTATCTGCCAGTGGCCTTTGCCAAGCTCATCCTGCACCCGCTGCTGGTGCTGCTGGTGGGGGCTGGAGCGATCGCGCTCGGGCTGCCGCTGGACCGGTTTGCGCTCACGGTGATCGTGCTGGTGGCGGCCTTGCCTAGCGCCAGCAACGTGGCCATGCTGGCCGAGCGCTTCGGCGCCGACAACGGCCGCATCGCGCGCATCATCCTGGTGTCCACGGCGGCGGCGTTCTTCACGTTCTCGGGGGCGGTGGCGCTGCTGCACTGAACCGGGCGCCGCGATGACCGCGCTTGGCGCTTGGTGCCCAAGGTAGCCTCCCTGCAAGCCTGTGTTGGCCAGAGGCACCGTTGTAGTGACCCTTCCTGAACGCCCGCATCGGGAGATGTCTGCCGTTCACCACAGGACCATCAACGGTGGGACGCGACCCGGAGCAGACATCGACTTAAAAGCTTCAAAGCGGGCATTCTGGGAGATGACGAGTTCGAGACCATGGTATCCAACGGGCAATGGGTATCCCCCGACTGCCCAATCTATGGGTGTCAAGAAAATTTACAGTTCGACACACGATTCCATGAGCCAAAAGTACTAAAAATATAAAATCCCTTTAGATTCAAGTACTTAAGAAATAAATTCAGAAGTGGCTCGATAGTTGCTTATTGTTTTACAAACCGATGGTCGGCCAAGCAAGACGGTGTCTAAAACTTCAAAAGGATCGCATGAATAAGTTTTCCAAATATTTAACTCTGGTGGCTGCGGCCGCTTTGTGCAGTGTTTCTGCACATGCTTACCAGGTTGACTTCAACTATATTGTTCCGACAGATGGTTCGGGTAAGACCAGCCCCTTTGTTGGTGCCAGCAATGTAGCTGGATCTAACGGCACGGTTTTTCTTGAGACTTTTGACACAGCGAAAGGTTGTGGACTCAACACGCCGTCAGCCCTCGTAAGTATCACGGGCGGTAGCTTTTCACTTCAACAAGGGACCACTGGTTCAGGTGCGGCACCTGCGGGCGACAGCACTTGTTTTGCATTTGGTCCTTCGCCGGGTGGTGCGCTGCCGGATACAGTGAACATCGATTATTCTGGTGTTTTGGCAACTTTGCCTACAGGCACATATCTCAATTACTTCGGTCTTTACTACGGATCGATTGACACTTACAACGATATCTCTTTCTACGGCGCGAATGGGCTGATAACGACTGTGACTGGGACTGAATTGCTCAGCCTATTCAGTGGCGTGACTGGCAACCAAACCGCCAACAGTAGCAACATTTACGTGAATCTTTACTTTGACCCCAGCGAGGCATTCACGAAGTTCTCGTTTACCACTACCGCAGTTGCTTTCGAAATGGACAATGTGGCCGTTGGTTACAACATCTCTCGCCAAAGCGTTCCTGAACCAGCAACTTTGGCACTGGTCGGCTTGGGTCTGTTGGGATTGGCTGTATCACGCCGTCGCAAAGCCGTTTAATTAGAGCTTCCGGCTTTTTTTTCAGCGCCCCATAGCCCGCTTCGGGGGGCTTTTTGTTGTGCGCCCCGCATGGGCGCACACCCTTGGCCATCTTGCTCAGCTGTCCACGGTCGTTGCCGGAGTTCGTGACCTCGTGCGCCACGATCAGGTGGTGCCTCGCATCGACCACCGACTGGACGTTGTAGCCCACCAGGCCCGAGCCCGTGGCTTGCGAGTTCATCGAACGCGAATCTGGATCTGTGAAGTGGACCCCAAGCGCCGCCCGGTGGTGTGCATCCGCAATCGGCCAGCAAGCAGTCGTTGGAACTCGTTGCCCGACATCGTCCTCGGTATACGGAATTGGAGCGTGTCTTGACTTTGCAAAACCTACCGCCGCTACCCGAAGAACTACAGCAAGCGCTGAGCGACGGCAAGGACTTATGTCAATGGATTGCCGAGCGGCAGAACAACATCGAAATTCCTCCGCAAGGGGCATCCCTAGTGTCAGGGCTGTTGTTTGACCTAGCCATCGAGCACCATGTCGGCATCGTGCATTTGGCAAGTGCACAGATTAACGGCCCCACATTCGCATTGCTAAGGGCGGCGATGGAAGCTCTAGTCCGAGGAGCGTGGCTGCAACGATGCGCGACTCCCGAGCAGGTGGAGGCCTTTGTGGCCAATGAGACGCTTCGTTTGAATTTTGGTGAACTAGTTAACGCGGTCGAAGCGCATGTCGAGTTCAGCGACAAGGCGTTGTCGCAGCTGAAGCTCAACTCATGGACAGCCATGAATAGCTACGCCCATGGTGGCATGCTCCAGCTCGGCCGACGCATTAAGGGAGGAACCATTCAACCAAACTTCTCTCCTGGAGAAGTGGTCGAGGTACTCAAGGCCTCGGGCACGTTCGCTTTATTTGCTCTGCGCCAGATTGCGTTCCTGGCCGAACATGAAGCCTTGTTCAGAGAAGTCGATGAAAGGCTTGTTGGGGGAAAGTGAAGGGGACAAGCGGAAACATGCTCGCAATTCAGCACTCACAGCCAGTGAGCGTTTGAACGTCGGCTTCGGAGCAGACCGAATAGCCGCTATGGGTGAAACTGGCCTCTCGGAACACCCGATCAAGCCGGGAATCCAAGTCCGCGCGCCCCAAGCGTCAAATCGCCAACGGATCCACGTCGACCGCCCAGCGGATAAGGCCCTTGCCTTCAGGCTGCTGCCGGGTCGCATGCAGCACGGCCTGCCAGGCGGACAGAAAGCGCTGCAGCGCGGCGCGCGACGGGCTTTCAATCAGCATCTGTGCCCGCTCGATGTTGGCGATGCGCTGGATCGTCATCGGCACCGCCGGGAACAAGGTGACCTGGGCGTAGCCCGACAGCGCCGGCTCCATCGCACTCGCGGCCGCGCTGGCCGCATTCAAAAACCCTTGCGCCACTTCCTGCGTGCGTGCCTCTGCGCGCACCAGCGCCGCGTAGCTGAATGGCGGCAGGCCCGCCTGTTCGCGCTCGCGCAGTTGGCCGGCCGCGAAGGCCGGGTAGTCGTGCCGACGCAGGGCGCCAAACATCGGGTGCTGCGGGTGCATCGTCTGGATCCACATCTCGCTGGCCGCGCTCTGGGCCGCATCGCGGCCGGCCCGGCCCGCCGCCTGCATCAACAGGCTGAACAGCCGCTCGGGCGCGCGGAAGTCGGCGGAGAACAGCGCGCCGTCCGGGTTCACGGCCGCCACCAGCGTGATGGCTCGAAAGTCGTGACCCTTGGCGATCATCTGCGTGCCCACCAGCACATCGACCTCGCCCGCGTGCACCTGCGCGAGTTGCGATTCGAGCGCGCCCTTGAGCTTGGTGGTGTCGGCGTCGATGCGCGCAATGCGCACCGGTGTGCCGTCGGGCCGGTGCACGCCCGCCAGCAGTTCGGCCATGTGTTCTTCGAGGCGCTCGGTGCCGCGTCCCACGGGCGCGATGTCGACGTTGCCGCAGCTCGGGCAGGCGCGCGGCACGCGTTCGGTGAAGCCGCAGTGGTGACAGCGCAGCGTGCGGTCGATCTTGTGGAACACGCGGTAGGCGCTGCAGTGCGGGCATTCGCTTTTCCAGTCGCAGCTGCTGCAGGCCAGCAGCGGGGCGTAGCCGCGCCGATTCAGGAACACCATGGACTGTTCGCCACGCGCAACACGCTCGGTGATGGCCGCCAGCAGCTGCGGCGAGAACACGGTCTTCTTGGGCTGCAGGTTCATGTCCACCAGACGCACCTTGGGCAGCACGCTGCCCGAGCCGATGCGCGAGGGCATCTCCAGCCGCAAGTAGCGCCCGCCCTCTGAAGCAGGCCGGCTGTGGTGCCAGCTTTCCAGCGAGGGCGTGGCCGAGCCGAGCACCACCTTGGCGACGTCGAGCCTGCCGCGGTAGATGGCGAGGTCGCGCGCCGAATAGCGCGCGCCTTCCTGCTGCTTGTAGCTCGGGTCATGCTCCTCATCGACCACGATGAGCCTCAGCTGTGGCATCGACGCGAACACCGCCATGCGCGTGCCCAGCACGATGCGCGCCGCGCCGCTGTGCGCGGCCAGCCAGCTCTTCAGGCGCTGCGGGTTCGTCATGCCGCTGTGCAGCGAGACCACGGCGGACTCGCCATGGCGGCCCGCAAAGCGCGCGCGAAAGCGCGCCTCCAGCTGCGGCGTGAGATTGATCTCGGGCACCATGACCAGCGCCTGAGCCGTGGCGTCATGCTCCAGCAGGGTTTGCACGCAGCGCAGATAGACCTCGGTCTTGCCACTGCCGGTCGCGCCGAACAGCAGGAACGGCCCGGATTCAGCATCAAATCTGGCAATAGCCCTTACCTGCTCTTCGGTGAGCGCTATCAAATCAGGACACTTCGCGGCAGCAACTGGCGTGGCGGCGGGCGCTCGCTTGAGCCGGCGTGCGAGCTGGGTCGCGCTCAGGTCGCGCAGTTGGGGCGGCAGCGCGGCCAGCGCTACTTCGCCCAGCGAGCGTTGGTAATAGCTGGCCGCAAAGTGAACCAGTTGCTGCCAGGCAACAGGCAACGGCGCAACGCCATCGAGCACGGCGCTGACGGCACGGATTTCGCTCTCGGCGCGGTCCAGCTTCGCTGCGTCCAACGTGTCCCAGACCACGCCCAGCACCTCCCGGGTGCCGAACGGCACGCGCACCAGCGTCCCCGCCGTGAGTGGAAGCTCACTCTGATAGGTCAGCGGCCCGGCCACGGCGCTGTGCGCCGGCGTCTGAAGCACGACCGAGAGCCAATGGGTCACGCAAAACCTCTTGTTGCTGTCGTTTGTTGATGTGAACTTGCGATGCGGCGCTTAAGTTGTTGATTTAAAGACACTTTCAAGGCGATTCATTATTTCTGTGGATAACTTTGTTGACAGCTTTGCCGGATAGCCCGCAAGGCCACGGAAAATCAAGGCCGTGGCTGGATTGCCCTAAAAAATGGCATTCGCCGAAATCCATATAAATCAACAACTTACGATCGCTATTGGTTTTGTAGCATCATTATCCGGAGTATCCCTGATTTGCCGCGCCGCACCATATTTTTTGTGCATAAGTCAGGCTTGCGGCGCCAGCTTTTGTGATATGCGAAAGCACGGGAAAAGGCCGGCGATGTGGGTTGCCCGGCGCTTTATCGCCGCATCTGGCGCGAGTGGGTGTGCACGGCGTCCACCAGCAACGCCACATTGTCCGGCGGCGTGTGCTGGCTGATGCCGTGTCCCAGGTTGAAGATGTGGGTCGGGCCAGACAGTGGCACGCCGCTTGCCGGGTCGATGCGGCGGTCGGTATGCGGCGCGCCAAAGGCGTCCAGCACCGTGGCCACCTCGGCCCGGATTTGCGCCGGCCCCGCAAACAGCACGTTCGGGTCGATGTTGCCCTGCAGGGCCTTGCCGGGGCCGCCCACAACACCGCCCACCTGCTGGCGTGCGCGCGCCAGGTTGGCGGTCCAGTCCAGTCCCAGCACCTCGCAATCGAGCCGGCCCATCTCGTCCAGCCACAGTGCGCCGCCCTTGGTGAACACGATGCGCGGAATGCGCTGGCCATCGTGCTCTTTCCTGATCTGCCCGAGCACGCGCGCGGTATAGGCCAAGCTGAATTGCTGGAACGCGCCGTCGGCCAGCACGCCGCCCCAGCTGTCGAAAATCATCACGGCCTGCGCGCCGGCGTCGATCTGGGCGTTCAGGTAGGCGGCCACGGCGTCGGCGTTGATGGTCAGCATCCGGTGCATCAGGTCCGGGCGGCTGTAGAGCATTGTTTTGACCAACCGATAGTCATCCGAGCCTGCGCCCTCGACCATGTAGCAGGCCAGCGTCCAGGGGCTGCCCGAGAAGCCGATCAAAGGTACGCGGCCATTGAGTGCCTTGCGGACCGATGTGACCGCATCGAACACATAACGTAGCTTGTCCAGGTCGGGCGCGGTCAGCTTCGCCACGGCCGCTTCGTCACGCACCGGGTGCGCGAACTTCGGGCCTTCACCCAGCGCAAACGACAGGCCCAGCCCCATCGCGTCCGGCACGGTCAGGATGTCGGAAAACACGATCGCGGCGTCCAGCGGGTAGCGGTTTAGCGGCTGCAGCGTGACCTCGGTCGCGTAATCCACGTTGGTGGCCAGCCCCATGAAGCTGCCGGCCTTCTCTCGCGTGGCGCGGTATTCGGGCAGGTAGCGGCCGGCCTGGCGCATCAGCCAGACGGGTGTGTGGTCGGTGGCTTGGCGCAGGCAGGCGCGGATGAAGGTGTCGTTTTGGAGCGGAGCGAACATGGGTCGATTGTCTCAGTAGTAAGAGGTACGCCAGCGGCGCAGCGCCGACTCTGCGCCCCACGGAGCTGAGTAGTCGTCCTGTCAGTCGCCCCGTGTCGCTCGATCAACGAGCCGGCAGTTCGTGGTTCACTATGAAGTCTTCAGGAACCGCTGGCCCCCAGGCATAGAAGGAGTCTTCGCCCGGGTGGTCGGCGGATGGCCAGGGGTTGCCGGCCTCGACGAAGTCGATGTCGAACGAATACTCGGCGTAGCTTCCCCAAGGGTCGCGCACATAGCGGAAGTAGTTGGAGCCCAGCACATGCCGGCCGACTCCCCACCCTTGCTCGTAGCCGGCCTGCAGCATCTGTTGTGCGCCCATGCCCACCGCATCGATCGAGGGCACGCACCAGCTGCTGTGGTGCATGCCGCCCCCGTCCGACTTGGCGAGCGCGATCAGGTGGTGGTCGCTGCCGTGAGGGGTGTGCAGGAACGCGATCATCGAGCCGGATTTGTCGGACAGGCGCAGGCCGAGCACCTCTTCGTAGAACGCCCGTGCGGCATCGACATCGGCGCTGAACAGCAGGATGTGCGAGAGGTAAAGTGGGTGCACCGTCTGGATCTTGCTGCGGCTGGGCGCGCGGCCAGCGCTGCGGCATTGCGTTGGGAATTCGCGCGGCGAGGGCAGCGAGGGCGAGGATTTCGGGGCCACACGCAGTTGCAAAGCCAGGCCGTCCGGTCCTTGAAGCCAGATGCCCGCTGCGTCGGCCCCCGGCGGCGCATCGATACGGGCAACTTGTCGCTCCGAGAGACGGCGTTCGAAGCGCTGCGCGTCCTCGGCATGGATCCCGAGGCTGAGCCACAGCAGATGCTTGTCGGCGCCCGGCAGCACGCGCGCCCAGCGATGGGTGTGCGCAAAGGTATAGAGCGCCAGCCCGCCGTCTTCGTGGCGCACGTCAAGACCAAAGCTGCTGTAGAAATGGTGCGCCTGCTCCAGGTCGGGCACGCTGAAAACGAACTCGTCGACGGAATGCACCGCGAGCAGGCGCGCGTGCTGGCTGTTGGTTTCTGTCATGGTTGTCTCCTGTGGTTCGAGGAAAACCTGGGCCTGACGCCCCGCAAGACGCTCTAGCGCTGACGGCGTGCGTGCTCCACCTTGAGGCAGAGGTCCTGCACCACCAGCAAACCCGCACTGGCGGCCTTGGCGACGGCAGCGTCGTTCTCGATGCCGAGCTGCAGCCACAGGGCCTTCGCGCCAATGGCAATCGCCTCGTCTGCAATCGGCGGGATTTCTTCGCTGTGGCGGAACACGTTCACCAGGTCGATGGTTTCGTGCGCGGCTGCGTCCGTGAGGCTGGCATAGGCTTTCTCGCCCAGCACCTCGCGCGCATTCGGATTCACGGGAATGATGCGCCAGCCGTGCGCCTGCATGTACTGCGCCACTTCGTGGCTGGCGCGGTGCGGCTTGGGCGACAGGCCGACCACGGCAACGATGCGGCAACTGCGCAGGATGTCTGCAATGGATTCGGCTTCGGTCATGGTGATCAGTTTAGTGCCTGGCGTGTGGATTGGCTCGCGTGGGCGGCGGGAAAGCTCAGGGTCACGACAAAATGCCCGGTGGCGGTGCGGCTGAATCGCATGTCGCCGTGGTGCGCGATCATGACTTGCTCCACGATCGACAGACCCAGACTCGCGCCGAGACGGCTGCCGCCGCGCGCGGAGAACGGCTTGCGGATGCGCTCCCAATCGACTTCAGGGATGCCCGTGCCGTCGTCTTCAACGTCCAGCTCCCAGTGGTCGGCACGGGGTCGTATATGGATGTGCAGTAAGCTCTTCGCGCCGTATTTGAGCGCGTTGTCAAGTACGTTCTTGAGAGCCTCGCGCAAACTGATCGAGTCCCCTTGAATCAGGCAGGGTTGCTCTGGTGCGTGCAGGGCGATATCCAGGTGGTGCTGCGGGTGATGCGACAAAGTGTCGGTCATCTGCTGGCGCGCGAGGGCGGCCAGATCGATCGTCTCCAGCGCGGCCGAATCGGCCCGGTGCTGCACCATGGCATGGTTGATGAGCTGGTTCACCAGTTCGCCCAGATGATGCGTCAGCTCGCGCAGGCGTGCCTCGTGCGCGGCCCGTTCCTCGTCATCGTGTTGCATGCCCAGCAGTTCCATTTGCGACAGCAGCGCTGCGACGGGCGTACGCAACTGGTGAGCCGCATCGCCAATGACGCGACGCATGAGCGCACGGTGCACACCCAGCCGGCGCATGAATTCATTGATGGAGGCGACCAGCGCGTGAATTTCGGTGGGCACCTCCTGTGTCAGTGGGGACAGATCGTTCAGGTCGCGACGCTGGATGTCAGCGCCAATCTGTTTCAGCGGCGCCAGCGCCTGGTGCAGCGTGAACAGCGCGGCAATGACTGTCAGCAACCCCATCACGAGGATCAACACGGATGAGTTTGTGCTCAGGTTTTTCGCAAAGGACGCGCGCGCGTTATTGGTCTGCGCCAGCATCACCACTGCCCAGGGGTTGAGCCCCGCGACAGGCATGCGCCGGCCGACAAAAGCGATGCTGACGGGCAAGTCGAGGTACGTCCCCTGAATGACAACGGGCCCCTTGATCAGCCTCTTCCATGGGATCGCCGGCCGGAACTTGAGATCACCCGCAATGACTCGCCCTTGCGGGTCGAGCACGGCATAGAACACCTGGTCGTTGGCGGTCAGCATGGAAAATGCCGAAATGGGCACATCCACATTGACCGTACCGTTCCGGTACCAGGTGTTTTCGGCGATTTGCAGCGCGCTGTTTCTGAGGATGCGGTCGTAGGCATCATTCGCTGCCAGTCGGGTGGATAGCCAGATGGCCGCCAACAGCACCAGTCCGCTGATGGCCAGCACCAGCCCAACCCGCAGCGCGAGTCGGGTATAGAGCGAACGCCCGAGCAGGGTCACGGCACTACGACCTGATAACCCAGCCCACGCAGGGTACGGATTTCGAAGTGCGCCCCCGACAGCTTCTTGCGCAGACGGGCGATGTATTGCTCCACGGTGTTCGCATTCGGGTTGTCATCCAGGGTAAACAGCTTGTCGAGCAACTCGTCCTTGCCGTAAACGCGTCCTGGGCGCGCGATGATGATCTCCAGCAGCGTCACCTCGCGGCGTGTGAGCTCCAGCGGCACACCGTCAATGCGCACAGTGCGGCTCTTGCGGTCCAGCGTCAGGTTGGCGCAGCTTAGCTGGTTGGTCGAGTCGCCGCTGACGCGTCGCAGCAGAACGCGAATGCGCGCCTCCAGTTCGCGAAAATCGAATGGCTTGATCAGATAGTCGTCGGCGCCCATGTCCAGCGCCTTCACGCGCTCGTCGATTTCGGCACAGGCCGTGAGCATCAGCACCTGGGTGCGCAGAGGCACGTTGCGCACGCGCTGCAGCAGCGCGTAGCCGTCCATGCCCGGCAGCATGACGTCCAGGATGATGAGGTCGTAGTGCTCCGCGATCACCACCGCTGCAGCCTTGGCGCCGTCGACTTCCCAGTCCACCGTGTGACCGAGCCGAACCAGGTGCGCGTTGATGGCATGCGCTACGTCGACGGAGTCTTCTACCAATAGCACGCGCATGGGGAGGGCCTTCGGGAGTTCAGGTTCGTTACAGGTTCACAGCCTAGCATTCCCATGCAGACCGAAGAGCAAATGTTCTGGAGACACGCATGACCCCCGATGAGCACGTCTATGAGCACGCTGTTGCCGCCTCGAATACACCCGCGCCGTGTCTTGAGATTGGCAGCGTCATGCCGCTCTTTGCCCGTTTATTTGCTTCATCGTCCACAAAATGATATCTCTGCCTTCCACACAACATGGCACAGGACCCACGATAGAAGTCGGTAATGCACCGAACAGGGAAGCCATTGTTGAGTTCCAGGGAGTATGGAAATCCTTTGGTGGGCTGGAGGTACTAAAAGATATCAATCTGGCCGTTGGGCGAGGCGAGGTGGCCGTGATCATTGGCCCCTCCGGGGCAGGAAAGTCCACTTTGTGTCGAACAATCAACAGACTGGAGATCATCGACAAAGGATCGATCTTTGTAGATGGTAAACCTCAGCCGGTCGAGGGAAAAGAGTTATACAGATTCCGCGCGGGGGTTGGAATGGTTTTTCAATCCTTTAATTTGTTTTCACATAAGTCGATTCTGGAAAACGTGACGCTGGCGCCGCGAAAGATTCTCGGGCAGGACAGAGCATCGGCGCAGGCCAATGCCTACCGTCTGCTGGACATGGTCGGAATCCGTTCAAAGGCGAATTCGATGCCGGCGCAGCTGTCGGGAGGACAGCGTCAGCGTGCGGCGATCGCTCGCGCCCTCGCGATGGATCCCAAGGTCATTCTCTTTGACGAACCTACTTCTGCGCTGGACCCGGAATCAACTCAGGAGGTTCTGGCAACCATGCAACAGTTGGCAGATCAAGGAACCACCATGATCGTTGTGACGCACGAAATGTCTTTTGCCAGGTCGTGTGCTGATCGGGTGGTCTTCATGGCGGACGGAGCGATCATCGAAACAGCGGACCCGGAAACCTTCTTCACTGCACCAAAGAGTGAGCGAGCCCGCAGCTTTCTTGCCTCCGTGCATTGAGAAGATCCGGGGCTTTTGTCGGCTGGGGTGCAAAGGCCGCGGCTGTTTAACCACAAGTAGATAGAAGGAGTATCGAATATGAAAATTATGAAACGATCGCGGATTCTCGTTCCGCTGGCGGTAGCCGCCGCGTTTGCGCTGAGCATCGGTCGATGCGTCGCCGCCCCCGAGCACACCCCCGTGGCGGTCAAAGCCTATCCAGCCGGGACGGCGATGGCCAAAATCCAGGAGCGCGCCAAGCTCATTGTCGGAGTCAAATTCGACTTTCCGTTGTTTGGACTGAAGAATCCGATTACCGGTGATTTGGAAGGAATGGATATCCAACTCGCTCGAGGTATCGCCAAAGATTTGACTGGGAACGCCAACAATATCGAGTTCGTCGAGGTCAATAGTGGCAATCGCGAGGTCTTTCTGCAACAGCATAAAGTCGATATCGTGATCGCGACCTACCCGCCAAATGCAGCGAGAGAGAGAGCGGTCGATTTCGCTGGCCCGTACATCATGAGTCCGATTGGCACCATGGTGAACAAAGATAACACCAGCATCAACAAAGTATCCGACCTCAACGGCAAGAATATCTGTGTGACCAAGGGTTCGGGTTCAGAAACGCTCGTTCCGCTGAATGCGCCGCAAGCGAAGCTGGTGGTGTTCTCCTCAATGACTCAATGCAAGGAAGCGCTCGAGGAGAAGCGAGTTGACGGTGTTACGACGACCCAGAGCCTTTTGCTGGGGCAGATGAGCCAGAACGCTGGCAAGTTCCGGCTTGCGCCGACAGAATTGCTGGACAAGGCGGGGAAGAAAGCCTCGGATAACGACTCCATCGGTTTACCGAAGGGCGATAAGGCGCTGCACGACTATCTCGATACTTACCTGAAGAAGATCTTCGCCAATGGTGACTGGAAGAAGATGTACGACAGCACGATCGGCACGGTGATGCCAGGCGATGCAGCGCCGCCCCCCGTTTTGTATTAGAGGAATGCATAACCAGCAGGATATAGAGGCTGCGTCTGGCTGGGTGGAAGCTGGAAAGGTGTAATTCCAATCATGAAACGATCGCTAATCTCCGTACCGGCGGGGCCGTCCGCCGCGCTGTATGCCGCGATCAATTTGATCCAGGGCGGGGCCCGACGGCCCGCCTCTTTCTAGAGGCGCCTATGTCGTTTCTGCTTCCCCACCTTGGCGAGTTCGCGTGGGGCATTGCGTTCACGATTGGGCTTGTGGTGCTGGGCTGGAGCGGTGCCCTGGTTCTAGGTTCGATGCTCGCAGTAATGTATGCAAGCCCTGTTCGTACAGCGCGCATGATGGCCTCTACCTACATTCTGGTTTTTCGCAACATCCCGATCCCGGTTCAAATGGTGTTGTTCGTATTTGGCTTTCCTCTCCTCGGTGTTCAACTCCCATTGTTCCCCTCTGCGGTGATCGTCCTTATCGCGTATCACGCATCATTTGTTTGCGAGACACTCAGGTCTGGACTGAACACGGTCGCAGTGGGCGAACTGGAGGCGAGCCGGTCACTGGGGTTTGCCCCGTTCGGTACGATGCGCTACCTTGTCCTGCCACAGGCTTTTGCAGCCGTAGTTCAACCGATGGGTAACGTGTTGATCCTTCTGGTGAAGAACTCCTCGGTGGCAGCCATAGTCGGAGTCGCGGAAATGACCTTCATCGCAGACAAGATTGCGATTGAAGAGGTCCAGGCGTTTATTGTTCTCGGGGGGGCTGCCCTCGCTTACGTCGTCATTTGCGTCGCTCTCAAACGGCTCGTGTCCTCCCTAGAGCGCCGCGTCGCCTTCAGTAAATGAACACATCTCCATTATTCGAGATGCCCGGACCCCGTGCCCAGCGCCGAAGCCGTGTACTCGAGGTGGTTTCCTGGGTGATCCTGGCCGTTGCGGCATATTTCATCGTACGAACATTGAACAGGCACGGCGCATTTGATGTAGCTGCCTGGAAACCGTTTGCCCTATGGGGCGTTTGGCGGCAACTTGGACTCGGCCTGTTCAATAATCTGCGGGCAGCCGTAGTGGGCATGCTTTTGTCCATGTTCTTTGGCTGCTTTCTGGGATGGGGTCTTCTGTCTGAGCGAAAGACAGTTCGCTATCTATGCCGCGTATTCACCGATGTCTTCAACGGCGTCCCCATTCTGCTGTTGCTGTTTTTCACCTCACTAGTCCTTCCGTCGTGGGGTCTGCCTCTTTCCGATTTCTGGTTTCTGGTCATCGCTTTGTCACTCTACAGTAGCGCTGTAGTGGGAGACCTGGTTCGAGCCGGTGTGCTGGCGTTGCCGCGCGGCGAATCCGAGGCCGCCGCAGCGCTCGGATTCTCTGGCCTCCAAAGCATGTGGTTGATTCTTCTACCACAGGCGTTACGCTTGATGAGTCCTGCGCTTGTAAGCCAGATGGTGATCGTATTCAAGGGCACCACATTGTCGTTCGTGCTTGGCGGTTACTTTGATCTGCTTCGCTCGGCAACGGTGCTTGGCGCCTACTTCAGCAGTTCATTGCTGCAAGCCCAAGTCATCGCTGCGATCGCGTTCATGCTTGTAAACATTGGCCTGTCACAACTAGCGTCAGCGATCGATCGAAAGGAAAAGCAACGGTATGGGGCTCAACCTGTTGCGCTCGACGAGTTGGACACTAACAGAGCTGCCATAACTCCCACTCGTTGATTTCACCCGATTCCCGAAAAGATGCGCTGGTGTATCACGCGCACGATGCCCAGCTTCTAGGGCTTTCGCTGGCACGCGTCCTGATCGCCGGCATTGAGCTCATGCGCATAATTCGCAAGCGTCAGCTCGGCGATATCGAAGACTAAACCACTTCCGCGGCAAACAGGTTTTACTCGCTGGCTGGCTTTCTGATTGCCGTCGGCCTTGCGGCCAGACTTCGCCTCTTCGCGCTGTTGCGACGGAAACGCGAAGCTTTCTGAAAGCGGACAATTACGGCCTGTTGGACGGAGTCGCAAGCTGAAACTCGTCAAAAAAGCCGCTTCGCGATGGTGTCTGGAGGCCAGATTGGCTCGTTCCGCATTCATTTTTCGAACTTGATCCTGTCAATGCTGGTGAGCGTAACGTTGAAAACAATCGAACTAGTCAAAATGTAGTCCGTAGCCTGATCCTCATAGGCATTATTTCCTGCCATCCCATCTACCGGGACGACCACATTAAAACCACGCAAAGAAGCCATGACCGACGTAAACAGGACGCCATTGTGCGACGAAACGCCAACTGGAATGAGAGTCTTAATCCCCTTATCGTTCAACAGCTTTTGAAGGCCGGTATCTTTGTCGCCGAGCATGAATTTGTCGACGAACGCTGTCACAACAGGCTCGTTACCTTTCGGTGCAAGCTCTGGAATGTAATCACTGATCTCTGGATTGGGGAAGGTCGCCGGTCTCGGGCTGGGGAACAGGGAGTAGATCACGTATACGCCATGATCGCGCGCCTCGGTCAGGAGCGTCTCAACTTTCGGAATCATGGCCACGCAACGCGGGCGCATTTTAATGTTGCACGTCTGATGGATGATGTCGATCATCAGGAGCGCCGTTGTCTTTGGGTCAAGCGTGACCGATTTGAGTGTGGGCGGCGGGGGTGCCTTCACATTTTGCCATTCATCAATGATCGTCTTGCCTTGGGTCGGCGCGGCGAAAAACGAGGTCATTGCGAAAGCCGCAAGCAGCGGCAAATATCGTAAGCGCAGCATGGTTTGCTCCTAGTGGTATGTTCTTGAAATGGAATCGTAATGTCATTTCTGGAGAGTTGTAATAGGTTCTTTCCTGAGCGTGCTGACGAATCTGAAAGTGGGCGGAGCGTTTGCCTAAGTACCTTGATCGCCGCTGAACTGGTGTTCGGCGTGTCCCCTGACAAAGGGAGTCTCGGCTGGCACACCCTTGAAAACCGCAACCAATTGGCAACCTCAAATATGTTCGCTGACCTGTTCTTCGAGATCACCATCGGCATGGTGGCCGGAAATTTGTGTTTGTTACGATTGAGGAAGGCACTAATCACCGTGCGGCACGAGGCACGAGGCCCCGCCAGCTTTTTGACAGCGTAAAAGTAACTTTCGAATGAAGCGCCGTGTATTCAACTCCGCGATGACTGCGAGCGCGCTAGCCCTGTCCAGCGTTGCGGGATGCGCGCAGGCTGAAGCCTCGACCATCCGCATCTCGCATGGTTATGGCATTTTGTATCTGCCGCTGATGGTCATACGCGACCAGCAACTGGTTGAAATGCATGCGCGGAAGTTGGGCCTGGACGACGTCAAGACAACCTGGCTCACGCTCGATGGCGGCAACGTCATCAACGACGCCATGCTGGCTGGCAGCCTTGACGTTGCGGGCACGGGCGCCCCGGGATTCGTCATTTTGTGGGCAAAGGCGCGCGGTATTCCGCACTCCGAGGTCGTCGGACTGGGCGCTCTGAGCACCGCATCGCTGTGGCTCAACACGAACAATCCCAATGTCAAGTCGCTGAAAGATTTCACATCCAAAGACAGGATCGCGGTGCCCGGCATCAAGGCCTCATTGTCGGCCGTGGTGCTGGAAATGGCGGCGGCCAAGACCTTCGGTATGGAGAACTATGCCAGGCTTGATCCATTGACCGTGGGCCTGAGCCACCCCGATGCGGTCGCTGCGCTGCTGGGCGGCAAGACCGAGATCACGGCGCACTTCACGTCGCCGCCCTTCTCCTACCAGGAAGCTAAGGATCCCAGGATCACCCGCGTGCTGAATTCGTCGGACCTGCTCGGTCATATCACGCTCGACGTGGTGTTCGCGCCCCGGCATTTCACGGAAAGCAATCCCAAGCTGACGGCCGCTTTCATGGCGGCGCAGGAAGAGGCCAATGCTTACATTGCGGCCAATCGCAAGGGCGCGGCAGAGACCTTTTTGCGCGTTTCCAAGGACAAGATGAGCCTGCCTGACGTGGAGCAGATTCTGGCGGACAAGGACACCCAGTTCAGCACCACGCCTGACGGCCTGATGGATTACGTAACCTTTCTGGACAAGGCCGGCATCATCAAGACGTGGCCGGCCAAATGGTCGGACATGTTTGTACCGGCATTCCGGACGCGCAGAGGTAGTTGAGCCTCAAAGTCGGGCAATCGCCGCGCGCACCTCGCTCACACTGAGTACTTCGGACAGCACCTGCGGCGCGTGACCGGCCTCGTACAGCACGTACACCGGCACGCCGCTGCGGCCCAGCTGGCCAATGGCTGCGCCTATCGCCGGGTCGCGTCGGGTCCAGTCGGCGCGCAACAGCGCCACGTTCTTGGCCTTCAGGTCGGCCAGCACGGCGGCGTTCGCCAGAGTGGTTTTCTTGTTGTACTGGCAGGTGACGCACCACGCGGCCGTGAAGTCGACAAACACCGGCTGCCCGCTCGCCACAATCTGGTCCACCCGGCCCGGCTCCCAGGGCTGCCAGCCCTCTGCGCTTGCCAATGTCGGCGTGCCCGCGAGGGGTTTGATGATGTAGGGGCCGATAGCGCCTGCCACGAGAGCGAAGAACGCTATTGAAAATGTTGCGACTATGGCGCGTGAACGACCCGCCAGTGTGAAGGCCCAGAGCACCGCACTGAGCGCCACCAGCAGCGCCAGCAGCGCACCCGCGCCGTCGATGCCGCTTTGCTGGCCCAGCACCCAGACCAGCCAGGCGACCGTGGCAAACATCGGGAACGCCATGAGGCGGCGGAACACTTCCATCCACGCGCCCGGGCGC
>JBDTCK010000015.1:0-60689 GCA_039923645.1 Rhodoferax sp.
TCGACGCTGCCGACGCCGCAAACCAGTTATGGCATCCAGAAATTCATCGGCGAGCAACTGGTGGCGGACTATGGCCGCAAGGGTTTCATCCGCGCGCGCAATGTGCGCCTGATGACCGTGAGCGTGCGCTCCGGCAAGCCCAATGGTGCAGCCTCGAGCTTCTTCAGCGGCATGATTCGCGAACCGCTGGCCGGCATTCCGGCGCGCTGCCCGGTCCTGCCGGCCACGGCAGTGGCACTGTCGTCGCCGCGACTGACTATCCAGGGACTGCTCCGCGCGGCCGAGGCAAGTGACCTGGACTGGGGGCCACGCACCGCCATCAACCTGCCCGCGCTCACCACAACAGTGGGCGAGATGGCCGCCGCGCTGGAGCGCGTGGCGGGCAAGGCAGCCAGCGCGCTGATCGACTGGACACCCGACCCGGTGATTCGAAAAATCGTGGCCACCTGGCCCGCGAACGTCAACAGCGAGCGAGCGCGCGAACTGGGCCTGCTGCCCGACGACAGCTTCGAGGCCATCATCCGCGAGTACGTGCGCGAAAATCCGCAGGCCGTCACGCTCGCACTGCAGCCAGTTCGGTAGAATCGGGGCTGTCAGAAGAGAGTTTTCCCGCGGAAAACCGCCGAAGGCGCAGGAGGCATCCACAATGATGCCCTGAACGCTCAGGCATAACGGACTGACAAACGCCGCCGGGCAACCGTCGGCGCCCCCACTGGAGAGAGGCGGCTGCCCGGGCACAGGCAGGCAGCAGCCCACCGAAGGAGCAACCCTGCATCGCCAGGCGAATCTCTCAGGTACAAGGGACAGCGGGGCAGCTCACCGGGCTTTGGGCCTGGTGTTTGATTTGCCCCTGGAGAACGCCATGTCCGCTGCTGACGCCCCTCTCTTGAAAACGCCGCTCAATGACCTGCATGTCGAACTCGGTGCCCGCATGGTGCCCTTCGCGGGCTACGCCATGCCAGTGCAATATCCGACGGGCCTAATGGCCGAGCACCTGCACACACGCCAGGCCGCAGGCCTGTTCGACGTCTCGCACATGGGGCAGTTGCGTCTGGTCGGACCCGATGCGGCGGCAGCATTCGAAACGCTGATGCCGGTGGACGTGATCGACCTGCCGGTGGGCAAGCAGCGCTACGGCCTGCTGCTGAACGAGGACGGCGGCATCCTGGACGACCTGATGTTTTTCAATCGCGGACAGGACATCTTCGTGATCGTGAACGGCGCCTGTAAGGTGGCCGACATGGCACATATCCAGAACCGGATCGGCACGCGGTGCGAAGTGATTCCGATGCCCGAGATGGCACTGCTGGCACTGCAAGGTCCGCAGGCGGCCATGGCCCTGTCAAGGCTCGCCCCTGGCGTGGAAAAGCTGGTGTTCATGACCGGCGGGCGATTCAGTATCGCGGGCTGCGATTGCTTCCTGACGCGCAGCGGCTACACCGGCGAAGACGGCTTCGAGATCTCCGTGCCCGCTGACCAGGCCGAAACGCTGGCGCGCGCCCTGCTCGCGCAGCCGGGCGTCTTGCCCATCGGCCTGGGCGCGCGCAATTCGCTGAGGCTGGAGGCCGGCCTGTGCCTGTACGGCAACGACATTGACACGATCACCACGCCGGTGGAAGCCGGGCTGAACTGGGCCATTCAAAAGGTGCGCCGCACTGGCGGTGCGCGCGCCGGCGGTTTCCCGGGCGCTACAAAAATACTGGCACAACTGCAAGGTGCGACGGGGGCTATAGCCCGAAAACGTGTAGGACTGGTGGCGTTGGAGCGGATCCCGGTGCGCGAGCACTGCGAGCTGCAGAACGACTCGGGTGAGCGCATCGGGGAAGTCACCAGCGGCTTGCTCGGCCCCAGCGTCGACAAGCCGGTGGCCATGGGCTATGTGGCCCCCGAATTTGCGGCGCTGGGCACGCGCATCAGCGCCATCGTGCGCGGCAAGCCGGTGCCGATGCAGGTCACGGCCATGCCCTTTGTTCCGAATCGATACTTCCGCGGTTAACCTCAACTTTTTTTGGAGACAGCAATGATCAAGTACACCGAAGACCATGAGTGGCTCAGCACGGAAGGTGCTGCCACCACCGGCACCATCGTCACAGTCGGCATCACGGTTCATGCGCAGGATGCGCTGGGCGACGTGGTGTTCGTCGACCTGCCCGAGGTCGGCAAATCGTTTACGCAAAAGGAAGTGGCCGGCGTGGTCGAATCCGTCAAGGCTGCAGCCGATGTCTACATGCCGGTGTCGGGCATCATTACCGAAGTCAATGAGACGCTGCGCGCCGACCCGAGTCTGGCGAACAGCGACCCGCTCGGTGCCGGCTGGTTCTTCAAGCTCAAGCTCGCCGACGCATCCCAGCTCGATGCACTGATGGACGAAACCCACTACACCCAGTTTTCCGACAACGCCTGACTCTCCCAGGAATTTCACCATGCTGATGCAATCCGCCCGCGCCCTTGGCGAACTTGAAAACGCCAGCGAATTCGTGGCACGCCATATCGGTATCGATGCCGCCGACGAAGCGCTGATGCTCGGCGCCGTTGGCGCGGCTTCGCGCCGCGAGCTGATCGACGGCATCGTGCCGCGCTCGATCGCACGCCACAGCAAGATGGCCATTCCCGCCGCCGTGACCGAGGCCGCCGCACTCGCCGAACTGCGCGCCATGGCGTCGAAGAATCAGGTCTTCAAGAGCTTCATCGGCCAGGGTTATTACGGCACGCACACGCCCGGTGTGATCCTGCGCAACGTGCTCGAAAACCCCGCCTGGTACACCGCCTATACGCCCTACCAGGCCGAGATTTCACAGGGCCGCATGGAAGCGCTAGTGAACTTCCAGACCATGGTGTGCGACCTCACCGCGATGCCGATCGCGAATGCCTCCATGCTCGACGAGGCAACCGCCGCGGCCGAGGCCATGGCGCTGGCCAAGCGCAGCGTCAAGAACAAGAGCAACACCTTTATCGTGGCGGGCGACTGCCACCCGCAAACCATCGAGGTGATCCAGACGCGAGCCCGGCCACTGGGCATCGATGTCGTCCTCGCCAATTCGCGCGAGGATTGGGACACAGCGCTGATCGGTGACTATTTCGCGGTACTGGCGCAGTACCCCGCCACCAGTGGCCGCATCGACGACCTGCACCTCGATGCGCAAAAGGTGCACGGCAAGCACGCGGCCTTCATCGTCGCGGCAGACCTGCTGGCACTGACGCTGATCGTGCCGCCCGGTGAATTCGGCGCCGACATTGTGGTCGGCACTACGCAGCGCTTCGGCATGCCGATGGGCGCCGGTGGCCCGCACGCGGCCTACCTGGCCTGCCGCGACGAATTCAAGCGCTCCATGCCAGGGCGCTTGGTGGGGGTGAGTGTCGATGTGCATGGCAACCCGACCTACCGGCTCGCGCTGCAAACGCGCGAGCAGCACATCCGCCGCGAGAAAGCCACCTCCAACATCTGCACCGCGCAGGTGCTCCCCGCAGTCGTGGCCAGCATGTACGCGGTCTATCACGGCCCCGCAGGCCTCAAGCGCATCGCCCAGCGCGTGGCCAGCTACACGGCCATTCTGGCGAAGGGGCTGGAGCAGCTCGGACAGGCGCCACGCCCCGGTGGCGCCTTCGACACGCTCAGCTTGAAAACCGGTGACGCTACGAAAGCGATAGCTGCTCGCGCCCATTCCATCAGGGCAAACCTCAGAATTTACTTCAAGGAGTATCTGTGCATTTCGCTTGACGAGACCACCACGCGCGCCGACATTGAGCTGCTCTGGTCGCTCTTTGCCAAGCCGGGCCAGGCCCTGCCGCGGGTCAGCGATTTCGAAAAAGGCATCGAGCCACTGATCCCCATCGCGCTGCGCCGCACCAGCGCCTTTCTCACGCACCCGGTGTTCAACACGCACCACTCGGAGACCGGCATGCTGCGCTACATCCGTGCGCTGTCCGACAAGGACCTGGCGCTGGACCGCAGCATGATCCCGCTGGGCAGTTGCACCATGAAGCTCAACGCCACCAGCGAGATGATCCCGATCACCTGGCCCGAGTTTGCGGACGTCCATCCGTTCGCGCCGCGCGACCAGTTGCAGGGCTATGCCGAGCTCGACGAGCAGTTGTGTGCCTGGCTGTGTGAGGCCACGGGCTACGCCGGCGTCAGCCTGCAGCCAAACGCGGGCTCGCAGGGGGAGTACGCGGGCCTGCTCGCGATCCGGGCATTCCATGAATCGAAGGGCCAGGGCCATCGCAACATCTGCCTCATCCCCTCCTCGGCCCACGGCACGAATCCGGCCAGCGCGCACCTGGCCGGCCTGCAGGTGGTCGTGACGGCCTGTGACGCGAATGGCAACGTGGACATGGCCGATCTGCAGGCCAAGTGCGAACAGCACAGTGACAAGCTGGCCTGCGTCATGATCACCTACCCGAGCACGCACGGCGTGTTCGAGCGCCAGGTCAAGGAACTCTGCGCGCTGGTGCACCAGCATGGCGGGCGCGTCTATGTGGACGGCGCCAACATGAACGCGCTGGTCGGTGTGGCAGCGCCTGGCGAGTTCGGCGGTGATGTGAGCCACCTGAACCTTCACAAGACCTTCTGCATCCCGCACGGCGGCGGCGGTCCCGGCGTCGGCCCGGTTTGCGTGGTGCAGGACCTCGTGCCCTTCCTGCCCGGCCATGCGACCGGTGGACTGGCGGTACATGCCGTCGGCGCCATCTCCGCCGCGCCGCTGGGCAACGCGGCCGTGCTGCCGATCAGCTGGATGTACTGCCGCATGATGGGCCCCGAGGGCCTGCAACAGGCCACCGAGATCGCGATCCTGTCCGCGAACTACATCAGTGCGCGATTGAAAGATCATTACCCGACGCTGTACGCGAGCGAAAACGGGCACGTGGCGCACGAATGCATCCTGGACCTGCGCCCGCTGAAAGAGACCAGCGGCGTGACAGCCGAAGACGTTGCCAAGCGCCTGATCGACTACGGTTTTCACGCGCCGACGCTGAGCTTTCCGGTGGCTGGCACCTTGATGGTGGAGCCGACCGAGAGCGAGACGCTGGACGAGTTGGACCGCTTCATTGCCGCGATGATCGCGATCCGCGAGGAAATACGCCGCATCGAAAAGGGCGAATGGCCGCAGGACGACAACCCACTGAAAGCCGCGCCGCACACTGCTGCCAGCCTGCTGCACAGCGAATGGAACCACCCCTACCCGCGCGAAATCGGCGCGGCCGTGCTGGGCAAGACGCAGCACGCCAAGTACTGGCCCCCGGTGGGCCGCGTGGACAATGTCTATGGCGACCGCAACCTGTTCTGCAGTTGCGTGCCGGTGAGTGAATACGCCTGATCGGGGCCATGGATTCTTGCGACAAGGACGGGCCACTGGAGAGTCGGCGTGCCCGCGTGTGCGGCCGTGTGCAAGGCATAGGCTACCGGGAAGCTTGCCTGCGCCGCGCAAGGGCACTGGGCATTGGCGGCTGGGTACGTAACCGCGCGGACGGATCGGTCGAGGTGATGCTGCAGGGCTCCGCGCAGCAGCTTGCCGACATGTGCAGTTGGCTTCGCGATGGCATGCCCGCCGCACTTGTCGACGCACTGGAAGTCACGGAGATACAACCACCGCCCGCGCGCCTCGACCGGTTCGAGCGCTTGCCCACTTTGTGAAGGCAGGCGTATTGCCATTTCGATGGAACGCGTTACGTCGCGATCCACCCGCGTCTGCTTTAGCGAATACGGTGAGTCGGATGGAGCGACAGCGATCAGCCAGAACCAGAGGATCGCTCAGCAGAAAGTCTTTCCTCTACCCGAAAGTTCGCTGCCGCACAGACGCCTTGAATCTTCGCACCTATAAGGAAAGCTGGTTTGAAATGTCGATTCGATGCTCGGCTGCTATCGCAAGTCCCGCTTGCAGCGCGGTACTCTCGGTGTTCAAACCAACAAGTGGAGCGGCGTAATCTCTAGCGCGTCTGCAAGCGCAGTTGTTCAGTCGGTAAACTGGAAACTGTCCATCTTTCGAATTTCCACCGCGCTTTCGAGGCGGTCATTGGAGGTATCGTGAACGATTCTCACTATTCATTGTGGGGCCGCCGATTGCACTGGCTTGTCTTCATTCTTGTCGCCGTGGCCCTGATTCTGATTTATGCACATGGCTGGTCACCAAAGGGATCAGCTATTCGCGCGCAATTCAAATGGGCGCACACGCAGTTTGGCCTGGCGATACTGCTGGTGATGCTGCCGCGAATAATTGTGCGTTGGCGCGGCGAGCGTCCGCCGATCGTGCCGCCACCTCCATCATGGCAGGAGAGGCTCGCGCACTTGATGCAACTAGTGTTGTACGTTTTGCTGTTTGCCGTGCCGTTGCTCGGCATTGCCAACCGCCTGTGGTCGCCGGACGACTGGAATTTCCTTGGTATTTCGCTGCCACATGTACCGGTGCCTGACAAGAAATTTTCAGAACAGCTTGAAGATATTCATGGGACAGTCGGAAACGTATTGATGTATCTGGCGGGCGCTCACGCGGTCATTGCGCTGGCGCATCACTTCGTACTGCGCGACAGCACGCTACGGCGTATGTTGCCGTTCTGGCGTAGTGCGGATGCCACACGCATGGATGCAAGGATGAGCACAAGTACGAAAGGCAAATAATCTGCTGCAGTAACAGGATGACTTCCGGCGCTCGAGTCTGCGGCGAGCCTGTCGGCAGTCTGGCGTTCGCCGCATGCGCTGGCGCAGGGACCAGGCGGGGTGGGACGCATCGCCACCAGCGAATTCTGGCGCGAGTCGTCGCTCGGTGGGGCGCTTCAGTGAACGCTGAACCGCTACCTTCACGTTCTTATGGCGCAGATGACCACGTCGGCAACCCGTCTGCGCTTTCGCCAGATCGCCCCGCACCTGGCGCGCCACCGCAAGGGCCTGGAGGCTACCGCCTGCGGCTGCTCTGCGATTGACGGGCGAGCCTATGCCAAACAGCGGGCCGCAGCCCGGGATATTTTCCTACAGTACTCTCCAGGAATTTCCCACGCCGCGCGCCCGGCCCGAGCGTGATGATGGACCCATTCAATCCAGTCCAGATGGAACTTTCCAATGCCGCAACTCCAGTCAGGGTCGCAGATGAAATCAGAAACCGCCCGCTGCGGATTTTCGGTGGTTCTGTGGGCGCCGCCGGTTCCTGCAAGACTACGGATCAGCCTTCACTTGAAGCAGGTCTGGACTCGCGCATGCGACCGATGGCTCCCACTCTTCGCCGGCTGGCTTCAGCCATCAGGGAGATAGTCCCTTGCACAAGTACCTCGTGTCCTATGCCGCAACCGTTGCGGCCCTGTTGGTGATCGACATGCTCTGGCTCGGTGTGATCGCCAAGCCCCTGTACAGGACAGGCATCGGCCACCTGATGGCCGAGACTCCCAACCTGGCGGCGGCCGGTGCGTTCTATCTGCTCTATCCGATCGGATTGATGGTGTTTGCTGTGCTCCCTAACGCCCCTTCGGTCGCGCTGTGGGTCGGAGCAAACGCGCCGTGGGCGCGCGCCGCCGTCGCGGGTGCGTTGTTTGGCTTGTTTGCCTATGCGACCTACGACCTCAGCAACCTCGCGACTTTGAAGAACTGGCCCCTGCAGCTGACCCTGATCGACATTGTCTGGGGTACGTTGGTGAGCGCACAGGCAACAGTAGCCGGGCGCTGGGCGCTGGATCGCTGGTCCTGATTTTCATCCGTTCCCCATCCACCAACCAATCCCCTGCGAGAAGCGCCATGAACAACGACGAGAAATCCGACCACACACTGTGGGACATGATCAAGGACATCAAGTTCGCAATGTTCACCACGCGCCACGGCAATGGTCACCTGCATTCGCGGCCCATGACGACCCAAAGCACCGTTATGAATGACGCCAGTCTATGGTTCTTCGTGTCCCGCAAGGCAGGGCCGGTGGCAGATTTGATGCAGGAGCCGACCGTGAACCTGACCTATGCCGATCCGGGCAAGGACACCTACGTCTCCGTCTCCGGCGCGGCACACGTGGTCGACGACCTTGCGAAGACGCGGACGTTATGGACAAGCGCCGCCCAAGCATGGTTCCCAGGTGGCGCGGACGACCCCGATCTGGCCTTGGTCGAGGTGAAGACTAGTCATGCACACTACTGGGATATCAAGGAAAATACACTGAAGCAACTCCCGGTCACGAGCAAGCCGTCGGGCGTCGGAGAGCCAGCGCGACTTGGGGAATCGGGCGACATGCATATACGTTCGACATGAACATGAGACACATATCGGTTCACCATGCGAGGGCTTGGCGCTGCCTTGAAACCGGAGGTACTCAACATGTGGAAGTTGCTGTTCGGCGTGTGCCTCGCTACCGTCCGTCTCACGTCGATGGCCATTGAAGAGCCGACCTATCAAGTCGTCCAGCAACTGGACGGCGCAGAGGTACGCCAGTACGCGCCCTATGTCGTGGCGCAGGTGCTGGTGGGCGGGCCCGCAGACCGGGCCGGCAACGAGGCGTTTCCCGTCCTGGCCGGCTATATCTTTGGAAAAAACAAGGGCACCCGCAAGTTCAAGATGACCGCACCGGTGACCCAGGCTGCGGTGCCCATGAAGCTCGACATGACGGCGCCGGTCACCCAGACCGAGGCGCCCGGCGGCTACCTGGTGCAGTTCGTCCTGCCAAAAGACATCACGCTGACCACAGCGCCCGAGCCCCTCGATCCGAGAGTGCAGTTGCGGGAAGTGCCTGCCAGCCGTGTTGCCGTGATACGTTACTCGGGGTTCTGGTCGCAGGCGAACTACGACGAGCATCTGGTCAAGCTGGAGGCGGCATTGCGAGCGGCAAAGCTGCCTTGGGCGGGCGAGCCAACGCTGTCGCGCTACAACGCGCCGTTTACCCCGTGGTTCCTGAGGCGCAATGAGATCTGGCTCACACTGCAGGCGCCCGCGCCGGGCAACGACTCTCGATAGCGGAGAGTTTTCCGCTGCATCCATCGACACTCCGTCAAGTCTCTACGGGTGACGTGATTTTTTCCAAATCGGGCAGTGACGGCGACGCCTCGCAGGTTGGCCGAAGAAGGAATGGATGAACAAGTCGACGGCTCAGGCCGACTCCTCCAAAGTTGGAAATGACCAAGCTGCGCGACTTCACCCTGCGGAATCGGCGAAATTGGCAGCCCGGAGAATCACCATTGTGAATAGTGAAAATCATCAATCTAAAGTTGAATAGACTAAGTGTTAACCCTAATATGACGGCACAAGCTTTCAAGAAGGGAAAACATCATGACCAGCCTCGCTCATCCAGCCTATTCAGCGCAAGACCGCAGTGGTGTTGCGCGAATCGAATCCGCAGCCAGCACCGCCCGGCCCGCTCGCAAGGGCCTCAACAGCAGCAAGGGACTGGCAGCCATGCTGCTGGCCGCCGTGGTTTCCGCGTTACTCGTTGTCGCCAATCAGATGGTGGACAACTGGTCCGAAGGCAACCTGCTGGCTGCCTGGGTCATTCTCTGGGCCGTCGGCTTTGCCGCTCTGGGTCTGTGCGCCGGGACTGCCCGCAAGCTCGCGGTGCGCACCGTAGCCGGGCTGGATGCCTGGTCACAACGCGTGGCCCTCGCACATGCCGATGCTCGTTATCTCGCACTGGCCAAGGACGATCCGCGCATCATGGCTGACCTGCAGCGGGCGTTGGACCAGCGCAGTGACGACCAGGTGCCGGCTGCAACCGCGGACGACGCAGCGATGGAGCGTTACACGGGCTGGTTCTCCCACTACATGAACAAGGACGGGCGCGTGGGTGAATACGAAACGCGGAGACGAGCCGGTGGCATCTGGCTGCAGCAGTTTTAACCCGCGGTCCACCTGATAAGGGCTCCATCCTTCACGGGTGGAACTCTTTTTTTGTTCATTGACGCTTCTTCCGCTGGCGTTCGCCTGGCTGACGATGGTGCTGCCGCCTGCTGTTCAAGCGGTGCCGATTTCGCTAATCTCGCCCCTCTGGAGATCACACAGTTCGTCTCCATGCGCCGCTTCGTCAAGATGCCAATCATCTCGTCTTCGCGCGACGCCTTGCGCACGCTGCTGCTGGGGCTTTTTGTGCTGCTGTCCGGCTGCGCAAGCCTGCCTCCGCAACCCCCGCTTCAGCCGTCATCCGCCATTTCGCAATACGCGCAAACGCCGCTGGCGGCAATCACCCAAAATCCGGTCTCGGGAGACACCCGCTCGGGCTTTCAGTTGCAGCCCTACGGTCCCAACTCATTTGCCACACGCATCGAACTGGCGCAGCTCGCCGCGCGTAGCCTGGATGTGCAGTCTTGCCTGATGCCGGGCGACAACACGGGTCTCACATTGATGCGTTCCCTGCGGGACGCGAGAGCAGCGTGACACGCTTCATCATGTCCGGCTGGGAGTTCAGCCACATCAACCGGCGCATGCACAACAAACTCTTCGTGGCGGACAACGTCGCGGCGGTTGCCGGTGGCCGCAACATGGCAGACGAATACGTCATGAACGCCAAGGGCAGAAACTTCGTCGACATGGACGTGTTCGCGGGGGGCCGGTGGTGCGTGCCTTTTAAGCAGAATTCGATCACTACTGGAACAGCCATGAGGTCTTTTTGGTGCGCGACATCGCGCGCAGCAGCCTGACGCGCAGGCAATTGCGGCCAAACTTCGATCGATTGGCGGGCGGCGCTGCCCCGCCGAAGCCAACCGAAGTGACCGAAGAGGGCAAGATCGCGGACCCCGGCGCAGGCGAACCGACGTCGGTGTCGCCCCAAATAATCCTGATGCTGAACTTGCCGTTCGAGTTGGCGAGGCACACGTCAGTCCGCTTTTATGGGCAAACGCGCGCGTCCTGTATGACCCGCTGAGCAAAACCGCAGGCGAGAATGAAGCGAAAAATTCTGTCAAGGGCACAGTGACAGAGGGAATCATCCACTGGCTCGGCCTGTTCGGTCACCGCACCGGGGCGTTGCACATGAAAAGCGCCACCCTGGACCACAAGCAGGTGTTTCTGGGTTCCATGAATTTTGACCAGCGTTCCGCTGTGCTTACCACCGAACTCGGCCTGATCATGGACAGTCCTGCCGAGCCACCAGAGACCACTGCGTGGCAGCGTTTCATGCTGCATCTGTTGAGCCCCCTTGTCTCTGAAAAGCAGTTGTAGTTTCCCGTGCCTACCTGCACCGCTGGTGCAGCGGACCCCCGCAGGGCTAGCGTGCAAGGGTCACCTTCATCAAGGGCCCACTATGAGCACGGCGTGCAAACATGTTTCGGCTGATTCACAAGCTGCAGCCGTTTCGTGTGCCACCCGCCGCGTCGACGCCCGCGTCAAGGTCTGACGTTCTGCACGAGGTCGATGCGCCGGCGCACGCGGGCGACCTCGGCGCTGTCGCCGCCCTGCTCGGCCGCACGGGCCTGCACCATCAACCACGCCAGCAAGGGGCGTCGCCAACCCTGGGCGGAGGCGGTGTGTACCGCTAACGCCATGACTGCGGGACCCGCCTGGCCGCGCTCAAACACCACGCCGGCTGCCACCAACTGTGACAGCGGGTCGGAAATACGGCCCAGCGCCGCCACATCGGGGGTTCCTGCGACGGCCTGCTGTGGCGCAGGCAGCAACGCCACGTCTTGCGAGCGCACGCGCGCGCTCAGGTAGTCGGCATACGCACGCTCGGCGGCGGGTGCGTCCTCTCGCAGTTTTTCAAATCCGGCGCAAGGCTCGAAGACCAGGCTGGCCACGCGGGCGGCGCAGCGCAGCAGTTCGGCTCTGGCCATCAGGTCGGGACGGCCGGTACTGGCAATCTCGCTGCGCGCCTTCGCAAACTCGAGCGCTTCGCCGCGCAGGTCACCCGACAAATAGGCGATGACGGAGCGCTGCATCGAATCGTATGCGTTCATCTGCCAATCCGGGGCCTTGGGGCCGCCCACGCAGGCGCCCAGCAGCAGCGCGGCCAGTGCAATCAGCGCTCTGCCACCCACCAGTAAAGACCTCTTCATGGCAGCTTCAACTCCGTATCGCGCGCAAACGGCCACTTGCGATTGATCTCGTTGACCAGGCTCTCAACCTTGCGCAGGTTGACCTCGACCTCGGCGCGCAGGGGGCCCAGGTCGGTCGTGGCCTCGCGCGCATTGGCGCCCACGGCCTGCGCCTCGACCAGCACGGCGTCCACCTTCTTCAGGCTGCTGCGAGCCTCGCCCAGCATGGCATTGAGTTGCACGATGGTGGCTCGCGTCTCGGGCATCACCCCGTTCTCGCCAAACACCTGGGTGTCGGCCTTGGCCGCCATGCCATCCAGCCGGGTCAGAAGTGCGTTGGTGCGATCCAGCGTGGCCAGCAGTTTTTGGGTATTGGCCTCGCTGCCCAGCAGGACGCCCAGCGCCCCGCTCGGGCCATTGAGCCTGTCGGTCAGGGTCTGCACGCTGGCCAGGCTGGCGCCCAACGGAGCGTCCTTGGCAGTGAGGACACTCAGGTTATCGAGCACCTCTCTCGCTGACGCCACAAGCCGTGGAATTTCCGCGTTGGTGTCACCGCGCAGCACCGTGCGCTCCGCACCATCGGGCAAAGGTGGGTCGGTCAGCACACCGCTATAGGCGCGGATATTGGTGCTGCCCACCAGTCCGCGTACCAGCGTGAATACGCTCGAGTCGCGCAGCCAATGTGCGTCCGTGCGCGGTACATCGATGAGGATGCGTGCATTGCCATCGGCAGCCAGCTCGATGCGGCGCACGCGCCCAATTGGAAAGCCCGAGAACGTGAGATCCATCCCCACCACCACGCCCTCGGAGTCGTCCGCCACCAGCACGAGCCGC
The DNA here is from genome assembly GCA_039923645.1 of Rhodoferax sp. Lineage (GTDB taxonomy): Bacteria > Pseudomonadota > Gammaproteobacteria > Burkholderiales > Burkholderiaceae_C > Rhodoferax_A. The sequence continues at coordinate 12,760 of JBDTCK010000015.1, forward strand.
TGCGTCGGCTCGAACGCGCCGCGCGCATACAGCACATACGCCGCCGAGCCGAGTACGAGCAGCAGCATAAAAAGCAACAGCAGCGCCGCCTTGAGTTCAAGGTGTGCCACCGCAGGGGGCGGCGCGCCGGCAGGCAGTGGCGGGCGGGACTCTGGTGGTTCGCTCATGAGTGGCTCAAGGAAGTTGGTGTTAATAGTAGTTGCCCACGAGCGAAGCCACTTCGATCAGCAGGATCACCGCGAACATGCGCACCAGGCCGCGCAGCTCGGCACTCGTGCGTGAACCGCTATCGGTTTTTTCGTACAACCCTGACGCCATGGGAATCAGTGAAACCGCCAGACTGAAGAACAGCGTCTTCAGCATGAAAATCAACGTCACTGCCGGGCTGAACACCTGGCCGAACATGCGCGTGTAGCCCGGTAGCCCCGACGCGACGAATCCGTACACCGCCAGGTACGCCAGCACCAGCGCCACCACGCAACTCAGCGCCGCCAGCGTCACGGTCGAGAACACGCCCGCCCCAACGCGCGGCAACACTTCGCGGCGGATCGGATCCACCCCATCACGCTGCAGTGCCTCCAGCACGCCGTCGCGACGCATCTGCGAGAGTTGGGCCCCGTTCGGGATGGTGCAGCGCAGCGCCACAAACAGCGCCGCCGTCAGCGGAATCAGCTCCAGCACCAGCACCCGGATGACCAGCTGCAGCGCATATTGCGACAGGCCATAGCTCAGAGCCGTGACCACCACGATGCGCGTCAACACCAGGCTGACCAGCGCACACAGGACCGAGAATCCCGCCAGGATGGGTGCCGTGTCGAGGTACATATGGCGGGCCAGCACGAGGCGGTTCTCGCGGTTGTAGCTCGACGGCGACAGGATCAGCACCAGCAGCAGCGAACCAAAATGTACGACATGCCACCAGCCGGCCAGCCACCGCAACAGCGCCCGGCCCAATTCCGCCAGTGCGCGTTGCCAGGAGAGCATTGAAACGATTGGCGCCATCGGGTCATGATAGCCCGGACCCCTGGGCAAGTGCGAGGCCCTCCGGTGGCACTGCGCAATACGGTGCATCAACTACGGTGCTACATCAACACCGCAGCACGACCTCACCAATTATTTCGCCGCGCAGGCTTTGCCGTGGCTGGGATGATCGCCTTGGGCCTTGGCATCGGCCTCGCTCATGTACTCACCCGCCTTGGTTTTGCCATAGTATTTGTCGCCTTCGCAATGGTAGGTCTTGGAGCTGGTATTAACCCAGACCTTGCCGGCGCCGCCACCTGCGGCAGCGACGGTGGGCATGGCCGCGGCCTTGGACGAAGCCTTGTGTGTCGCGGCAGCGGGTGCGGCGGCAGTGGGTGCTGCGGCCGCAGTAGCAACGCTAGCGCCAGCAGCGGCTGCGGTGGTGTCCCAGGACTTGACGCCCTTGTGGCCCTTGCAGGCGCCCTTTTTGACGCCTGTGTAAGAAGTCCCATCCTTGCACGTTGCGGTGGCGCTGGCGCCAGCGGCGGGCGCCTGCGCAAAGGAGGTCGCAGCGAACACACCAAACAAAGCGGCGAGGATCAATGATTTCGTTTTCATGGAATTTTCCTGATGAGTGAAGTTGCGGGTTGAAAAAAAGAGCCCGGGAAGTTCCGGGCGAGAGTGACTCGGGAATCTACTGAACGTAACGCCAGACGACCAGCAGAATCACCGCACCAATCACCGACATGATGATGCCGGCTGGATGAAACATCTGACCTTCAACCGGCTTGCTGAAGAGCCGCGCGATGAAGCCTCCGATATAGGAGCCCACAATGCCCACCACGCCCGTCATGAGCAAGCCCATTTGGTCGGCGCCCGGGGTCACCATTCGGGCAAGCAAGCCGACCACAATGCCGATAATGAACATCCAGATGAGATGGAACATGGGTTTCCTTTGGTTTTGATGAGTTTTGAGCGCAAAAGCGCCGCCCAGTGTCATCGCTTTTGAGTATTGGCGCAACTTGAAGCGCAGTGGGCAGTGACGCATTCGCGTCAGCAGGTGTCAGTCAGATGGAGATAACGAGGTTGGGGTCGAATCGCGCATTTTCGCCAATGTCGTTGCGAAAATAACCGCGCGGATTACACAGCACGCGTGTTTTGCCGACCATGTAGTCGTAGCTGTCATGCAGATGGCCGTGGATCCATAGCGGGGCATTCCAGCGGCGCAACTGCGGCGCAATATCGGACACAAAGCAGGCGTTCAGTGGCGAGCCTTCATATTTCGGGTTGATGCTGCCGGTAGAAGGTGCGTGGTGCGAAACCACCACGGTCGTACCGTCAAACGGCTCGGCAAACTTTTTGTCCAGCCATGCCACCGATTCATCAAACACCTGGCGCGATCGCTCGGGGGTAAATAGCGCATCGCCGCCGTCGTCGAGCCGCACGCGGCTGAAGTCGCGGATCAGCTGGCTTGCGGTCGCCATCGACGCTGTGCGCTCGGCTTCGGTGTCCATCAAACGGAAATCCGTCCACAGCGTACAACCGAGAAAGCGCACGCCGCCCAGACGCAGCTCATCGCGCTCCAGCACGTGCACCCGAGTGCCACGTGCGAGTTCACGCAGCTTCGCGAGCGTGCCCGAAAGGCTGCCGCCGTAATACTCGTGATTTCCGGGGACATAAATCACCGGCACGGTGAACTGCGTGGCCCATGCCATGGCCTGCTGTGGCCTGGCCACGTCACCCGCCAGAATCACCAAGTCACAGTCAACCTGGGGCACGGCCATGCCGGCGACCGTCAGGTGCAGGTCGGAAAGAATTGCAAGTCGCATGGTCGCCTCGAAGTAAACACTTGGTAGTCCATGTTACCGATGCGCAAATGGTTAGGGATGCGGGTTGTCATTTAGCACCGCCAGCAGTGCTGTATTGAAGGCTTGTGGGCACTCGAATTGCACCCAGTGCCCTGCGTCTTCAATCAGCTGCAGCCCATTGAAACCGGGCGCCGCACGCAAGGCCTCGGCCAGCACGTCGAGCCGGCCGCGGTAAAGCGCATCCTCGCGCCCATAGATCGCGTCAACCGGACATTGCACCTGGTGCAACGCGCGCACCAAGGCGTCGGTGTAGGCCAGGCTGCGCCCCTTCATGCGGTCACGCAGCACATTGGCCACGTGTAGCTGCACGGCCAAGTCGGTGATGGATTCGGGGTGAAGCAGCATCAAGGCGGCCAGATTCTGACGGTGAACCGCCTCTTGCTGGCTCGCATCCGTCAGGTGGCGCCAAGGCGTCAGTTTGACTGTCCTGCGCGACGCCACGCCCAGGCCCGGCGCACCCACCAGAACCAGACGGTTCACGCGTTCAGGAAACAGTGCAGCCAAAAACCCGCCCGTCATGCCCCCAAAGGAAAAACCGACCAGGTCACACGCTTGATCACCGAGCAGGATTTTCAATCCTGCCTCCAGGGGTTCAGGCAACGCGTCGGCGTCCGTGCCTTGGGTGGGCGGTGCCGAATCGCCAAAGCCCGGCAGATCCGCCGCGAGCACGCGCCGGCCGTTATCGGCCAGCGGCTGGATGTTGCGCAGCCAATGCGTCCAGCTGCCGCTGCCGCCGTGCAGCAGGACCACCGGCGCGTGTGTCGAGCAGCCCTGGCCCCACAGATGCCAGACCAGGCCGCCGTCGCCACAGGGCGTCTCGACGCGGGTGGCCGACGCCAGCAGTTGCCGGACTTCGTCGGAGGGAACCACCGTGGTGGGCATATTCATGAATCGATCCCGATTTATTCGCTGACCTTGCCGCGCGACGCCTTGATGCTGGAGCGCTGGCTCTTGCCTTCCAGCCGCCGCTGCTTGGAGCCATAGGTGGGCTTGGTTGCGCGCCGCACCCGGGGCGGCAGCGCCACGCTGTTCACCAGTTCGTCGAGCCGGGCCAGCGCGTCCATGCGGTTCATCTCCTGGCTGCGGTGCTGCTGCGCCTTGAGCACCAGCACGCCCTCTTGTGTGATACGGGTGTCAGGCAACGCGAGCAGGCGTACCTTGACGTCCTCGGGCAGGGAAGACGCGACGATGTCGAAGCGCAAATGGACGGCGCTGGAGACTTTGTTCACGTTCTGCCCACCCGCACCCTGGGCGCGGATGGCGGTGATCTCGACCTCCGCAGGATTGACTTCAATCACGATGCAACCCTGCGCAGACGCCGTCAGAGCCCGGCCAGCGCTGCGATCGCCAGCGCGTAGCCCTGCACTCCGAACCCGGCCATCACGGCCTTGGCGGCCGGCGAGATATAGGAGTGATGCCGAAACGCTTCGCGCGCATGTACGTTGGAGATGTGCAGCTCGATCAGCGTCACCCCCGCGCCTTTGATGGCATCGTGCAGCGCAATGCTGGTGTGGGTGTAGGCGCCGGCGTTCAGCACCACGCCCGACAGCGTACCCGCGGCTTGCGCGCGGCCGGCCTCGTGAATCCAGTCGATCAGTTCGCCTTCATGATTGCTCTGGCGAAAGTCAAGCGTCAGGTTGTGACTGGCGCAGGCCCGCACGCACAGCGCCTTGACATCGGCCAGGGTTTGGGAGCCATACACAGCCGGCTCGCGCGTGCCGAGCAGGTTGAGGTTGGGGCCATTGAGAATGAGAGCGGTTTTCATGGGGTTTCCAGAGATTGAGAGAAAGGCTCCGCAGATGTGGTTTTGATTCGTCGATATAGGCAACTATGATTTTGATAGCTACCAGCGCATACCGTCTAAAGGATAGAGCATTATTTCATGCATGACCCAGCACCGGATGCGGCTCATAGGCCGCTTCCAGCCGCTGGATTTCCGCCTCGGTCAATGCTACGTCGATTGCCGCCAGGGCCTGATCAATCTGCCAGGTCTTGCTCGCCCCCACGATCGGTGCGGTGACACCCTTGTGCATCAGCCACGCGTAGGCCAGCGTGGCGTTGCTGATGCCTTTTTTGGTGGCCAGCTTGGTCAGCACTTCGACCACCTTGAAGTCACTCTTGCGGTAGTAGTACTTCTGCGCGATGTCGTCGGTTTTGGCGCGGCTGGTCTCGCCCTGCACCTTGTCGTCGGCCTTGCGATTGCCGGCCAGAAAGCCGCGCGCCAGAGGGCTCCACGGGATCAGCGCGACGCCCTGGTCACGACACAGCGGAATCATCTCGCGCTCTTCTTCACGGTACGCCAGGTTGTAGTGGTTTTGCATGCTCACAAAGCGCGTCCAACCGTGCTCTCTGGCCACCTGCTGCGCCTTGGCAAACTGCCAAGCCCACATGCTGCTGGCACCAAGGTAGCGCACCTTGCCGGCTTTGACCACATCGTGCAACGCCTCCATGGTTTCCTCAATCGGCGTGTCGGCATCCAGCCGGTGAATCTGGTACAGGTCGATGTAGTCGCAACCCAGGCGCTGCAGGCTGGCGTCCACCGCGTGGAAGATGCGCTTGCGACCCAGGCCATCCATGTTGGGGCGGCGCGCTGGTTTGGCCGCCGGGCTGTTGCCACCCTTGAATGCCATCTCCACCGGGTAGAAGAGCTTGGTGGCCAGCACCACCTCCTCGCGCCTGCACAGCATCTTGAGGAATCGACCGGTCAGCGTCTCGCTCTCGCCCGCCGAATACATGTCGGCAGTGTCGAAGAAGTTGATCCCCATATCCACGGCGTGCTTGACCACAGGCAAAGCCGCAGCCTCGTCCAGCACCCAGGGCCGCCACTGCGGCGTGCCATAGGTCATCATGCCCAGGCAGATGCGCGACACCTTGAGACCGGTGTTGCCGAAGCGGACATATTGCATGGTGTTTATCTGCTAACTGGGCCGCGCCGCCTCGCTAGCGCAAGGAAGCGGCGATAGGGGCGACCGGCACATGGACATCGGCGCACTGGGCACGTCGGCGCAGCGCATGTTCCATCACCACCAGAGCCAGCATCGCCTCGGCGATCGGCGTGGCACGAATGCCGACGCACGGGTCGTGGCGACCCTTTGTCACTACCTGGGTCGCGTTGCCCTGCATATCGATGGATTCGCGCGGCGTGATGATGGAACTCGTGGGCTTGACCGCAATGCTCACTTCCAGATCCTGGCCGGTCGTGATGCCGCCCAGCGTACCGCCAGCGTTGTTCGACTTGAAGCCCTGCGGCGAAAGCGAATCGCCGTGCGTGGTGCCGCGCTGCGTGACGCTGTCCCAGCCGGCGCCGATCTCGACCGCCTTCACTGCGTTGATGCCCATCATGGCCCAGGCGATATCGGCGTCCATCTTGTCGAACAAAGGCTCGCCCAGACCAACGGGCACGCCAGAGGCCACCGTGCGGATGCGCGCGCCGCAGGAGTCGCCGGCCTTGCGCAGCGTCTCCATGTAGGTCTCGATGTGCGACACGTCGGCCACCGGCGCGAAGAACGGATTGTTGGGCACGTGCTCCCACGACTCGAACGGAATCACAATGTCGCCGATTTGCGTCATGCAGCCGCGAAACACGCAGCCGTATTGCGCCGTCAGCCACTTTTTGGCGACCGCACCGGCCGCCACCATCGGTGCCGTCAGGCGCGCCGAGGCACGACCACCGCCGCGCGGATCGCGGATGCCGTATTTCTGCCAGTAGGTGTAGTCGGCGTGGCCGGGGCGAAAGGTCTGCAGGATGTTTCCGTAGTCCTTGCTGCGCTGATCGGTGTTCTTGATCAGCAGGCAGATCGGCGTACCAGTGGTCTTGCCCTCGTACACACCGGACAGGATTTCGACCGCATCGGGCTCGTTGCGCTGCGTTACGAACTTGGAGGTACCGGGGCGGCGGCGGTCCAGATCGGGCTGGATGTCGGCCTCGCTCAGGTCCATGCCGGGCGGGCAGCCATCAATCACGCAGCCGATGGCCGGGCCGTGCGATTCACCGAAGTTGGTGACGGCGAAGAGTGTTCCGAAAGTGTTGCCGCTCATGTCCGGATTATCTCCGAGCGAGCGCGCGGCTGCCCGCGCCTGCATAGAATCGCGGCATGGCCGCCCGCGACAGAATCGTTCCCCTGGTCGTGGCCTGTCCACTGTTCCTGCAGAACCTGGACACTTCGGTCATGGCGACGGCGTTGCCCAGCATCGCCCATTCGCTGAACGTGCAGGTGCTGCACCTCAACCTGGCCATCACCTCGTACCTGCTGAGCCTGGCCGTGTTTCTGCCGCTGAGCGGCTGGTTTGCCGAGCGCTTTGGTGCACGGCGTGTCTTTTGCGGCGCCATCGCCTTCTTCTCGCTCGGCTCGGCCCTGTGCGGCGCGGCCAATTCGTTGCCCTCGCTGGTGTTGTTCCGGGTGCTGCAAGGTCTGGGCGGCGCCATGATGGTGCCGGTCGGACGCCTGATCCTGTTGCGCAGCGTGCCATCCGCCCGCATGGTCGCCGCCATGGTCTGGTTCACGGTGCCGCCGGCCATCGGTCGCATGGCCGGCCCGCTGTTCGGTGGCGCCATCGTCACCTGGGCATCGTGGCGCTGGATCTTTCTGGTAAATATTCCGTTCGGTCTGCTCGGCATCGCGCTGGCGCTGACGTTCATCGAGGAGCATCACGAAGATGCTGCTCCTGCGCCCTTCGACGCCGTGGGCTTCGTGCTGCTGGCGCTCGGGTTGACCGCGCTGCTTGGCGCAATGGAGGCCACCGGCAAGGACCTGGTCGCCGGTTGGGTGACTGCGGCGGTTGCCGCGCTGGGTACGCTGGCGCTGGGCCTGTACGGCCTGCGCAGTCGGCGCAAATCGACCCCGATCATCGACCTGGGCATCCTGCGCTATCCAACCTACCGCACCTCCATCGTCGGCGGCATGCCGCTGCGTATCGCGATTGGTGCCTCGCCGTTCCTGCTGCCGCTGATGCTGCAATTGGGCTTCGGCCTGTCGCCGCTGGCCTCGGGCACACTGACGGTCGCCACGGCGGTCGGCTCGCTCGCGACCCGCACTGTCATGGTCCAGACCATCCGCCGCGTCGGATTTCGCTCATTGCTGATCGGCGCGACCACCTTGACCAGCCTGTTCTACGCCAGCTATGGCCTGTTCCGGCCCGACACGCCACATGTATTGATATTTTGTACGCTGATGCTCGGCGGCCTGGTCAATTCGATGGGCTTGGTGGCCCTGCAGACGCTTGGTTTTTCGGAAATCCCAAAACCGCGTATGAGCCACGCGACTACGCTCTCGAGCATGGCGCAGCAGGTCTCCGTCAGCATGGGTGTGGTGTTCGGCGCGTCACTGGTGAGCGCAGCCGCATGGTGGCACGGCGGCAGTGCGACGCATTTGATGGCGCGCGACTTCTCGCCCGCCTTTGTGGTTGTGGGTGCGATGACGTTGCTGTCGCTGTGCTTCTTCGTGCGTCTTGGGCACAACGAGGGCGCCGAACTGCGTTGAAAGCGCTGTCGGCAGCGGACCCCGACTCAGCCGTCGGCGGGTTCCACGCCACCGGGCCAGTCCCGGATGTAGGCCTTGAGCATCTTGTTTTCGAAGTTCTGGCTTTCCACCACCGTCTTGGCAACATCGTAGAAGCTGATCACGCCCATGAGCATCTTCTTGTCCAGCACCGGCAGGTAACGCGCGTGGCGCTCCAGCATCATGCGGCGAACCTCATCCAGTTCGGTCTCGGAGGTGCAGGTCAGTGGATGGTCGTCCATGGCAGCACGCACTTGCGTGACGCCAATCGCGCCACCGCTTTTTACCAGGGTGAGTATCACTTCCCGGAACGTGAGCAGGCCGACCATGTCGCCGTGCTCCATCACGACCAGCGAGCCAATGTCCTTTTCGGCCATGATCTGCACCGCCACGGCAACCGGGTCCTCCGGTGTCACGGTGTACAGGGTGTTGCCCTTGACGCGCAGGATATCGCTGACTTTCATGTTGCTCTCCTCGTGACTGCCAATGTTGACTGCCTCACCCCGACGTGGTGTAAATATAGCCCACAATGTTGATTCAATACTGATCCGGATGGGGGGTCAAGCCCGCGCCCAGGGCAAGGACACCCCCACGATCCGGTTCGATTCACTTTCGGAGACACCATGCCCGGTTATTCAGACCCTGGTTTCGACACGCTGGCCGTTCACGCCGGCGCCGCACCCGACCCCGCCACCGGCGCGCGCGCCACGCCTCTGTACCTGACCACCTCTTTCGTTTTCGAAAGCTCCGAACATGCCGCCGCGCTGTTCAACCTGGAGCGCGCGGGCCACGTCTACTCGCGCCTGTCCAACCCCACCAACGCGGTGCTGGAGGAGCGCGTGGCGGCGCTGGAAGGCGGCATCGGTGCCATCACCACGGCCAGCGGGCAGGCGGCACTTCATCTGGCCATCGTCACGCTGATGGGCGCGGGCTCGCACATCGTGGCATCGACCGCGCTGTATGGCGGCTCGCAAAACCTGCTGCACTACACGCTGCGGCGCTTCGGCATCGAAACCACGTTCGTCAAACCTGGCGACATCGATGGCTGGCGCGCCGCGATCCAGCCCAACACCAAGCTGTTTTTTGGCGAAACGGTCGGCAACCCGGGGCTGGAAGTGCTGGATATCCCGACTGTGAGCGCCATTGCCCACGAAGCGGGTGTGCCTTTGCTGGTGGATTCAACGATGACTTCCCCCTGGCTGATCCGGCCGCTGGAGCATGGCGCCGACCTGATCTACCACGCGGCCACCAAATTCCTGAGCGGCCACGGCACGGTCATCGGCGGCATCGTGGTCGACGGCGGCAGCTTCGACTGGGATGCGGCATCAGCCCGTGCCCCGGGCAAGTTCACCGAGCTGACGGCACCCTATGCGGGCTACCACGACATGGTGTTTACCGAAGAGTCCACCGTGGGAGCGTTCCTGCTGCGCGCGCGCCGCGAAGGACTACGCGACTTCGGCGCCTGCATGAGTCCGCACACCGCCTGGTTGATCCTGCAAGGCATCGAAACCCTGCCGCTGCGCATGGCACGGCACATGTCCAACGCCGTCAAGGTAGTGGAATTCCTGGCCAGTCATCCGTTTGTGGCCCGCGTGGGCCACCCGATGCTCGAAACCCATCCCAGCTACGCGCTGGCGCAAAGGCTGCTGCCACGCGGTGCCGGCTCGGTGTTCAGCTTCGACATGAAGGGCAACCGAGAGCAAGGCAAGAAGTTCATCGAGACACTCCAGTTGTTCAGTCACCTGGCCAACGTGGGCGACGTCCGCAGCCTGGTGATCCACCCGGCCAGCACCACGCACTTTCGCATGAGCGACGAGGCCTTGGCCGCGGGCGGCATCACGCAGGGCACGATCCGCCTGTCGATCGGTCTGGAGGAGCCGGACGACCTGATCGACGACCTCAAGCGCGCGCTGAAGGCCGCAGAAAAGGCGGGGGCCTGACCATGAATCTCAACGTCAACGGCCACACAACCTACTGCTACACCGGCGGCAAGCCCTTCGATGCCGCCAAGCCGACCGTCGTCTTCCTGCATGGCGTTCTGAATGACCACAGCGTCTGGATTCTGCAAAGCCGCTACCTCGCCCACCACGGCTTCAACGTGCTGGCCGTGGACTTGCCGGGCCACTGCCGCAGCGCAGGCGAGCCCCCCAGCAGCGTGGAAGAGGGCGCGGGGTTCGTGACGGCACTGCTCGATGCCGCAGGCGTGCAGCGCGCTGCACTGGTCGGCCACAGCTGGGGTTCGCTCATCGCACTTGAAGCGGCAGCCCGACTGCAGGATCGCGTCACCCACCTGGTGCTGGTGGGCACCGCAGCAGTGATGAAAGTATCGCCGGCGCTGCTGCAAGCCTCGCTCGACGAACCACAGAAGGCACTGCGCATGGTCAACGTGTTCTCACGCAGCACCCTGGCGCCGCCACCTTCGGCGCTCGGTCCCGGCACCTGGGTTTACGGCGCCAGCATGGCGCTGGGCCGGCGCGTGCTGGCCAGCAATCCCCGGGTGAACCTGTTCCACCGCGGCTTCAAGGCCTGCGACAGCTACGGCAACTCCGAAGCGGCCATTGCCGCCATCAGGTGCCCTGTGCTGTTCGTGCTCGGTGCGCAGGACCAGATGACCAACCCGAGAGCGGCGCAGCCGCTGATCGAGAAAGCACGCGCGGCCGGCAAGACGGTGACAGTGGAATTGCTTCCAGTGGGGCACCACCAGATGACCGAAGCGCCGGATCGCACGCTGGCGGCAATCAAGGCGTTTCTTGGAACAGCGCCTGGCTGATACCCGTTTGATGCCTGATGTACTCCGGCAGCTGCATTGCGGGTCACCTGCCGCGCAGCGCGGCTGCTGCGTCTTTGAAGGCGCCTCTGCCGCGTGCTTACCCGCGGTATAACGCGCCATGATCATCACGCCGCCCATGACCCCCGAGCGCGCACGCGAGATTGCGCACAATCTCGATCTGCGCGCCCTGCCTCCTGACTTCTACGCGAATCCCTACCCGGTGTACGCCGCGCTGCGCGAGCACGAGCCGGTCAAGCGCCTGCCCGACGGCTCGTACTTCCTCACGCGTTACGCCGACCTGATGGCCGTCTACCGCGACGCGCAGACCTTCAGCTCGGACAAGAAGGCAGAGTTCGGGCCGAAGTACGGAACGACATCGCCGCTGTTCGAACATCACACCACCAGCCTGGTGTTCAATGACCCGCCGGCGCACACCCGCGTGCGCCGGCTGATCATGGGGGCACTCACACGCCGCGCGATCGATGCCATGGAGGCCGGGCTCGTGACGCTGGTGGATGGCCTGCTGGATGACATCGAGGCCGTCGGCGGCGGTGATCTGGTGGAAGACTTTGCCGCCGCAATTCCGGTACAGATCATCGGCAACCTGCTGGATGTGCCGCACGCCGACCGTGGCCCGCTGCGCGGCTGGTCGCTGGCGATCCTGGGTGCACTGGAGCCGATGCTCACGCCCGAACAGCAGGCGCTAGGGAACCGCAGCGTGAGCGAATTCAGCGCCTATCTGAAGGACCTGGTCGCCGACCGGCGCCGCCATCCCGGCGATCCGCAGCACGATGTGCTGACGCGGCTGATACACGGCGAAGGATCGGAAACACACGCAGCGGATGGCGGCGCTCGGCCAGGGGTGCCGGTCGAACCGCTATCGCAGGCTGAATTGCTGCACAACTGCATCTTCATCCTGAATGCTGGTCACGAGACCACCACGAACCTGATCGGCAACGCACTGGTCGTGCTGCAGGAATGGCCTGACGAAAAACGTCGATTGCTATCAACATTGAAGCTATCAGCGAATGACCCGCAAGAGCTTGAGTCTCATTTGACTCTTGTTGTCGATGAATTCCTGCGCTTTGAATCATCCAATCAGCTTGGCAATCGGCGCGCACTCAGGCCCTGCATCGTGGGCGGCCGCGATCTCGAGGAAGGCGCCCTGATCACACTGGGCATCGGTGCAGCCAACCGCGACCCGGCGCAGTTTGCCGACCCGGACCGGCTCGACCTGACCCGCGGCAATGGGCGCCATGGGTCTCCGGGCAGCAAGCACCTCGCGTTTGGGGTGGGCATCCATCAGTGTGCCGGCCTGAGCCTGGCGCGGCTCGAGGGGCGAATTGCGATCGGCCGTTTTCTGCAGCGCTTTCCCGACTACCGGTTGACCCAGGCGCCCACGCGCGGCGGGCGGGCCCGGTTCCGGGGCTTCCTGCGTGCGCCGTTCACCACCGCGCCCTGAGCGGCAGGCACTGCGGCGCGGTGCTGCTATCGCATCACCCTCCGATATAAATGAACTTGAACAGGAACACGCCACCGATGAGCAAGGTCATCCAGTGCACTTCCTTCACCTTGCCGGTGAACAGCTTGATAAGGCAGTAGCTGATGAACCCGAAGGCCAGGCCATTCGCGATCGAGTAGGTGAAAGGCATCATCAGCGCGGTCACGGCCGCGGGAATCACCTCGGTGGTCTCATCCCAATCGAGCGAGACCAGCTCGCGCATCATCAGGCAGGCAACGAAGAACAGCGCCGGAGCGGTCGCGTACTCGGGGACCGAACCCGCAAGTGGCGCGAAAAACAGAGCGAAGAGAAACAGCACGGCCACCGTGATGGAGGTCAAACCCGTGCGGCCGCCAGCCTGCACGCCGGCCGCGCTTTCAGCGTAGGCCGTGGTGCTCGAGGTGCCAAGCAACGATCCACAGAAGATCGCGACACTGTCAGCCATCAGGGCTTTGTTCAACCGCCCCATCCTGGCGGGCGTCAGCAAGCCGGCGCGATTGGCGATGCCCATCAAGGTGCCGGTCGCGTCGAAAAGTTCGACCAGGAAAAACACCAGAATCACGTTCAGGAAACCACCCGCCAGCGCACCCTTGATGTCGAGCTGCAGGAAAGTCGGCGCGATCGATGGTGGTGCGGAAAATACCCCAGCGAACTTGTTGCCACCGAAGAAGAACGAGGCCACAGTCGTCACCACGATGCCGATCAGAATCGCACCCCGTACCTTGAGCCGGTCGAGCGCGACGATTACGATGAATCCGAGCGAGGCCAGCACCACTGGCGCCGTGTGCAGGTCGCCCAGTGTGATGAACGTCGCATCCGACTTCACAACGATGCCTGCGCTCTTGAGCGCGATGATCGCGAGGAACAGGCCAATGCCCACGGTGATGGCGTTCCGCAACGATTGCGGTATGCCATTGACGATCAGCGAGCGCAGGCCGACCACGGTCACCGCGATGAACAGACAACCCGATATGAACACCATGCCCAGCGCCGCCTGCCACGTGTAACCCATGTGCATGACCACGACGAAGGCGAAATACGCGTTCAGCCCCATGCCCGGCGCCAGCGCGATCGGGTAGTTGGCATACAGCGCCATGATCGCCGTGCCCAGTGCCGCAACCAGACAGGTGCTGACAAAGACGGCATCCTTGGGCATTCCTGCCGCGCCCAATATCGATGGGTTCACAAAGATGATGTAAGCCATCGTCAGGAAGGTGGTGATCCCCGCGACGACCTCGGTACGGACGTTGGTCTCGTGCTCGGAGAGCTTGAAAACCCGTTCAATAAGCTGCATGTTGTCTCCTCAAGGTCAAATCGACCTGTACTTTTATTAATGCGTTCATCTGCAGCAGCGGCAATCAGATGAACACTTCGAATGAGGTGCCCTGAAGGGGACACCCACTTGTCGGAACGGCGGGACTCGGTTTGCAGCCCCCATTCCGGATCTGCCTTACGCGCCGGCGCGCCCGTGACGCAACACGCCAGCCACCCATGTCTGAACGAGGTTGCGATCGTCGGCCAGCGTCATCCACGCGAAAGCCCGCTCGTGCAAGCCGCGTGCGACTTCCAGGCGACGCTTCGCGACCGGGTCTGCGGCCCAGTCCCAGACGCACACGTCCGCCATGCGGCCCGTCTCGAGCGAACCGATCTCGTCATCCAGTTGCAGCGCCTGGGCCGAACCCAATGTGGCCGCATGCAGGGCGCGCCAGGCCGTGAGCCGCTGGCCCGCCATGGCCTGGACCTTGTACGCGTCGCCCATGGTCTTGAAAGACGACAGGCTGGTGCCGCCACCCACGTCACTCGCCAAACTCACGGCCACGCCGGCGCCGCTGGCGGCACGCCAGTCGAACAGGCCGCTGCCCAGAAACAGGTTGGAGGACGGGCTGTGCGCGATCTGTGCGCCGCTGCGCTGCAGGGCGGCGCGGTCGGCGTCGTCGATCCAGATGCCGTGCGCGAGCACGCTACGCGCGTGCAGCAGCCGGTTGCGCGCGTACACGTCGAGGTAGCTGCGCGCTTCGGGGAACAACTGCCTCACCCATTCGACCTCGGCGCGATTTTCTGCCACGTGCGTCTGCATGTAGAGCGTCGCGTCGGCTGCGCACAGCGCACCGGCCATCGCAAGCTGTTCGGGCGTGCTGGTGGGCGCGAAACGCACGGTAACCGCGTACGACAGCCGGTCCGTACCGTGCCAGCGGTCGATCAGGTCGATGCAGTCGCGCTCTGCCTGCACCACGTCGTCCCGCAAACCGTCGGGCGAGTGGCGGTCCTGCAGCACCTTGCCGGTGATCAGGCGCATGCCGCGCTGCTGCGCCGCCGCGAACAGCGCATCGGCCGACACCTTGTGTGCCGTCGCGAACACCACGGCCGAGGTGGTGCCGTTGGCCAGCAGCGCCTTCACGAACAGGTTGGCGCCGGCGTGCGAGCGCGCCGGATCGGCGAACCGTATTTCCGCCGGAAACGTGTAGGTGTTGAGCCAATCGAGCAGTTCGGTGCCATAACTTGCGATGACGTCGAGCTGCGGCATGTGCACATGCGTGTCGATGAAGCCCGGCATGATAAGCCGGCCGCGGTGATCGTGCACTGCCCAGTTGCCTTGGGGCTGCTGGGCCTGGACGCCGCAGATGCGCCCGTCCCTGATCAGCAGCCAGTGATCCGGGCGAAACCGCACCGCCGGGCTGTCAACGGCACCCCAATCGGGTGTTCCGGTGAAATCGAGCAGGTCACCGCGCAGCGCGATGGGCGCGGCGGCGTTGCTGGAATCTTCGGGTTGGGCGGACGGCACGGTGGATACCTCTGTCTCAGGTTTTGGACGATTCGGATCAGGGACCTGCGGATATTGCCAAATTACGCGCTTTGTGCCATATCAGTTTCGGCATGGGTGGTATCAATGACACTGCATGCGTGCGGGGGCCAGATGCGATAACTTTCTAAGTACGCCCTGAAGGTTCGGG
Source organism: Rhodoferax sp. (assembly GCA_039923645.1). GTDB lineage: Bacteria > Pseudomonadota > Gammaproteobacteria > Burkholderiales > Burkholderiaceae_C > Rhodoferax_A. The sequence goes on from JBDTCK010000015.1 coordinate 28,308, forward strand.
GCGCAACCAGATCAGAGATCAGCCAGCGAGACAATTCATGACGACACAAGAGATCCAGTTTTTCCACCGGGGCGCGGTGGTCACCGTCAACAACGTGCAGCCGACCCGCACCGTGCTCGACTGGCTGCGCGAAGATGCGCGCTGCACCGGCACCAAGGAGGGCTGCAACGAGGGCGACTGTGGCGCTTGCACGGTTGTGATCGGCGAGCTGGCACCAGACGGCGACGCCAGCGCGGTGGGCGGCCTGAAGCTGCAAACCGTGAACGCCTGCATCCAGTTCCTGCCCACCCTGCACGGCAAGGCACTGTTCACAGTGGAAGACCTGAAGGCGCAGTGCTCAGCGACCGGTTCTTCGGCGAAGTCGGGCGAACCTGCGCAGCAGCCGCTGCACCCGGTACAGCAGGCCATGGTCGAGTGCCATGGCTCTCAATGCGGCTTTTGCACCCCGGGCTTCGTCATGTCGCTGTGGTCCACCTATGAGCACTATCAGGCGCGCGGCACCGTGCCGACGCGCCAGCAACTGGCCGACGAGCTGTCGGGCAACCTGTGCCGCTGCACCGGCTACCGACCGATCCTCGACGCGGGCCAGCGCATGTTTGACCTGGAGCAGGTGCAGCTCGACACCAAACCGGTGATTACTGCACTGCAACAACTGTCGCGCAGCTCCACCTTCAGCTACGCGACGACCGCGCCGTCGCCGGGCGCGCGCGCGGCGGTGCTGCATTCGCCCAAGAGCCTGCAGGCACTCGCGGCACTGCGGCTCGAGCAGCCGAAAGCCACGCTGCTCGCCGGCTCGACGGATATCGGCCTGTGGGTCAACAAGCAGTTGCGCGACCTCGGTGACATCATCTACGTCGGTGACGTGGATGAACTCAAGACGATTCGCGAAGCCGATGGCGAGCTTTACATCGGCGCCGTCGCCTCGCTCGAGGCGGCCTGGTCGGCGTTGGCACGGCGCGTGCCGGCCCTGACCGACGTGTGGCTGCGTTTTGCATCCCCGCCCATTCGCAATGCCGGCACGATGGGTGGCAACGTCGCCAACGGCTCCCCGATCGGCGATTCACCGCCCATCCTGATGTCGCTGGACGCAGAGATCGAACTGCGCCACGGCTCGCGTGTGCGCCGCATGCCACTTGCCGACTTCTATGTCGACTACATGAAGAGCCGCATGGAACCCGGCGAGTTCGTGCAAGGTATCGCCGTGCCATTGACGGCCATGAGACGCCAGGTACGCGCCTACAAGATCAGCAAACGCTTCGACTGCGATATTTCGGCGGTATGCGCGGGCTTTGCGATCGAACTCGACGGCGATCAGGTCAAGGCCGTACGCCTGGCCTTTGGCGGCATGGCGGCGACCGTGAAGCGGGCTGCAACCGCGGAGGCAGCGCTCATCGACCAGCCCTGGGACGAGGCCGCGGTAGCCAGGGCACAAACGGCACTGGCACAAGACTTCAAGCCGCTGTCAGACATGCGCGCGAGTGCCGAGTACCGGGTCCAGGTCGCGCAAAACCTGCTGCGACGCTTCTGGCTCGAGACCCGCCGCAACGACCCGCTGCCCGCCTCTGCCACCAGCGTCTTCAGCGTATTGCCACACGTCACCTCTGAAGGAGCATGAAATGAACAAACCAATCGAGTCCAGGCTCCTGCAACCGGTTGAAGCATTTGCAAGCTACCAGAAAAACGCGGCGGCGCGCTTTGACGAGCGCGCCGAAGGACGTGCCCAGCGCGAGGGCGCGCGCGTCGGCATCAGCCGCCCGCATGAGTCGGCGCATCTGCATGTGGCCGGTGAAGCCACCTATGTTGACGACATTCGCGAACTGGCCGGCACCCTGCATTGCGCACTGGGCCTGTCGCCGGTCGCGGCGGGTCGCCTCACAGGCATGACGCTGGACGCCATTCGCGCCATGCCGGGGGTCGTCGACGTGCTGGTCGCCGCAGATATCCCGGGGGCAAACGACTGCGGTTCGATCATCCACGACGACCCCATCCTGTGCGACGGCGAGATCCGCTTCCTCGGACAGCCGGTGTTTGCGGTTATCGCGCAAACTCGCAACGAGGCGCGCCGTGCCGCCGCAATGGCCAAAACGGCGTTGAAGATCGACGCGCAAACGCCGGTGTTGACGTCGCGCGAAGCCCACGCAAGTGGTCAATATGTATTGCCGCCGATGCATTTGCTGCGCAGCGAAACAGGCAAGGACGCGCGCGAAGTCGCGAGCGCCATCGAGAAGGCGCCGCGGCGGCTGAAAGGCAGTTTCGACGTTGGCGGGCAGGAGCAGTTCTATCTGGAAGGCCAGATCAGTTATGCCACACCCGCCGAGGGAGGCGCCATGCACGTGTACTGCTCGACGCAGCATCCGAGCGAGATGCAGAGTCTGATTGCGCACACGCTGCATCTGCATGCGCACGACGTGCACGTCGAATGCAGGCGCATGGGAGGTGGCTTCGGCGGCAAGGAATCGCAATCGGCGCTGTTCGCGTGCGTGGCCGCGGTGGCTGCCACCAAGCTCAAGCGGCCCGTCAAGTTGCGGCTCGACCGGGACGACGACTTCCTGATCACCGGTCGGCGCCACGGTTTCTGGTATGAATATGAAGTCGGCTACGACGATGACGGCCGCGTGCTCGGCGCCCAGATCACGATGGTGTCGAACGCCGGGCATTCGGCCGACCTGTCCGGCCCCGTCATGACGCGCGCCCTGTGCCACTTCGACAACGCGTACTGGCTGCCCAATGTCGACATGCATGGCTACTCGGCTCGCACCAACACCCAGAGCAATACAGCATTTCGCGGTTTTGGCGGTCCGCAGGGTGCGATCGCGATGGAGAACATCCTCGACTCGATCGCGCGCCAGCTCGGCAAGGATCCGCTGGACGTGCGGCGCCTGAACTTCTACGGCACGCAGGAGCGAAACGTGACGCCCTACGGCGAGCCGGTCACCGACAACATCATCCATGAACTCGTGGCGCAACTCGAAGCCAGCAGCGACTACCGTGCGCGGCGCGACGCTGCGGCGGCGTTCAATGCAACCAGCCCGGTGCTCAAGCGGGGCATGGCGCTGGCACCCGTGAAATTCGGCATCTCGTTCAACGTGAAGCACTTCAACCAGGCCGGCGCCCTGGTGCACATCTACAACGACGGCTCGATCCTAGTGAACCACGGGGGCACCGAGATGGGCCAAGGGCTCAACACCAAGGTGGCGCAGTGCGTGGCACACGAGCTTGGCGTCAGCAACGAACTGGTGCGCTGCACCGCCACCGACACGCAAAAGGTCGCCAATACCTCCGCGACGGCGGCGTCGACCGGCGCCGACCTGAATGGCAAGGCGGCGCAGGACGCCGCTCGGCAGATCCGGGAGCGGCTGGCCGCGTGCGCCGCGTCGCACCATGGCGGCGAACCTTCGGAGGTGCGCTTTGCGAACGACAAGGTGGAGGTGGCTGGCAAGACGCTGCCGTTCACCGCGATCGTGGCACAGGCCTATCTGGACAGCATCCAGCTCTGGTCAGACGGGTTTTATGCCACGCCCGGCCTGTCATGGGACAAGGACAAGATGTTCGGCCATCCCTTCTACTACTTCGCCTATGGCGCGGCCGTGAGCGAGGTGGTGGTCGACACCCTGACCGGCGAGTGGAAGTTGCTGCGTGCCGACATCCTGCACGACGTGGGCCAGTCGCTGAATCCGGCCGTGGACATCGGCCAGATCGAGGGCGGTTTCATCCAGGGCATGGGCTGGCTTACGACGGAAGAACTGGTCTGGCATCCGAAAACAGGGCTTTTGACGACGCATGCGCCAAGCACCTACAAGATACCGACCGCGAATGATTGCCCACCCGTGTTCAACGTGCGTCTGTTCGAGGGCCAGAACACGCAGGACAGCATTCACCGCAGCAAGGCGGTGGGCGAGCCACCGCTGTTGCTGCCGTTTTCGGTGTTCTTTGCGCTGCGCGACGCCGTGTCGGCAGTGGGCAATCACAAGGTCGATCCACCACTGAGTGCGCCAGCAACCAGCGAATCCATCCTGCGAGCCATCGCGGCGGTGCAGGCCAGCGCCTGAGAGGGCACAGTGGCCGAGCGCTTCGAGGAGAGGATCACCTTACTGGGGAAGACTACGTAGCCAGCAGGCCGGCCAGCAGTTCCTGCACCGCCGGCTCCGCGTTGATCCCCGGCCCCTGCAGCGGCAAGCCTTCGAGCAGGCGCGTCAGTGTTTGCGGCTGCGGAGTGAGCGGCCCGAAAAACCGCAACGCTGGACCATCGGCAATCAGCAGGGTGGGAAACGTCTCCACTTCCACATCGCCGACCAGATCAGACTGGTCTTCGATGTCGACCCAGACAAAATCCGTCTCCGGGTGGGTCGCACGCACCGTGTCGAAGACGGTGCGGTAGTCGCGGCACGTATCACACCACTGGGCGCACAGACAGACCACACGGCGCAACGGCGCAGTGGAAACAGATTCATCAGACATGCGCGTCATTCTGGCGCCGCGTCGCGATCATGGGTATTGGGTTCTGTTCGCGACACCGCAATGAGGCGTGGGTGATGCATGCCAGTCACTATTACATTCATAGCACACTGCGAAGTGTCAGCGTAGCTGATTGGCTGTTTTTCCATAAATTCACGACCGAATCGGCCCGCGCCAGCAGCAGTCGCAAGATCAGCGGCTCCAGCAGCGTAGTGTCCGGGTCGGCCAGCAGTACGTAGCGGGTGTCAAGCTGGTCCTGCACCTCGCTGAGCTGCCCTACCCAGTCAAGTCCCGTAAGTGTCTCCAGCACCGGTTCGAGCTGCAGCACATCGACCTGCAGTGCGCGCGCGAGTTGTAAACTGCTCAGCCCTTTCACACCCGCGGCGCGTGTGCGGTGCAATTGCTGCAGCACTTCCACCGCGAGCTGGAACTGCCAGCCATGGCCGCCACCGCGCCGTCGCACGCCGCTCAGCAGACTCGGCAGATAGGCCGCTACCACGGCGCCCAGCAGCACGATGATCCAGGCGACGTAGACCCAGACCAGCAGGATCGGCAACGTGGCAAAGGCGCCGTACACCATCGAGTAGGTCGGCACGGCGGTCAGGTACAGCGCGAGCAGCTTCTTGGCCAACTCGATGCCGGCCGATACGAACACTCCACCACTCCAGGCGTGGCTCCATTTGACCTGGGTATTCGGCACATAGTGGTACATCGCCGCCATGCCGCCAGCGAGCAGGAAAAACTCGATGGAGTCGAGCAGCAGCCGCAGGCTGCCGGGCATGGCGCCAACAAAGCCACGCGAGGCCGAAATCACGTAGGACGTGAGCGTCAGGCTGGCACCGAGCAGCAGCGGCCCCAGCGTGATGGCGGCCCAGTAGATCAGCACGCGCTGCGCCAGTGGACGCGGTCGGCGCACGCGCCAGATGTTGTTGAGCGTGCGATCGATCGTGAGGATCATCGCGATCGCGGTCACCAGCAAAACGGCCAGGCCGGCCACTCCCAGCTTGCTGGCCTGACCGGCGAACTGGGTCAGGTAGCCCACCACCTGGCGTGCGATGTTGTCGGGAATCAGGCTGTCGACCAGCCACTTCTGCAACACCCGTTGCAAGTCCGAAAACATCGGGAACGCGGTGAAGACGGCTAGCGCCACGGTAAAAAAAGGGACCATCGCGGTCAACGTAGTGAACGTGAGGCTGCTCGCCGTAAGTCCGAGCCGGTCTTCGCGAAAGCGCTCACGCAGGGTGAGTGCTGTGATTCTCCAGGGAAAACGGGCCAGGTCTTTCAGCAACTGCTCGAAGCGAAGGGTCAAGGTCATGGCCGCTATGATGCCATTGCCATGACTGAAAACGGACCGCTCGCCGTCAATCCCGCCCCGCCCCTCGTGGCCACCACGCGCCGGCTGGCGGTTGCGAGCCTGGTGGGACTGATCGTGCTGGGACTCGCGTGGGAGCTGTTTCTGGCGCCGATTCGCCCGGGCGGATCGTGGCTGGCGCTCAAGGTGTTGCCACTGTGTATTCCACTGGGTGGCATTTTGAAGAACCGTATGTACACCTACCGCTGGGTCAGCCTGCTGGTTTGGGTGTACTTTACGGAGGGCGTCGTGCGCGCCACGAGCGACCGCGGCCTCAGCGCCCGGCTCGCGCTGGTGGAGACCGTGCTGTGCCTCGTGCTGTTCACCGCTTGTGCGCTGCATGTGCGCGTACGGCTGAAGAACGCGAAACTTGCCGGGGCCACCGAGACGGCGCACTGAGCGCCCTCATTGCCAACCTATTTCCATGAATCATCTGATTGAACTGCTGCACCCCATCGTGGGCACCGCGAACGTCCTGACCGAGGGTGACCTGAGCGCTTGGGAAACCGATTGGCGCAAGCGGGAACGCGGCAAGGCACTCGCCGTGGTCAGACCTGGGAGCACCAAAGAGGTCGCTGCGGTGGTGCGGGCTTGCGTGGCCGCCGGCGTCAGCATAGTGCCGCAGGGTGGCAACACCGGACTGGTGGCAGGTTCCACGCCCGACGCCAGCGGCAGTCAGATTGTGCTGAGCCTGCAACGCATGCACGCGGTGCGCGCCATCGACGGCGCCAACCTGACGGTGACGGTCGAGGCGGGGTGTGTGCTGCAAACCCTGCAGGAGACGGTGGAGAAGGCGGGCTTTCTGTTCCCGCTGAGCCTGGCGGCCGAGGGCAGTTGCACGATTGGCGGCAACCTGGGCACCAACGCCGGCGGCACCCAGGTGGTGCGCTACGGCAATACGCGCGAGCTGTGTCTCGGCCTGGAGCTGGTCACTGCGCAGGGTGAGGTCTGGGATGGCTTGACCGGCCTGCGCAAGGACAACACAGGCTACGACCTGCGCGACCTGTTCATCGGCTCCGAGGGCACGCTGGGCGTCATCACGGCCGCGACCATGAAGCTGTACCCGCTGCCGGCGACGCAACTCACGGCCTGGGCCGCGGTGCCGTCGCTGGACGCTGCTGTCACGCTGCTGGGACTGGCGCATCGGCAGCTGGGCGCGGGTCTGACGGGTTTTGAGGTGATGGGACAGTTTGCGCTGTCCCTGGTGGCCAGCCATTTTCCGCAACAGCGCATACCCCTGTTCAGGGACACACCCTACTGCGTGCTGCTGGAGAACTCCGACCACGAATCCGAGGCGCACGCGCGTGCGCAATTCGAGCGTCTGCTGGAGACCGCGCTGGAGAGCGGCTGCGTGAGCGACGCCGTGGTCGCGGAGAATTTGACGCAGGCGCACCAGCTCTGGCATATCCGGGAGAGCATCCCGATGGCGCAGGCCGAGGAAGGCCTGAACATCAAGCATGACATTTCCGTCGCGGTGTCACGCATCCCCGAGTTCGTGCGCGTGACCGACGCGCTGCTGGCGCGCGAAATCCCCGGCGTGCGTCTCGTGAACTTCGGGCACCTGGGCGACGGCAATCTGCACTACAACGTGCAGGCACCTGAGGGTGGCGATGCCAGGGTTTTCCTGCGCGAGCAGGAGGCGCGCATCAACACCCTGGTGTTCGATTCGGTGCAGGCATTCGGCGGCTCGATCTCGGCCGAGCATGGTGTCGGCAGCCTCAAGGTGGACAAACTGGAACACCACAAGTCGCCCGTGGCGCTGACCATGATGCGAAGCATCAAGCGCGCGCTGGACCCGCGCAACCTGATGAATCCGGGGCGCGTTCTGCGCATGTAGGCGCCTGCGATAACAACCGCGAGCGGGCGGAGGGGCCTGGCGCGCTCCGGCGCTGGGCCAACCCGGCGCGCAGCATCGGTATTCGTTTCGCGCTCATACTGTATTTTTCTCTGCCGTGCGGTCTGCCGTTGCGCGGGTTGCCGGCCCAGTCATGGAGGAGTTATGGAAATGCAATACCAGCCCGCGCCGGAACTGGACATCACTCAGTGGTTCAACACGAACACGCCACTCACGCTGGCCGACCTGCGCGGCAAGGTCGTGCTGCTACACGCCTTCCAGATGCTGTGCCCGAGTTGCGTCAGGCTCGGTACGCCCCAGGCACAGCAGGTGCATGAGCAATTTGCGCGGCAGGATGTGGTGGTGGTTGGATTGCACACCGTGTTCGAGCATCACGACGCGATGCAACCCGTGTCGCTTGCGGCCTTTATCCACGAGTACCGACTGAGCTTTCCGATCGGCGTGGACCGGCCCGACGACCACCGGGGCATACCCATGACCATGCGCGCCTACGACATGCGCGGCACGCCCACGCTGATCCTGATCGACCGGCAGGGGCACGTGCGCCAACATAGCTTCGGGCACGTACCCGACCTGGCGCTGGGTGCGGCGATCGGCACACTGGTAGCGGAGTCGTAACACCCAGGATGCCAACTCGGCGTCGGTTCCGTTTCAGGATCCGGAATCGGGCGCCAGCCACTGCACCAACTGCTGTGTGATCGCCGGGCTGTGCAGCAGCCCCATGTGGCTGGTGCGGTAGGCGATCCATTTCGAGGAATCGGCGAAAGCCAGGCAGCGCCGGGCGTCGCTGTGCTGCCCCAGCGCGCTGCTCAGCGGGACCAGCCCGTCGCCCACCACGTGGCCCACCAGCGCACCAGGCCTGGCTGCGGTAGTTCCCGCCACGGCAAAGCACGCCACGCCCTCGGGCAATGGAACCGCTTCGCGGCTACCGGATCGGGGGCGAAACAGATCCTGCCCCTGCCAGTCCACGTCCAGCACATAGCCATAGCGCAGGTCGGTAATGCCAGCGCTGCGCAACCGGGTGAGCCTGACAAACGGTGCACTGAAGGGCGTGCGCCCCAAAATAATGTCGATCCAGTTGCCGGCGCGCTCCAATGGCGCACCATGGTGCGGTGTCCCTAGAAACACAATATTTTTCAGATGACTGCGCCAGTGCATGGAATCCTGCTGCGAGTAATACGCGGCGCTGCGGATCACGAGTCCGCCCATGCTGTGTGCGAGCACGGTGAGCTCGTCCAGTGGCACCGGCCATCGAGCAAAGAGCTGTTCAAGCTGCCTGGCGAGCTCGTGCCCATTTTGCGAGATGTGCAGACCTGTGTTGTAGCGCAGATGGATGGGGGTGTACCCCAACTGCGCCGCCAATGCCGAACCATGATCCACGCCTTGCTCCGGACCGTCTGCATGACGGCTGTGCCACTGCAGATCGTTCATGCACAGGCCATGAATCAGCAGCAACACCTTGCCCGAGGCTGCAAGACCTGCCGGCAGGGCCCGCAAGTTCAAAGGTTCCCCCTGATACCGCAGTGTCATGGGAGTCGTCAAGGGATTGTCGCTTGCGGCCAGCCGGTCGCCCATGACACCGTTGAGGGCGGCGAGCACCGCCTCGCGCTCGGGCGTTCCGGACAGGACCGCTTCAGACGACTCCTGTAGCGGTTGCAGCCGCGCCAGCAGCGCATCAGCGCTCTTGCCCAGCAGTTGCGTGGTGCCCTGGATGCTCCTGTAAACCAGGCCGGTTATACCTGCCGTTTGACCAGGCAATCGTCCACCTGGGGCGCCAAGCGAGCGCAAAACCGATTGGTGTACCTCCTCTGTGATACGGACCACGCCCGAGGCGGCCTGGGTTGCGATTTGCGCCACGGCCCGCAGGTCCGATGGGTGCAGGTGTTTAAGGGGGTTCTTCGAGGCTCGCCTGGTCATTGTTCCGATTGGAGCCGGCGGGGCCGACTTCAGTTCCCTTGCTTGATGCCTGCGCAGCTGGCTCCCAGCCAGCGGCCGTGTCCCTGCATGTGTACCTTGCCGTTGCCACCGGCCATCACGATATCGATCGCCGTCGTGACGCTCTCGGGCGTCTGGATCTCGACGATGACGGTCGCCGTGCTGGCGCGGGGGGCACCACAGGTCTGCTCCAACACGACACGGGTGGCCGACTTCTGCACGATCTTGCGGCTGCATTGGTTCTCATTGTCCGATTTGAAGAAACCATCCTGATCCAGGTCCTCTTTCGTGACGCAATGCTTGTCGACAGCCGTTGTCGGTTTGCCCGAATGCGCCTGCATCGCGCGTTCCATCCTGGCGCGCTGCTCGGGCGACATCCTGGCCAGCATCTCGGGTGGCATGAAGTTGCCCGTGCTGACGGCCGTCGTGGTCATCTCCCAAGCGCCGGTTTTGACGTTGAACGAATCCGCGAAACCATAGAGCGGTAGCGCGACCATCAGGGCAGCAAAGCATTGAAGCAGTCTTGAGGTGGGCATGCTGACTCCTTGCAGTGGTGGGTGGAACATCAGGTTTCCTTGCCGGCAAGCACGTGTTCGATACGACGGTCCGGCACCAGCCAGATCAACGCCACGAGGACGTACAGGCCCTCGGAAATCCATTGCGACCAGTAGGCCGTGGCGATGCCGGCCAGGTACAGCAGCGGCGACGCCTTGCCCTTCCAGTCGCCGCCGACAGCCCTCTTCAGCAACGAATCCGGGCCCTGCGAGCCGATGATGATCTGCTGCAGTATCCAGTAAGCAATCGCCGCCATCAACAGCACGACGCCATAGACGGCCGACGGCGCAGCGGCAAAGTTGTTCTCGCCGGTCCACGCCGTTGCAAACGGAAAAAGCGATAGCCAGAACAGCAAATGCAGGTTCGCCCACAACATGGGACCGGTCACGGTGCGGATGGTATGCAGCATGTGATGGTGGTTGTTCCAATAAATGCCGACATAGACGAAGCTCAGCACATAGCTGAAGAACACCGGGATCAAGGGGACCAGCGCGTCCATACCCCCGCCGTGCGGGACCCTGAGCTCCAGCACCATGATGGTGATGATGATCGCAATCACCCCGTCGCTGAACGCTTCAAGCCTGCTTTTGCCCATCCACCTTTCCCCTCAGTCTCCCGAAAATCCTCTCAATCACCAGATTGCTCTCGCGCCCGGCAAAAAGCAAGCCCGTCCGGGCGCCATGCGCTCGAGCGGCGGATCCCTGGCGCATGCGGGGCCGCCGGCAGGGCCGTTGACATGGCGAGCAGGAAAAAATCTCGAAGGGGTACAGCCTTCAGAACTGTCCAGCCGCGCGAAGGGCCTTTAGGGCTTGGGGACTGTTCCGGTATTTTTCAGTCAGCCTGGCACGGTCGGAGTCCAGCCGATGGCATTTCCATTCTCTCAAAGCCAGGTCAATTTCCTTCGCACGAGCCCGGTCGTAACCCGGCTCGCCCAGGAAGTGCGTGCATTCGAAGGCCCGGCTGATGTACGAGGCCACGTCTTTCGGCTGCCCCAGCTTGAGTGCCTCGACGTCGTCGGGTTCCTGCGAAAGGGCGAGCCCTGAAACAACAAGGGACAACGCCAGCGCCACGACCCGAGCGCCGTTAAGGCACATGACGTTACGCCCCACTGCCCAGATTGAGGACGTAGAACACATACAAAGCCGTCGCAACCAGCGGGAGGCCATGCCACCAGTAGGAAGAAGGACCGCTGCCGTGCAGATAGAGATAAAGCACAATGCCTGCGCTCACCAGACAGGTTGCAGGAAGCGCGTACAACGAAAAATTGAGTATGCCCATCTGCACCTTGTCCGGCGCAGCTCCGTCGCTGGCGCCGCCGCCCGAGACGGCAACCAGCATGAACAGGAAAAACGCAAGCATCAGCTGCAAGATCGTGCCCAGAACTATCCCTGCAAATGACATACTGATTTCACTTTCATTGTTTTCCGGTCACCACTGGGCACCCATGAATATAGATGCACTTTTGCGCCGTATAGATCGAACTGTAACGGCCGCGACCCGGACTTCGCGCAGGCACCCGTGGCATAAAATCTTCAGATATGTCATCCGGGAACCAGCCTTGAACGTCTCTTCCCATCCATGATTCAAGACGCACGCGACAAATATTTCGGAAGCCACTGATGCCCTCCCGCCCGATTCGCTCCCAATACGAAGACTTCATGCGCCATGTGAACGTGCACGGCGTGCCCAAAACCGATCGCACCGGCACCGGCACGAAAAGCGTGTTCGGCTACCAGATGCGCTTTGACCTGAACGAGGGCTTTCCGCTGGTGACGACCAAGAAGGTGCACCTGCGCTCCATCATCCAGGAACTGCTGTGGTTCCTGACCGGTTCGTCCAGCAATAACTGGCTAAAGGAGCGCGGCGTCACGATCTGGGACGAGTGGGCCAGGCCCGACGGCGATTTGGGTCCGGTGTACGGCGTGCAGTGGCGCAGCTGGCCGACGCCCGGTGGCGGCCACATCGACCAAATCGCCGAGGTTATCAAGACACTCAAAAGCAACCCCGACTCGCGTCGCATCATCGTGAGCGCCTGGAACGTGGCCGATCTGGACAAGATGGCGCTAATGCCGTGCCACGCGTTCTTCCAGTTCTATGTGGCAGATGGCCGCTTGAGCTGCCAGCTTTACCAGCGCAGCGCCGACATCTTTTTAGGCGTGCCGTTCAATATCGCGAGCTATGCGCTGCTGACCCACATGGTGGCGCAGCAGTGCGATCTGGCCGTAGGCGACTTCGTCTGGACCGGCGGCGACTGCCACATCTACAGTAACCACGCCGAGCAGGTGGCGTTGCAACTGAGCCGCGCGCCCTACCCTTACCCGACCTTGCACATCAAGCGCAAACCCGCCTCGATTTTCGAATACGAGTACGAGGATTTCGAAGTGCTGGACTACCAGTGCCACGGCGCGATCAAAGCACCGGTGGCGGTGTGAGGCTGAACCTGATTTTTGCGCGCGCCGCCAACGGCGTGATCGGCGCCCAGGGCATCCTGCCCTGGCACTTGCCGGAAGACCTCGCACATTTCAAGAGCACGACGCTGGGCTGCCCGGTGATCATGGGGCGCAAGACTTGGGATTCGCTGCCGCCCAGGTTCCGCCCGCTACCGGGGCGCGTCAACATCGTCATCACGCGCCAGGTGGATTGGCATGAAAACGGCGCGCAACCCTTTACCAGCCTTGACAATGCACTCCGTTTTTGTGAGCAACACGAGGAGGTGTGGCTAATCGGTGGGGCGCAACTCTACGCGCTGGCCCTGCCGCTGGCGCGACGCGCGGTAGTCACCGAGATTGCTCAGGACTTTGAGGGTGACGCGTTCGCTCCCGTATTCGGCCCCGAGTGGCACGAGACGGCGCGGGAATCGCATAGGGCCGGCTCTGGCCTGCCCTACAGCTTCGTCACGCTGGAACGCTCCTGATCTGACGCGAATTTCGCGTCGTCCTGACCGGCCCACCATCGGGGCCAACCACAGGGCGCTGAAAACTCAGAGTCGCTCGAACACCGCCGCGATGCCCTGCCCGCCGCCGATGCACATCGTGACTAGCGCATAGCGGCCACCACTGCGGTGCAATTCGTACACCGCCTTGGTCGCCAGAAAAGCGCCCGAGCAGCCGATCGGATGACCCAGCGCGATCGCGCCGCCGTTCGGGTTGGTCTTCTTCATGTCGAGCTCGAGCGCGCGCGACACCGCAATGGCCTGCGCCGCGAAGGCTTCGTTGGACTCGATCACGTCCATCTGGGCCAGCGTCAGGCCACCCTTTTTGAGCGCCAGTTTGGTGGCGGGGATCGGGCCTTCGCCCATGATCTCGTTGGGCACGCCAGCCACGGCGTAGGACACGAGCCGCGCCATCGGCTTGTGGCCAGCGGCAGCCGCCACGGCCGCGTCGGCCAGCACGAAAAAGGCTGCGCCGTCGTTGATGCCCGAGGCATTGCCGGCCGTCACCGTGCCGTCCTTTTTGAAGGCCGGCTTCATCTTCGCCAGTGTCTCCATCGTGGTGTTGGGCTTCACGTGCTCGTCGGTATCGAACGTGACTTCGCCCTTGCGCGTCTGCTTGACGATGGGCACGATCTGCGACTTGAAGCGGCCCTCGGCAATGGCAGCCGCGGCGCGACGGTGCGACTCGACCGCGAGCGCGTCCTGCTGCTCGCGCGTGATGCCCCACTTGGCCGCGAGGTTCTCGGCCGTGATCCCCATGTGGCCCACGCCGAACGGGTCCGTCAGCGTAGCGACCATGGTGTCGATCAGCTTGGTGTCGCCCATGCGCGCACCGGTACGCATCGCGGTGGACAGGTAGCCACCACGGCTCATCACTTCCACGCCACCGCCGACGCCGTAGTCGCAGTCACCGAGCAGGATGTTCTGCGCCGTCGTCACGATGCCCTGCAGGCCCGATGAACAAAGCCGGTTTACCGCCATCGCCACTGACTCCATCGGCAGCCCGGCCTGAATCGACGCGACGCGCGCGACGTAGGCAAACCGGCTTTCAGTCGGAATGGTGTTGCCCACGGTCACGTAGTTGATCACCTTCGGGTCCACGCCGGAGCGCTTGACCGCTTCCTTCATTACGATGCCGGCCAGGTCGGCGGGCTCGATGTCGGCGAGTCCTCCGCCGAAGGTGCCGATTGCCGAACGGGCCGCACCCAGAACCACCACATCACGATTGCTCATGCTAACTCTCCTTGAGAACTGAATTCAGAAAACCGAAAGGGTTGTGCCGGGACCGCGGCGCACCTAGCAGTGCGCGGCCGCGCCTTGGGCACGCGCCTACTTGGGGTGCAGCATCTTCTTGATTTCTTCCACACTCTGCGCTGCGCGCTGTGTGAGGCCAGCCATCGCGTCGGCTTGGGACTTGCGCGCCAGCTCGGCCATTTCCTTCATATCGACCAGCGTCTTCTTCCACGCATCGCGCGCCAGTTCCGCCTGTTTTTTCGGGTCGGGCAACCCCCCCTTGCGGGAGGCAGCCTCTTTGACCGCTTCCTGAATCCCATGCATGGCCTGGGTCAGCATCTCGGTCTGCTTGTGGGCGAGCGCCTGCATGGACTCGTAGGCCGCCTTGTTGGCCTCGACCAGCGCCTCGATATCCTTGCGTCGCGCCTCGACGACGGCGGCCAGATCGACACCGGGTAGCTTGAACTGCTCGATCATCTTGGTCACGTCGCCGAACGGGTTGGGATTATTTGCCATGGCATCTCTCCTCATCGAATGGGTGGTTGGGTTGCGAACAGTTTGAGGCCGCGCCAGCCCGTATCACTCGGTACGCCAGCGCCATGAAAGCCTCTGCAACGATTATCGCCTCTTCAGCCGGATTTGCGTGCGCGCCGTTCCCTGGAGTCGGGACCCCAAAGGCATGGCACGGCCGCCTGACTGATTGACGATCAACCTCGGTTCAAGCATATTTTGATCTATGTACGCTGTCGTACAGACAGTGAGAATTCCAGCTCCTATTCTGTTTGGAACGAAGAGGATTTCTCCTATGTGGACCACATGCCAATTCGAGCATATGACTCAGAGCCGGATCTGAAGCGTTTTCACCCCATCACACGAACGGAGCACATCATGCAAAAAAGGGAATTTATGATCAAATCGGCGGCACCGCTATGCTTTGCCGCACTGATGCTCTCCGGCTGCACTACCACGCCCATGTCCGGCGTCGATTCGACCAACAAAATGCAGGAGATCAATGCCGGTGTTAACTCGACGCTGGAAAGGCTCTACAGCACAGTGCCGAGCTCACGTGGACTGGTGCAAAAGGCGAATGGCGTGCTGGTCTTTCCTTCCGTGCTGGCGGCTGGCCTCATGGTGGGTGGCGAATACGGTGAAGGCGCACTGCGCATAAAAAACAAGACCGTTGGTTATTACAGCACCGCAACAGCCTCGTTCGGGCTGCAGATCGGTGCCCAATCCAAAGCCATCGTCTTCCTGTTCATGACAGAAGATGCCTTGAATAAATTCCGTAACAGCCAGGGCTGGACGGCTGGCGCCGATGCGTCAGTGGCGGTGCTCAAGGCAGGGGCCAATGGAGATATTGACTTGAACACGGCCACCCAGCCAGTCGAGGTCATCGTCATGACCAACCAGGGGTTGATGGCCAATCTCAGCATCGAGGGTACGAAAATCACCCGACTGAGCATCCGGTAAGGCAGGGGCACGGCCGCTGCGGTTCGCGCGCCCGGGCATGCAGTGCGAGCATGAGGGATTCAAAGCGTACGGGAAATGGCGATGGGCAGATTCGACGGAGTGTTTGCCCGGTTTCCCACCTGCGCGTGCCCCTGTATATTTCAAGAGCTACGCTGGCACCCGTCGAAGTAGCCGGAAATCCAGCGATCCTGATTTCGATTCAGAGATCACTATTCTGGATATTCAATACAGCTGGTTACGTGGAAAGTCATCTCGCTCACCGTGCGGCTGTCGCCAGAGTCGCAGTGGTCGGCCGCGAATCCGGTGGACGTGCATGCGCTGCAGGAGCTCAAGCTCAGCGACAACAAATTTCCGTTCATGGAATTCGAGACTGGGGGCTATCACAGTGTCGTGTTCGGCCAGAAGACCGCGACTCCTACAACCCCGAGAGCCTGCGCGAGACCATCCACCACGCCACCGAGGAGCGCAACCACTTCCCAGACTGCCGGGCAACGGTGGAGCGAATAGCAGCGCCCCCTCGCTACCGGTGATCAGGGCACAAGGTGCTTTTCGATCATGTGGTTGACGCAGCCTTGCACGTGCTGCGTGAGAGTCTTCTGAGCGCCCTTCCAGTCCCGCTTGAGCGCGCAGTCCAGCAGGTGGCTATGTTCGCCGGCGGCGATGCCGCCGCGGTACACGGCCGCCACCATCTGGTAGCGCAAGTACCTGTCATAGATCACGGCATGGGTCTCCAGCAGCACCCGCGAGCCGCAGGCAGATATCAGCGCATGATGAAATTCGCGGTCATATTCTTTCCAGACCTGCGCCTGTGACCTCTCGCCAGTCTGCATGCGCAGCTCCATCGACGCCAGCTTGTGATGGGCTGCAACGACGTCGCCCTCCCACTCCATGTCGCCGGCCTCGAATGACTCGCGCAAGGCATGCGATTCCAGCAGACAGCGCATCGCAGCCACTTCACGCAGGTTGGCCGCCGAGATTGGCGTGACCTGGAAGCCTCGCGAGCCCTCTGCGACGATCAGGCCTTCCGAGGACAGCCGGTTCAGGTTCTCGCGCAACGTGCCGACGCTGGTCTCGTAGGCCTCCCGCAAGCGATCGAGCGTCAGGCGCTCCCCGGGCAGGAGTCGCCCACAGACAATGTCTGCACGCAGGCGCAGATAGGTCTTCTCCCCGACCGTCGCAGTACGCCGAGATTCGTCCAGCATCGCCTGTTCCATTTCATTGTGCGTCGCGTCATTCGCGGTCGACGCTTGATCATGATACGCCGTCACCCAGCGTATTACCGATCGTTGGCCCTAATTGCAATCCTTCGATGAATTCGTTATTGTCTGATAAATCCATCGGCAAATGCTGGTGGCATGTTCAATCAAACTGAGGAGAACATCGATGACGTCGCCACTCTCACGCCGGTCCCTGCTGCAAACAGGCGCATCCGCACTCGCACTGGCCAGCACGCCGCCCCTATGGGCACAGGGCACGATGAAGATGCGCCTGAGCGCGGCGTTCACTGAGCAGGACCTGCGCGCTGAGGCCTACAAGGCGTTCGCCACGGCCATGAAGGGCGACTTCCAGCTCGAGCCGTACTGGGGCAACACCCTGTTCAAGCAGGGCACCGAGCTGGTTGCGCTGCAGCGGGGCAACCTCGAGATGGCCAACCTCGCGCCGCAGGACATCTCCAAGCAGTTGCCGGCCTGGTCGCTGCTGACTTCGGCCTACCTTTTCCGCGACGTCGCCCACCTTCAAAAAACGTTCAAGAGCGACGTGGGCCGCGAGTTCATCAAGATGGCGCGCGACAAGCTCGACATCGAGGTGATCACCCCGGTCTATTTCGGTGCGCGTCAGGTCAACCTCAAGCCCGACCGGGTGATCCGCACGCCGGCCGATCTGGCCGGTATCAAGCTGCGCATGCCGCCTGGCGAGTTCTGGCAGTTTCTGGGCGAGTCGATCGGCGTCAATCCGACACCGGTGGCTTTTGCCGAGGTCTACACCGCATTGCAAACCGGAGCGATCGACGGCCAGGACAACCCGTTGCTTCTGAGCAAACTGATGAAGTTCGACGAGGTGACAACGCAGTTCGTCCTCACCAGCCACGTCATTGGCTTCGACGTGATGGCGGTTTCGTCGAAGGCCTGGAATGCACTCAAACCCGATCAACAGTCGCGCTTTCGCGCCGCGGCCGACAAGGCGATCGGCGACTACACCGTCAAGTTCGAGGGCAAGGAGAGCGAGGTGATCGCCGCACTGAAGGCCGAAGGCAAGAAGGTCTATACACCCGACCTGAACGCTTTCCGTACCTTCGCGCAAAAGCGCTACCTTGACAAGTACGGTCGCGACTGGCCGAAAGGTGCGCGGGAGCAGATCAACGCGCTGTAGCCGGGTCCCGTTTTCATGTCTGCACCCACGGCGCCGCCGGTCGGCCGGTCGAGAATCGCGCGCTGGCTCGGGCGGTGCGCCGACAACGTCACAGTCGCGTTGATGGCCGTCATGTTCGTGTCGTTCCTGTTGCAGATCGTGTTCCGCTACGCGCTGGACCGGCCGCTCGGCTGGACCGAAGAGATCACGGTGCTGTGCTGGGTATGGGTCGTCCTGTGGGGCGAGTCGTTCATCATCGCGGACGCCGACGAGGTGCGCTTCGACATCCTCTACAACGCCGTTCCTCGCCCGGTGCGGCGCGTCTTCACGCTGGTTTCCAGCCTCGCTCTGGTTGTGTTGATGGCGCTTTCGCTGCCGGCCACGTGGCGCTATGTCGAGTTCATGCATCGCGAACACTCAGCGTACCTGCGGATTCCCTTCGACTACCTTTATTCCATTTACGTAGTGTTTGCGCTCATGTGCATCGTGCGCCAGACACGAGTGATGTGGCGAGCCTGGCGCGGCAGGTTGCCCGAAGGCGCTGCTGATGTCACAGGAGACCGTTTCGAATGATGGGCCTGTCACCTTTTCTGATGTGTGTGATCATTCTGGTCGCGCTCGCGCTGGCCGGCCTGCCGATCGCACTTGCGATGATCGGCGCATCGGTCTTCTACCTCTTCGCGGCGGGCCTCGACCCCGGCACAGCCGCCGAGCAGATTCTGAACGGCTTGTACAACAGCTACGTGCTGCTTGCGGTGCCACTGTTCATCCTCGCAGCCGATCTGATGAATACGGGCAGCCTCACCGACCGGCTTCTGAAGTTCTGTCTGATGCTTGTCGGACGATTCAGGGGCGGGCTCGGACACGTCAACATTGTCTCCAACATCATCTTCGCCGGCATGTCGGGCTCAGCGATCGCCGATGCGGTCGGAATCGGACGCATCATCATCGGCATGATGACGCGCGGCGGCAAGTATCCGGTCGCGTACGCGGCCGCCATCACCGCCTCGGCAGCGATCATCGGACCGATCATTCCGCCGTCGATCCCGATGGTGATTTACGCGCTCGTCTCGGACGCCTCGATCGGCTACCTCTTTCTTGGTGGCGTGGTCCCAGGGTTGTTGCTGGGTCTGGCGTTCATGGTGATGAATGCGGTCATCTCCCGGCGCCGGAACTATCCGGTCGAGCCCCCGGTGAAGCTGCGCGAGGTGCCACGCGCGACGATCGAGGCCTTTCCGGCGCTGCTGCTGCCAGTCGTCCTGCTCGTCGGGATTTACGGCGGAGTGATGACGCCCACCGAAGGGGCCGCTGCTGCCGCAGCCTACGCGCTATTTGCCGCTGCAGTGATTTATCGCGCGATCACGCCGCGCCAGCTTTACGACGTGTTGCTCTCCAGCGGCAAGGCCACCACTTCGGTGGGCATGCTGATCGCTGGCGCGCTGGCTTTCAACTATGTCGTGACGGCCGAAAACATTCCGGTGGAGGTGCAGCACTTCATTCAGGGCTTTCACCTCTCCAAAGTCGGATTTCTGCTGCTCGTCAATGCAGTCTTGCTGATTCTGGGCTGCCTGCTCGAGGGCACGACCATCCTGCTCATCATCGTGCCGATCTTCATCCCCGCCGTGAAGGCGCTGGGCATAGACACCGTGCACTTCGGCGTCGTCGTGGTTGTCAACATCATGATCGGCCTGCTGACGCCGCCCTTCGGGCTGCTGCTGTTCATTGTTGCCAACATGACGCGCCAGCCGCTGAGTGCGATCGTGCGCGAGTGCGTGCCCTTCATTCTCGCGGCGATTGCAATGCTCGCACTGATCACGTTTGTGCCGGAAACCGTCTTGTGGCTGCCGCGCCTGATGGGTTACAAGGGTTGACGCCGGAGTTTTCGAGGACGCCACATGAATAAACCAATCTACGTGCTTAACGGTCCGAATCTGAATCGCCTCGGAATGCGCGAGCCGGAGATCTACGGACGCACGACGCTGGCCCAGATCGAGGCGCTGTGCCGGCAGACCGCGGGGACGCAGGCGCTCGAGTTTCGCCAGACGAACAGCGAGACCCAGATGATCGACTGGATCCACGAGGCTACCGAACGAGCCAGCGGCATCGTCATTAACCCGGCAGCCTACTCCTTCACCTCGATTGCGATCCTGGACGCGCTGAAAATGTTCCCCGGGCCGATCATCGAGTTGCACATCTCCAACATTCATCGCCGCGAAGAGATCTATCAACACTCGCTGATGTCGCGTGCGGCGACGGCCGTGATCGCCGGTCTCGGCGCGAAGGGCTATGTCGCTGCCGTTCGGGCGATCGTCGAGCTGGTCGATGGCGATCCCGTGGTGCTGCCGACGCCATAGCGACGCGAGGCTGGCGGGTTGGCCCGCGGGCAGGCAGGCGCCCACCCGGCCTTGAACCGATATGCACTGCAGCGACCGCTGCATCAGCGACCGATTTCCGACGGCTCGGCAAGCTCTGGTTCAAGCTCGCCCGACTGCTGCGACTTTCGCACAACCCGGCGGACGATAATTCTGCGCAGGCATCGGACGTGCGCTCGCCGACGGTATGAAGGCATTGTGCAAGACGGCGTGGAAGGAGCGACGACGGTGCAACGCCAAAAGATCACTTGTCATAAATTCAATTCTTGAAAAACCATGAAACTTGCCACCTGGAATATCAACTCGCTCACCGTGCGGTTGCCGCAGGTGCTGGACTGGCTGGCCGCGAATCCGGTGGACGTGTTGGCGCTGCAGGAGCTGAAGATGACGGACGACAAATTCCCCGCCGCGGCTTTTCTGGAGGCAGGCTACCAGGCCCAAAGCTTCGGTCAGAAAACCTACAACGGCGTGGCACTGCTGTCGCGCAGTCCGGCCACCGACGTGATCCGGAACATCCCTGGCTTCAGCGACGACCAGTCGCGCGTGCTGTGCGGCACGGTAGATGGCGTGCGCGTTATCGGCGCGTACTTTCCGAACGGACAGGCACCGGGAACCGAGAAGTTCGAATACAAGATGCACTGGCTGCGCGCCCTGCGCGACTGGGTGCGTGAGGAGCTGGCGATGCATCCGCAACTGGTGCTGATGGGCGACTACAACATCACGTTCGACGACGCCGACGTGTGGGACCCGGAAGGGATGCGCGACCAGATCCATTGCACGGAAGAAGAGCGTTACCACCTTCGCGCCCTGATTGCACTGGGTCTCGCCGACGCCCACCGGTTATTTCCGCAGCCCGAAAAAAGCTACAGCTGGTGGGACTACCGTGATTTCGGCTTTCGGCGCAATCACGGCATGCGCATCGACCACATCCTGGTCAGCCAGACGCTCAAGCCCAAGGTGCAGGGCTGCACCATCGACAAGACACCGCGCAAAAACGAACGCCCGAGCGATCACGCGCCGGTCGTCGTTGATCTTCCATTACTATAGTTTTACTAGCTAACTGCGTATACCATTCAATGGTTAGAGGCTGATTTCACTCAAGACCCAGTTCCTGGATCTTGCGCGTGATGGTATTGCGGCCAATGCCCAGCCGGTGCGCCGCCTCGATCCGCCGGCCCTTGGTGCTGGCCAGCGCCGTAAGGATCAGGCGGGACTCGAAGCGGCGTGTCAGCTCGTCCCACACATCAAGGCGACCGGCAGCCAGCAGCCCCTGTGCCTCGGCGTCCAGCCCGTGCTCCCAGCTGCCCGCGGGCGCGAGGGGCAAAGTCGTGCCCAAGGCCGTAGCCGCCGACGCCCCAGTAGCAGTGGTGTCTGTGGCGTCGCTCGGATCGACCCCGTGTTGCTCGATCGGTGCCGCAGCGGCGGGTAGCGGCGCCCAGCTCTGATCCTGTACCGTCAGCAAAACCTCAGGCGGCAAATCCTTGGGCTCGATGACTTGCGCCGGTGCCATCACGGTCAGCCAGTGGCAAATATTCTCCAGCTGGCGCACATTGCCAGGGAAATCAAACACGACCAAGCGGGCCAGCGCCGCGTCGGAAATGCGCTTGGGCTCGATTCCGAGCTGCCTGGCACTTTGCTGCAGGAAGTGGCGCGTCAGCGTGGGGATGTCTTCGCGACGCTCGCGCAGTGCCGGCAAGCGCAGTCGGATCACGTTCAGGCGGTGGAACAAATCCTCGCGGAAAGCGCCGTCTTTGACGCGCTGCTCCAGGTCCTGGTGGGTGGCGGCGATCACGCGCACATTGGTCTTGACGGCCGTATGGCCGCCGACCCGGTAGAAGTGCCCGTCCGAGAGCACCCGCAGCAGGCGCGTCTGCAAGTCAAACGGCATGTCGCCGATCTCGTCGAGGAACAGCGTACCGCCGTCGGCTTGCTCGAAGCGTCCGCGGCGCATGGTTTGCGCGCCCGTGAAGGCGCCACGCTCGTGGCCAAACAATTCGGATTCCAGCAGATCTTTGGGGATCGCCGCCGTGTTGATGGCTACGAAGGGGCCGTTGTTGCCGGCGTCGCCGCGCGGCGAATGCTTGTGCAGGGCGCGGGCCACCAGTTCCTTACCCGAGCCGGATTCGCCGGTGATCATGACGGTGACGTTGCTTTGAGACAGGCGACCGATGGCGCGGAACACGTCCTGCATGGCAGGCGCCTGCCCCAGCATTTCGGGCGCCTCGGCCATGCGCTCTTCGGCCACCTCTTCGCGCTGGCTCTCTTCGACCGCGCGGCGGATCAGCTCGACCGCCTTGGGCAAATCGAAGGGCTTGGGCAGGTATTCGAAGGCGCCGCCCTGAAACGCCGAAACGGCGCTGTCCAGGTCCGAGAACGCGGTCATGATGATGACCGGCAGTCCCGGATGCCTTGCCTTGACCTTTTCCAGGAGCTCCAGACCCGAGCCCCCCGGCATGCGGATGTCACTCACCAGCACCTGGGGGCCGCCGTCCGCGTTTTCGTCGAGGGCGGAGAGCACGTCGCGCGGGTTGGTGAAGCTGCGCGTGGGCAGGTCTTCGCGCAGCAGTGCCTTCTCCAGTACGAAGCGGATCGACTGGTCATCATCAACTATCCAGATCGGCTTCATGGGTTGTCTGTCACCTCAGGTCAAACGGTCAGGGCAACGGAATCAGCATTTTGAAATCCGTGTGGCCCGCCGCACTGTCACACTCGATCAAGCCGTGGTGTTGCTGCACAAAAGTTTGTGCCAGCGTCAAACCCAGCCCGGAGCCGCCGTCCCGGCCCGACACCAGCGGGAAGAAAATGCGGTCCTTGATCGAGTCCGGCACCCCGGGCCCATTGTCAATGACATGCAATTCCAATGCCAGGCGGTAGCGCTGTTTGCCGAAAGTCACCTGTCGGGCAATCCGGGTGCGCAAAATGATCTGCGCATCACCCGTCCTGACGCGCTCGGCCAGTGCCTGTGCGGCGTTTTGAACAATATTGAGCAGCGCCTGGATCAGCTGCTCACGGTCGCCGCGAAACTCGGGGATCGAGGTGTCGTAGTCCTGAACCACGCGCAAGCCCCTCGGAAACTCCGCCTGGATCAATGCCCGCACGCGCTCGCACACCTCGTGGATGTTTACGTCCCCCACCACGTGGGGCTTGCGGTGCGGCGCCAGCAAGCGGTCCACCAGCGTTTGCAGGCGATCGGCCTCGTGGATGATGACCTGCGTGTACTCGGTCAACTCGCGCGAGTCGATCTCCATCTCCAGCAACTGGGCCGCGCCGCGGATGCCGCCCAGGGGATTCTTGATCTCGTGCGCCAGGTTGCGGATCAGCTCCTTGTTCGCCTGGGCCTGGTCGAGCAGTCGCTCCTCGCGCTCCTGCCGGGCTTGTTGCTCGAGCGGCAGCAGCTCGACGATGATCTCGCTGTGCTTTTCGGTTTGCGCCACGATCACGTGCACCGGAATGGGTTCGTGATTGAGGCGATGAAGCCACGCGTCATAGCGCAGCGCCGCAAACTCGTTACTATCGGCACCGCTAAGGGCATTCCTCATGACATGGGGTTCAGTGAAGAAACCCGCGAACGACGAGCCTTTTATGGCGCGACGCGACGCGCCAATGGCATCTTCGAGCGCCGAATTGGCAAACAGCACCGTGCCGTCGTTGTGCACGACGGCGACCAGCGTCGCCAGCAGGTCGAACGCCTGAAAACGCGAAGCAGCAAGGGGGTCGGACTTTCTCAAGCCGTCTATTGTGGCGCGGGAAGGCGGGCGAGTTCGCGCTGGATGCCCGCAATATCGCTCTGGTTGCGGTCAATGCTCGCCTTCATGTCTGCGATTCGATCAAGATATTTCTGGTGGTTGCGATGCTCGGGGCCCAGCATTTCGGGCTCACCATTGTTGTATTGGGCGAGCAGCTCGGTCTGGCGGCCTTGAGCCTTGGCGAGCTCTGATTCCAGGATGACACGCGCATCCGCATCGCGAGCCCGCTGGTCGGCTGCGCCCACCCGCGGCTGGGAGGCAGCGCCGGCGCGCGCAGGTGCGGCAGCCGCGCTGGGGCGGGTGCCCGGCACGATGGTGATGTTGCCACCTGCAAAGGGCTTGCAGCCACGGGCCTTTGCATCGGAGGCATTGTTGGTGTACTCGTTGCCGCAGCGGTAGATCTGGCCCTGTGCAAAGCTGCTGGAGGCAAGAACGACGGCGGCGAATGGGAGGAGTAAGGTCAATAGTGTTTTTTTCATACGCTTTCCGAGCATGACACGCTGCAGGAAGTTCACCGAAGTATCGCCTAA
Source organism: Rhodoferax sp. (assembly GCA_039923645.1). GTDB lineage: Bacteria > Pseudomonadota > Gammaproteobacteria > Burkholderiales > Burkholderiaceae_C > Rhodoferax_A. Next base: position 53,091 of record JBDTCK010000015.1, read on the forward strand.
TCGACTTCGAACGTAAAACCCGCCTTGCAGCACGCGCTGGCAGTCAGCTGTCACAGGCGACTACCCACAAAAAAGGGCGGCTCGGGCCGCCCTTTTTCCGGTTCAATGACAAATTACAGAGAGTAGTACATCTCAAACTCGATGGGGTGCGTGGCCATGCGCAGACGCGTGACTTCGCCCATCTTCAACTCGATATAGGCGTCCAGCATGCTGTCGGAGAACACGCCGCCCTTGGTCAGGAAGCCGCGCTCGGCATCCAGGCAGTCCAGCGCCTGGTCCAGGCTGTGACAGACGGTTGGCACCTTGGCATCTTCCTCGGGGGGCAGATGGTACAGGTCCTTGGTGGCTGCTTCACCAGGGTGGATCTTGTTTTCGACGCCGTCCAGGCCCGCCATCAGCAGCGCCGCAAAACCGAGATAAGGGTTCATCAGCGGATCAGGAAAGCGCGCCTCGACGCGGCGACCTTTGGGGTTGGCCACGTAGGGGATGCGGATGGACGCCGAGCGGTTTTTCGCTGAGTACGCCAGCTTCACCGGGGCTTCGTAGCCAGGCACGAGGCGCTTGTAGCTGTTGGTGCCGGGATTGGTGATGGCATTGAGCGCACGCGCATGTTTGATGATGCCCCCGATGTAGTACAGTGCAAAGTCCGACAGGCCGGCGTAGCCATCGCCCGCGAACAGGTTCTTGCCGTCTTTCCAGACCGACTGGTGCACATGCATGCCCGAGCCGTTGTCGCCGACCAGAGGCTTGGGCATGAAGGTGGCGGTCTTGCCATAGCTGTTGGCCACGTTCCAGACTACATATTTGAGGACCTGGGTCCAGTCGGCTCGCTCGACCAGCGTGCTGAACTTGGTGCCGATTTCGTTCTGGCCGGCACCGCCCACTTCGTGATGGAACACTTCCACCGGGACGCCCAGTGATTCGAGAACCAGCGAAATTTCAGCGCGCAGATCCTGCGTGCTGTCGACGGGTGGCACGGGGAAATATCCACCCTTGACGGTAGGACGGTGGCCGCGGTTGCCGCCTTCGAGCTTTTTGCCGCTGTTCCAGGGTGCTTCGTATTCGTCAATCTTGACAAACGTCCCCGACATGTCGGTGTTCCAGCGCACATCGTCAAAGATGAAGAACTCGGGTTCCGGCCCGAAAAAGGCGGTGTCGCCAATGCCGGAAGCCTTGAGGTAGGCTTCGGCGCGCTTGGCGATCGAGCGTGGGTCCCGGTCATAGGCCTTGCCATCGCCGGGCTCCAGCACATCGCAGCTCATGAAGAGCGTGGTCTCTTCGAAAAACGGGTCGATGTTGGCGGTGTTGGCGTCCGGCATCAGCAGCATGTCGGAGGCCTCAATGCCCTTCCAGCCACCAATGGACGAACCGTCGAAGGCATGGCCGGAGCTGAACTTGTCTTCATCGAAATGCGAAGTGGGCACAGTCACGTGCTGCTCTTTGCCACGCGTGTCGGTGAAACGGAAGTCGACAAACTTGACTTCGTTTTCCTTCACCATTTTCATCACGTCTGCGACGGTCTTTGCCATCAATTTCTCCTGGTTGGAAGTTAGCTAAAAAATTAGGGGGACGGGGAGGTAATGCAGTTTCTGTGCCAAAGCCGGCTCATCTGCCATTGGCGCAGTCTTATATTTTGCCTTGAGGCAACGCGCTACTGCCATCCGGATGCGCTTCTTTGACCCGGCAAGATCCGCATCGCACCATAACGGGGCAAAAAATTGATGCACGCTGTTGGTGCGTTATGTTTCTCGCACCAATTCGGGGCCTAATCGCGCATTGAAGTTGTGCAGTCCTGCCAACAGGGCCGAATAGGCGGCAACTACCACAACCGGATCGCCCTTGACGCCGAGTTCTATGTGGCGTCCATAGTCGGGGTGGTCCACGCTGGGCAGACTGAACACTTTGACGCCGTAGTATCTGCGCTCGATCTCCTGCATCAAGGGCGTGAGGGTTGCCTCCATGGAACCAAACACGATGACGGATTTTTCCACGTACGCGGCGCGCTGAAACAGCTGCGCGTAATGATGGTCGAGCACCCACGCGATCATGGGCCACGCCATGACCGGAAACCCCGGAACGAAATGAACCGACCCACCGCCCGGCCCGCAACAGCTGAAGCCAGGGATCTTGTTGTAGGGGTTGGGAATCAGTTGCGCTCCTTGGGGAAAGACGCCCATGTTGAGCCGGTGGACGTTGTCGGCCCGATCCGGCTCATACGGTGTGCCCTGGTCCTTGGCGATATCCTGCATGCGCTCTCGAATCAGTTGCTCCGCTTGCGGATGTAGTGCCAGGGGGACACCAAGCGCTTTTGCGGCGCATTGGCGGGTATGGTCGTCGGGCGTGGCCCCGATGCCGCCACAACTGAACACTACATCGCCCGACGCCAAGGCGCGGCGCAGCGCGGCAGTAATGCGCTCCGGCACGTCGCCAAGGCACTCAGCATAGTCGAGTTGCAGGCCGCGTTCGCCCAGCAGTTCGATGACCTTGGGCATGTGCTTATCGGCGCGCTTGCCCGAGAGTATCTCGTCCCCAACGATGATGAGCCCGAATTGGGGCCGCGCTTCAAGGTGTACGGGTGTGGGTGATTGCGGGGTCGGGATAGAGGTCATCGGACAAGGTGGGAGCGATAGGAGTAACCGGTACGGGTGGCACGACAACGTCGGCCTGCGCACGCAGGCTTTCCAGGGCGGTGAGGCAATAGTGCGAGAACCACAGCGACGACAAGGCAAATATCAGTGTGTAGATCCAGATGGCGACAGGCACCAGAATCACAAATGCGGCGGCAAACAGCGCACCCGAGGCCCATACGATGCTGGGCGCCGCGCCCAAATAGCCCGACAGCACGCCAATACCCAGCAGCCAGCCCCGATGGCGGCGGAAGATCTCGCGCCGCTCATCGCGACTGGCGTATTCGGCCAATGCGTCGAATGTCATGACGCGGTAGGTAAGCCAGCCCCAGATCAGCGGAGGCAAAATCAAAATCAAGGGTGGCACCAACCACAGCGGAATGGAGATCACCAGGGCGATAGCAGCCAGCAGAGTGGAGCCGAGCGACCAGAAAATGCTGAGCAGTAGTGAGCCACCCCGTTTGCGCTCCAGATCGGGAAAGCGGCGCTCGGCGACCAGCCCCACCAGCGCGGGGGTCATCATGGCGGCCACGAGCAGCAGCGATACGATCACCAGCAACGGTGTCACGGTGAAGATAACAATCAGCGGCGCCGCCACCGTCTTGAGGTTGCCCGCACCAACACCGTCCAGCCACGACCACAGGTGGGTGAGCCAGACGGAGGAATCAAGCACGCCGCGCACCCAATCCAGCGCAGGTGTCCAGAAAAAATAACCTAAACCCAAGGCGAGCGCCACCATGATGATGAGTGGCAGAAACGACAACGCGATCACGCGTGGGCGCAGACAGTACGCCACCGCACGCCAGAACGAATCGAGAAAAAGAGCCATGGCGTGAGCATACAGCGGCGGCACCGGCCGGGCATCGGTCAGATTGATCCCTTACCATTCCCCCATGAGTTTGATTCGTATCCATGGCGTACAGCTGGAAGTACACCAGATCGAGGCCGCAGCCGGCGAGCCTCGACGCTCGCCGATCGTTTTCCTGCACGAAGGCTTGGGCTCGGTTGCGATGTGGCGCGACTGGCCGCAGCAGGTGTGCGTGGCCACCAGGCGCACCGGCGTGGTCTATTCGCGCCGCGGCTACGGCCAGTCCGATCCAGTAACCGATGTGCGCGGCGCGCCCGGCGAACGCAATGGCCTGCGCGTGGGTCGGTTGCAACCCGACTATATGCACCTGGAGGCCTGGGAAGTTCTGCCGGAACTGCTGCGCGTGCTGCAGATCGACGAGCCAGTGCTACTCGGTCATTCCGACGGCGCCAGCATTGCGCTGCTGTATGCGAGTCGTTATCCGGTGAAGGCCTGTGTCGTATTGGCCCCCCATGTGATCGTCGAAGACATTTCAGTGCGCTCGATCGCGCAGGCTCGCACCGCATTCGAGTCCGGCGACCTGCGCGAACGACTGGCGCGTTACCACGCGGACGTGGACTGCGCATTCTGGCAGTGGAACGACATCTGGCTGGACAAGGCGTTCCTCAACTTTGACATTCGCGCCGATTGCCAGCGCATCGACGCTCCCATACTGGCTGTCCAGGGCGTACAGGACGCCTACGGAACCATGCAGCAAATTGAGCAGATCCATACGTCCAATGGACGCGTGACGCTACAAAAGATTGAGCATTGCGGACATTCTCCGCATCGAGATCAAGCGGCGCTGACCACCCGACTGATTGCCGATTTCCTAGCGCCTCTGTAATAAACCGCTCTCACCCCGCGATCAGGGCGAGTTCATCGTCACCCAGCCAGCGCCATTGGCCCGGCGCTAAGTCACCAGGCAACACCAGACCGCCGATTTGCGAGCGATGCAGAGCCTCGACCCGGTTGCCGACGGCAGCCACCATGCGCTTGACTTGATGGTACTTGCCTTCAGTCAGCGTCAGGCGCAGATGATGAGGCGCCACCGCGTCACAGGCGCTGGCACGGACCGGCTTGGGGTCGTCGTCCAGAACCACCCCGCCGCGCAGTTTGCTGACCTGTTTGTCATCAAGCGGATGCCTGGTCGTGACCTCATAAACCTTGGCGACGTGGTGTCGGGGCGAACTCATGCGGTGAATAAACTTGCCATCATCGGTCAGCAGTAACAGGCCCGTCGTGTCCTGATCCAACCGACCGACGGCCTGCACGCCCTGCACGGCCCCTTTCTGCGGCCGCAATCGCAGCGGCGATGGCAGCAGCGTATAAATGCTCGGCCAGGTCGAAGGCTTTTGCGAGCATTCGGTGCCGGCTGGCTTGTGCAACATCAGGTACGCCAGCGTGTGGTATTCCCACGCTGCATCCCGCACCGTAAACTGCAAACCCGTCGCTACGAACTCCATAGCAGGATCAATCGGTGTTTGCTGGGCTATTGAGACAAATCCCTGTTGAATCAACCCCGCACAGACTCGGCGCGTACCGAATCCCTGGGTATAAAGAATGTCCTGCAATGACATGGTGCGCATGACGCCATTGTGCTTCAGCAGGTCGATCGCACATCAATTGATGCAGTCCAAAGGCGTTTCTGTGACTTTTTACCGGACTGCACTATGGACTTCATTTGTAAACTTTAGTTACACTCAAAAGCACGACCGGAGCACTGGAAAATATGGACAAATACACAGGAGGGTTTTCAATCGGATTGGCATTGCTGGCCAGCCTGATGCTTGGCGCGGCTTGTCACGCCTGGTGGCTTCGTCGTCAGGCACACGAGCGCCGCCGGATTCCAAAACGGTGGCCGTTGAGCCCGCGAACCTTGGTGAACACCAAGGAACGTCAGGTGTGGCGCTGGTTGGCCAGGGCCTTTTTTGGTCACCATGTCATGATCAAGATCCCGGTCACCCGGTTCACCATGCCCCGCAGCAAGGAGCAGGGTCTGCACTGGTACCAATTGCTGACCGGCGTGTATTGCACATTCACCATCTGTCGCGCCGACGGCCATGTCATCGGCTGCGTGGACGTTCCTGGGCGTTTTGGTTTGGCGGAAAAAAACCAGCACCTCAAGCGCAAGCTGTTGAGTCAGTGCGGCATCGCCTATACCGTGATCGAATCCGATCGACTGCCGGCTATGAGTGAAATCCGGACCGAGTTTCTCGGCGAGATGGCTGCCATGAGCATGGACCGGGAGCGCGATGAAAGAGCAATGTCCGCGGCCCGGGCCAATTTGCGCGGCGTACTGAGCCGCCAGCGCGACATACGCAACAGCGACCTCAGCCCACTGAGCCCCACTCCAGACAGCGGAAACGGTGCCCTGCACAGCAACTTCGCCACCCTATCGGGGGAATTGCAGCCTAATTCGTTTCTAACCCCGCTCGACAGTCGAGAGGCGGACTTGCGCTGACAAAAAAGCCCGCCAACGCGGGCTTCGCCTCTTTGGGCCCGACGTTCAAGAGGCTTTGTTGCCGGGCCTTCCCTGCTCATCCACTGGCGGCGCCTCGTGGCCTTTGGGGAGTTTCTTGCCAATTTTCTCACCCGTACGGCGGACCGCCCCCGATGCGCGGCTAGCCGCTTTGCTGGTCGCATTGCCAACTTTTTTTGCGGTGCGCTTTGTCGCGTTGGCGGCCTTTTTGGTAGTTTTCTCAATACCCTGGACGACACCGCCATCGGAAGAAGTGGTGGCCCCCTCGTGCGCCCCGGATTGGGTTTGGGCCTGCGCCGACAGCCCACAGGCTGCAGCACCGACCAGCAGCGCAACGGGAAGCGTGCGGAGAAACAGTGAAATCCTGGACATCGCCGGGCTCCTTTTGAAACTAAGGCGCCCAGTATGCCCCGGATCAACACTCAGTCTCCAATCGCCCGACGACGACCGATACGAAAAATCGGAGCTTGGCCGTGATATGCCGACCACCGATCTGCTCGACGCAGCACAGTGCTCCGATATTAGGGGCGGCTAGCCTTGATGCGCCGCCGTCAGGCCCACGGCTGGCTGGGGGTACTACGCTTGAAAGACAGGCACTTTCTCAATTTATACCCCCACCTGTACTGCGCTTTCACCTAGCTGTCCGTGTACATCCTTGTATAGCTATGCACAGTAAGTAATTGGTTTATCAAAGGGCGGCCTCAAGTTTGAAGTGCAACACCCGCAACTCACGTAAGGTGTGCACATGCAAGAACAAACGAAGTATCGACAGTTCCAGCCCGAGGATCGCATCACGATGGCCAGCATGCGGCAGCAGGGTTCCAGCATTCGGGCCATGGCCCGAATGCTGGGGCGCTCGCCTTCGACGATCAGCCGCGAGTTTGGGCGCAACATAGCGCCTGCGATGGTCTATGCCTCGCATGCGGCACAGGTGACTTGCGACGGGCGTCGTCAGGCGGCGCGTCCTGCACTCAAGCTTGACGTCAACAGCGTCGCATGGCGCGTGGTGCTCACCTTGCTCAACTGGAAGTGGTCGCCCCAGCAGATCGCGAGTACCCTCAAGCGGGTGTTCCCCAACGAACCAGAACGCCACGTGTCCCACGAGACTATCTACAACGCGATCTACGCCCAGCCCAGAGGCGAGCTACGCCGTCAGCTCATCAGCTGCCTGCGCCACGGGCGCAGCACGCGCATGCCGCGTAGCCGCGGCATGGACCGCCGTGGCCAGCTTCCGGAGATGGTCAGCATCCACGTGCGCCCGCCCGAAGTCGAGGATCGCGTAATGCCCGGCCACTGGGAAGGTGACTTCATCAAGGGAGCCGGAAACAAGTCCTCGGTGGGCGTGCTGGTCGAGCGAACGAGCCGTCTGGTACTGCTGGCCAAGATGGACGACGCTACGGCCGCCTCGGCGCTCGCTGGGTTTTCTGCCAAGCTTAATTCTATCGCCGAGCCGATGCGCCAGAGCCTGACGTACGACCAGGGCAAGGAGATGTCGCGCCACGCGGACCTGGCAGCACAGACCGGGGTGAAGATCTACTTCTGCGACCCACACAGCCCTTGGCAGCGCGGCACGTGCGAGAACACCAACGGCCTGCTTCGGCAGTACATGCCCAAGGGAACCGACCTGAGCCTGCTCACCCAGG
>JBDTCK010000016.1:0-17056 GCA_039923645.1 Rhodoferax sp.
TGAATGCGCTCGATCACCCATTTCGGATCGCCGCCGCCGCGAATCACCAGGTTGCCATTGACGACGCCGTTGTCCAGCGTGCCATCGATGTAAAAGCGCGTTTTCCAGGTGAAGTCGGGCCCGAGCAGGTCCAGCGCCGCGTCGGTGGTGACCAGCTTCATTACCGAGGCCGGGCTCATGGGGACCTGGGCACGGTGGCTCAGGCGGGCCGGTGCGCCATCGAGCGGCAGTACCAGCAGGCTCACCGCGCTCGGCGGCACCCCGGCACGCGCCAACGGACCGGCAATTTCACGGGGGATAGCCTGGGCCAGGGCCGTGCCCAGCGTCAGACAGGACAGCGCCAGCGCGCAGCGGGGCAGGAGGGACATGCCGGGATTATCCAGTCCCTTGATAATCGGGCCATGTGTTTCGCCCCTAGCCTGCCCTGCCCGCGCCAGGATTGCCGCGCATGAAGCTGCTCGCGTTCGATACCAGCACCGAAGTCATGTCGATCGCCGTGATGAATGGCAGCCAGCTATGGCAGCACACCGGGGCGGGGGGCGCGCAGGCCTCCGCCGCGCTGATTCCGGCGATCCAGGCGCTGTTGGTGCAGGCCGGGCTGAAGTTCGAGCAGCTCGATGCGATCGCCTTCGGTCGCGGCCCGGGCTCGTTCACCGGGTTGCGCACCGCCTGCTCGGTGGCGCAGGGGCTGGCGTTCGGCGCCAGTGCCAAATTGCAGTCCGGCGCCAGCTCCCCCGCCGAAGTCAAGGTGCTGCCCATCGACACCCTGCTGGCCGTCGCGGAAGAGGCCCGGCACCGGCACGGCGTCACCCGCGTGCAGGCGCTATTGGATGCGCGGATGGACGAGATCTATGTTGCCAACTATGAATTTGCTAGCGACTTGTGGAGAATGGATGAGGGCGTTGACCTGATTCGACCTGAAAACCTGGCGGTCAGGGCGGGCTGGGCGCTGGCCGGCAACGTGGCTGCCGCGTACGGCGCGCGCCTGCCGCAAGGCCTGCAGTGCCTGGAGGCATTGCCTACCGCCACGGCCATGCTGCGGCTGGCCCCAAGCCTGATCGCCGCCGGCCATGCGGTATCTGCCGAGCAGGCCCTGCCGCTCTATATTCGCGATAAAGTGGCGAAAACCACCGACGAGCGCGCGGCCGAGCGTGCCGCGCTGTCGCCGGTGAATTGAACCTTCACCCGACCCTTCTCCCCCTTCACATGAGTGCCGTCTTCAAAGCCCTGGAAGCCCAGTTTGAGCGGATGACTGCGGCGCGGCTCGATGAGGTCGTGGCCATCGAGCAGACTGCCTATGCCCATCCGTGGGCGCGCAATCACTTTGCCGACTCCGTGGCGGCGGGCTACCAGGCGCAGCTTTTGATGGCCGGCGAGAACCTGCTGGGCTACTTCGTCGCCATGAAGGGCGTCGATGAGGTGCATCTGCTCAACATCACCGTGGCGCCGGTGCACCAGGGCCAAGGCTGGGCGCGCGTTATGCTGGACGCGCTCACGCTGTGGGCGCGCGGACAGGGCGCCCAGTGGCTGTGGCTGGAGGTGCGCATCAGCAACTACCGCGCGCAGCAGATTTACGAGCGCTATGGCTACCGGCGCGTCGGCCAGCGCAAGAACTACTACCCCGCCGTTCAGGGCAAGCGCGAGGACGCGATCGTCATGAGTTTGAAGCTGTGAGCCTGGACCTCGACGAGCGCCAGCGCGCCATGCTGGCCGAGATGAACATCCGGGTCTGGTGGCCGCGCACGGCGCCCGAGGCCGAAATCGCTGCGCCGCTCCCCGTCGCTGAGAAAGGCGTTGCCGGCGCCGTGCCGGAAGCACCTGCGCTGCGCGCGGCCATCGCGGCGAAAACTCCTGAATCAATAGCTACTAATGAAGAACCGGTCAGGGCTAAGGCGGTAAAACATGCGGAAAATCGGGGGGTAACGGCGCTGCAGCCGCCGCCCCCGGGCATCGATGGCATGGATTGGCCCACGTTACAGGCCGCGGTGTCGGGTTGTCGCGCCTGCAAGCTTTGCGAGGGCCGCCACAACACGGTGTTCGGCGTCGGCCAGGCGCCGCAAATGCCGGGCCAGGCGCCGCACGCCGACTGGCTCATCGTGGGCGAGGCGCCCGGCGAGCGGGAAGACCTGGCCGGCGAACCCTTCGTCGGCCAGGCCGGCAAGCTGCTCGACAACATGCTCAAGGCGATCGGGCTGGACCGCCACACCAACGTATTCATCGCCAACGTCGTCAAATGCCGCCCGCCCGGCAACCGCAACCCCGAGCCCGAAGAGGTGGCGCAGTGCGCGCCCTACCTGCGCCGCCAGATCGAGCTGCTGGCGCCGAAGATTATTCTGGCGATGGGCCGCTTTGCCGTGAATTCATTGTTGCAGGAGACCGTGCCCGAGGTGCACAAGCTGCCGCTGGGCAAGCTGCGCGGCCAGGTGCACCAGTACCGCGGCGTGCCGGTGATCGCCACCTACCATCCGGCCTACCTGCTGCGCAACCTGCCCGACAAGGCCAAGGCTTGGGCTGACCTGTGCCTGGCGCTCGAGGTGATGCAGCAGCCAGCGTGAGCGGGCGGCGCGTTGGCGAGGACAGAGCGCGCCGGCCCCTCACCGGTCCACCGGCACGAACAGGCTTTCCTTGAGCTCTTCCATCACCACATAGCTGTGGGATTCAGCCGTCACTGGCAGTTTTTTGAGAATGTCGCCCAGCAGATGGCGGTACTCGCTCATTCCGCCCAATCGCGCCTTGACCAGGTAGTCGAAGTGGCCGGATACCAGGTGGCACTCCATGACCTCGGGCACATTCACCAGTTCCTGGCGAACCTTGTCGAACACATCGCCGGACTTGGACGACAGTGTGATTTCCACGAACACCAGCAGGGTCTTGCCCAGTGCCACAGGGTCCACGCGGGCGTGGTAGCCGGTGATGATCTTGTCGCGCTCCATACGCCGCACGCGCTCGGAACACGGTGAGGTCGACAGGCCGATCTGTTCGGCCAGATCGGTCATGGAAATACGCCCCTGGCGCTGCAGGATGTCGAGGATTTTCCGGTCGATGCGGTCGAGGTCGGTCATTTCACTGTTCCCATGGTTGATACCAGATCATTTTGGTTGAAATGGCTGTACATCTGGATTATTTCAGTGAATCTTATGGCGATCAAGTTAATAGACTAGTCACATATCTTGTTCACAGTGGAGTGCGCCATGAAAGTGATCGTTTTGGGTGGTGGTGTCATCGGCACCACAACGGCTTATTACCTGGCCCGTTCCGGTGCCGAGGTGGTGCTCCTCGATCGCCAGAGCGGCCCGGCGCAGGAAACCAGCTTTGCCAATGCTGGTCAGGTCTCGCCCGGCTATTCCACGCCTTGGGCCGCGCCCGGCATTCCTCTCAAGGCGCTCAAGTGGATGTTCCAGAAACACGCGCCGCTCTCGATCCGGCCCGATGGCAGCCTGTTCCAGTTGCGCTGGATGGCGGCGATGCTCAAGAACTGCTCGTCGGGTCGCTACGCGGTGAACAAGGAACGCATGCTGCGCGTGGCCGAATACAGCCGGGGCTGCTTGCGCCAGCTGCGTAGCGACACGGGCATCAACTATGAACAGCGCACCGGCGGCACGCTGCAGCTGTTTCGCACCCAGGCGCAACTCGACGCGGTACAGCGCGACGTCGCCGTGCTGCAGGAGTGCGGCGTGCCCTATGAACTACTCGATCGCGACCAGCTCGCCATCGCCGAGCCCGCGCTGGCGCAGGCGCGTGACCGGTTGACCGGCGGCCTGCGCCTGCCGAACGACGAAACTGGTGATTGCCAGCTGTTCACGACGGGGCTGGCCGCCATCGCTCGCGGGCTGGGTGTGGATTTTCGTTTCGACCAGCCGGTCGATGGTCTGGTCACCGAGGGTGGCCGCATCACCGGCGTGCGCGCGGGCGGCCAGGTGCTGACCGCCGATCGCTACGTGCTGGCTTTCGGCAGCTATTCGCGCAGCTTTATGGCCCCGCTGGGGCTCGATCTGCCGGTGTATCCGGTCAAGGGCTACTCGCTCACCGTGCCGCTGCTCGATCCGGCACTGGCGCCGCAATCGACCGTGCTGGACGAGACCTACAAGGTGGCCGTGACCCGCTTCGACAACCGCATTCGGGTCGGTGGCATGGCAGAGCTTGCGGGATTTGATCTGCGTCTGAACCCACGCCGGCGCGAGACGCTGGAACTTGTCGTGAGCGACCTGTTCCCGGGCGGCGACCTGCCCAAGGCCGAGTTCTGGACCGGCCTGCGCCCCATGACGCCCGACAGCACCCCCATCATCGGCGCCACGCGCTATGCCAACCTGTTCCTGAACACCGGCCACGGCACGCTGGGCTGGACCATGGCCTGCGGCTCGGGCAAGCTGGTGGCCGATCTGGTGACGGGCCATAAGCCCGAGATCCGCACGGACGGACTCGCGCTCGATCGCTATCTGCCGCCGTTGGGCAGGCGGCCAACCCGTGCGGGGACGGCCGGCGCACCGGCCTGAGGATGCGCTGACCGGCGCGCGCCGCCGTGCTCAGAATCGGCGGCGCGGTAGCAGCACCGCTGCAATCGCCACCACCACCAGCGCCACGGCGGTCCAGTCCTGCCAGCGCAGCACCTCGCCGAGCCACCAGGCGCCGCTGAACACGCCCAGGATCGGAATGAACATCACGCTGATAGTGGAGGCCACCGGCGGCAGGCCGCGTGCGAGATAGAACCACAGGGTCTGCGCGATACCGAACACGACCAGCGCGTTGAACCAGATGGCATTCCAGGTCACGGATGAAGGCGTCTTCCACTGGGGTCGCTCCAGACACACGGCCAGGGCCGTCATGACCAGCGCGGTCATGACCATCATCCAGAAAGAAATGGCCAGCGTCGGTGCTGCGATGCGCGTGCGGCGCAGCAACTGCGTGCCCACCGCCCAGGTGGCGGCTGCCACCAGCATTTCCAGCACGCCGAGCGGGCTGCCCGTGAGGGAGCTGAACTCGTGCCACAGCAGCAGCACCACACCCAGCCCTGCGGCCGCCACCCCGAGCCACGCGCGCGGCAACAGCCGCTCGCCAAAGAACAAAGTGCCGATCACGGCCGAGAAGATCGGCATGGTGTAGCCCAGGATCGCCGCGCGCCCGCTGGACAGCGACTTGACGGCCACGATCGCCAGTCCTTGCCAGACAAACATGTTGGTCAGGGCCAGCCAGAACAACTCGTTCCAATGGCGGCGCGGTATGCGAAACGGCACCTTCATCAGCCACAGGGTCAGCCCCAGCACCGGCAGGCCTAGCCAGATGGAGAGGGTGCGGAAGGTGAGCGGCGGGAAGTCGCTCACGCCCAGTTTCATGATGGGCCAGTTCAAGCCCCAGACCAGCGTCAGGAAGACGAGGGCGGCCAGTTGCTGTTGCGAGATTTTGTGCATGGGCTGGTATTGTGCGGGGGAACCGTAAAATGCCGGGCATGACCTTCCTCGACATGCTGCGCAGCGCCGAGCGGCGCAACGGCTCGCTCTTGTGCGTGGGCCTGGACCCTGACCCCGCCCGGTTTCCGACGCATCTCAAGGGCGACGCCAGCAAGATTTACGATTTCTGCGCCGCCATTGTCGACGCCACGGCCGACCTGGTGATTGCATTCAAGCCGCAGATCGCCTACTTTGCCGCGCACCGGGCAGAAGACCAGCTCGAGCGCCTGATGGAACATCTGCGCCGCAACGCGCCGAAAGTGCCGGTCATCCTGGACGCCAAGCGCGGCGACATCGGCAATACCGCCGAGCAGTACGCGAGGGAAGCTTTTGAGCGCTACGGCGCCGATGCGGTGACGCTGTCCCCCTTCATGGGCTTCGACTCAATCCAGCCCTACCTCAAATACGAAGGCAAGGGCGCCTTTTTGCTGTGCCGCACCTCCAACCCTGGTGGCGACGACCTGCAAAACCAGCGACTGTCTTCGGTGCCGGGCGAACCGCTGCTGTACGAGCATGTGGCACGACTCGCACAAGGCCCGTGGAACCTGAATGGACAACTCGGCTTGGTCGTCGGCGCCACCTATCCCGGCGAGATCGAGCGCGTTCGCGCGCTCGCACCGACCCTGCCGCTCTTGATTCCCGGCGTTGGTGCGCAGGGCGGCGATGCGGCTGCTACGGTGAAAGCAGGCTGGCGGGCCGACGCTCCGATCGTGGTGAATTCGTCGCGGGCCATCCTCTACGCCTCGGCCGGCGAGGGCTTTGCGCAGGCCGCGCGGCGCGAGGCGCAAAGGACGCGCGACCTGCTGCAGGCAGCGCGCAAACGGTCCGCAAAGGCTATTGTTTAGATAGCCTATCGTCTATGCTCAGTAAGGACTAGAGCCTTATTCTGTTCAAATACTTGTCGCCGAACAGGACGCAGATCAGCGACAAGATCACCAGCGCGATGCCAGCCCACTGCCAGGCCGTGATGGTCTCGCCCAGCACCAGCATGCCGGCCGCCAGTCCCACCACTGGCACACCCAGGCCGAACGGCGCCACGCGGTTGGCCGTGTGGCGTTTGAGCAGCTGGGTCCACAGACCGTAACCGCCGATGGTGGCGGCCCAGCCGAGGTAGCCAATGGCGAACCAGCTGCTCAGCGGCAGCGCGCGCCAGCTCGGCAGACTCAGCCAGCGCACGGCGCCGTCGTCGAACCACAGCGTCAGCCCGATGAACGGCAGGATCGGCACCAGGCTGCTCCAGACCACGAAAGCCAGGGCATCGAACTCGATCGCGGTAGACAGCTGCGCCTTGCGCGCCACGATGTTCGAGCCCGCCCACATGGCCGCCGCGCCCAGGCTCAGTACAAAACCCAGCGCAGTGGTTGCCTTGGCAGAGTCCAGATGCGGCGCGAGGTAATTCATCGCAAAGCAGGCCAGCCCCAGTGCCGCCAGCAGCAACCCGGCCTGCAGGGCCCGCCCGGCACGCTCGTGCAGCAGCACGAAGCTGAATATGGCGGTGAAGAAAATCTGGGTTTGCGCCAGCACCGAGGCCAGCGCGGCCGTCATGCCGACCTTCAGCGCCATGAACAGAAAGCCGAACTGACCCAGCCCCTGGAACAGGCCGAACAGCACGACCCACTTCCAGTGCAGCCGCGGTGGCCGGATGAAAAAAACCAGAGGCAGCACGGCGACCGCAAAGCGCGCTGCACCGAGCTGGAACGGTGTGAAGTCGTGCAACGCGAACTTCATGGCGACGAAATTCAGGCCCCAGATCACCACCACGGCCAGCGCGGCCAGCAGATCGAGGGAGGTGAAGCGGGCGTGCTTCACGCTGCGGCCCGGGTGGTATCGGGTGCCTGGCCGTGCAGCAGTGGCTTTAGATAGTGACCCGTGTAACTGGCCGGATTCGCCGCAATCTGCTCGGGCGTGCCCACACCTACTACCTGGCCGCCACCGGCGCCCCCTTCGGGGCCCATGTCGATGATCCAGTCGGCGGTCTTGATCACGTCCAGATTGTGTTCGATCACCACGATGGTGTTGCCGGCGTCGCGCAAATGCTGCAGCACCTTGAGTAGCAGGTTTATGTCTGCGAAGTGCAACCCGGTGGTCGGCTCGTCCAGGATGTAAAGCGTGCGCCCTGTGTCGCGCTTGGACAACTCCAGCGCCAGCTTGACGCGCTGCGCCTCGCCGCCCGACAGCGTGGTGGCCGCCTGCCCCAGCTTGATGTATGACAGGCCGACGTCGAGCAGCGTCTGCAGCTTGCGCGCGATGTTGGGTACCGCCTGCAGGAAGTCGTGCGCGGCCTCGACCGTGAGGTCCAGCAACTGCGCGATATTTTTGCCCTTGTAGAGCACCTCCAGCGTCTCACGGTTGTAGCGCTGACCGTGGCAAACGTCGCACGGCACATAGACGTCGGGCAGGAAGTGCATCTCGACCTTGACCACGCCGTCGCCCTGGCAGGCCTCGCAGCGCCCGCCCGCTACGTTGAACGAAAAACGCCCGGGGCCGTAGCCGCGCTCGCGCGCCATCGGCATCTCGGCCATCAGCTCGCGCATCGGCGTGAACAGCCCGGTGTAGGTTGCCGGGTTGCTGCGCGGCGTGCGGCCAATGGGCGACTGGTCGACGTTGATGACCTTGTCGAAATGCTCGATACCGAGGATCTCTTCGTGCGGCGCCGGCTCATCATGGGCGCGGTACAGCGTGCGCGCTACTGCAGCGTACAGCGTGTCGTTCACCAGCGTGGATTTTCCCGAGCCCGACACGCCGGTGACGCAGGTCAGCAGCCCCACCGGAAACGCCACGTTGATCCCGCGCAGGTTGTTGCCGGTGGCGTTCACCACGCGCAGCGATTGCAGCTCGCCCTGGGTCGCGAGGTGGGCCGCCTGGCGTTCGGCGCGTGCCACGCCGGCGGCACTCGGTGGAAACCGGGACGGCCCCTTTCGGTCGGTGGCGGCCACCGCCGACACGGTCGGCAGCCAGGGCGTGCGCCGTGCGGGCACCGCGATCTGCTTCACGCCCGCGAGGTACTGGCCGGTCAGCGAGGCCGGATTCGCCCGGATCTGCTCGAACGTCCCTTGCGCGATCACGCGCCCGCCGTGGATGCCCGCGCCGAGTCCCATGTCAATGATATGGTCGGCGGCGCGCATCATGTCTTCGTCGTGCTCGACCACCAGCACGCTGTTGCCGATGTCGCGCAGGTGCTCGAGCGTGCCGATCAGGCGGTCGTTGTCGCGCTGGTGCAGGCCGATGCTGGGCTCGTCCAGCACGTACATCACGCCGGTCAGTCCCGAGCCGATCTGCGAGGCGAGCCGGATGCGCTGCGACTCGCCGCCGCTCAAGGTCTCCGCGCTACGGTCCAGGCTCAGGTAGTTCAGGCCCACGTCGTTGAGGAAGCTCAGGCGCAGGCCGATCTCGCGCACCACCTTGCCGGCGATCTCGCCCTTGGCGCCCTGCATCTTCAGGTCCTTGAAGTACGCCAGGCTGTCGCGCAGTGTCAGGTGGCTGATCTCGAAGATCGCGCGTGCCTGTTCGCCTTCGCCCACCTTGACATGGCGCGCCTCGCGCCTGAGTCGGGTGCCGGCGCACTCTGGACAGGGCTGGGTGCCGCGCAGGCGCGCAAGGTCTTCGCGCACCAGCACCGAGTCGGTCTCGCGATAGCGCCGCGCCATGTTCGGGATCACGCCCTCGAAGGGGTGTTTCTTGCTGACCTTTTTGCCTTGCGGGGCGCCGGTGTCGCCACTGGCTCCGCCCGATTCCATCAGGTAGCTGAACCGGATCTCCTCCTCGCCCGAGCCGTACAAAATGGCTTGGCGAATATGCGGCTCCAGTGTCTCGAAGGGCGCCTCGAGATCGAATTTGTAGTGCCGGGCCAGGCTCTCCAGCAACGCGAAGTAGTAGGCGTTGCGCCGGTCCCAGCCCTTGATGGCGCCACTGGCCAGGGAGAGCGATGGAAAAGCGACCACGCGGGCCGGGTCAAAGTACTCCTGCGAGCCCAGGCCGTCGCAGGCCGGGCAGGCACCCACTGGCGAATTGAAGGAAAACAGCCGCGGCTCCAGTTCGCTGATGGAGTAGCTGCACACCGGGCAGGAAAATTTGGCGTTGAACAGGTGTTCTCGCCCGCTGTCCATCTCCAGTGCGATGGCCCGGCCGTCGGCCAGCCGCAGCGCCGCCTCGAAGCTCTCGGCCAGCCGCTGCTGGAGGTCGGGGCGCACCTTGAGGCGGTCGATCACCACGTCGATGTCGTGCTTCTCGGCCTTCTTGAGTTTGGGCAGATCGTCGTACTCATATGTCGCGCCATCGACCCGAAAGCGCACATAGCCTTGGGCCTGCAGGTCAGCGAACACGTCCAAAAATTCACCCTTGCGATCGCGTGCGACGGGCGCGAGGATCATCAGGCGGATGTCATGCGGTTCTCCCCCACGCTCGGCACTTTCGTGTTCTCGCTGCCCCCCAAGGGGGCTCTCGCTGCGTGGGTCGGCCCGGCGCTGCTCGGGCAGCGCCAGCACCGCATCGACCATCTGGCTGACCGACTGCTGCTGCAGCGGCAGGTCGTGGTCGGGGCAATAGGGGGTGCCGGCGCGCGCAAACAGCAGGCGCAGGTAGTCGTGAATTTCGGTCACGGTTCCGACGGTGGAGCGCGGGTTGTGGCTGGTGGCCTTCTGCTCGATGGAAATCGCCGGCGACAGGCCTTCGATCAGGTCCACGTCGGGCTTTTCCATCAGTTGCAGGAACTGGCGCGCGTAGGTGCTCAGGCTTTCGACATAGCGGCGCTGACCTTCGGCGTACAGCGTGTCGAAGGCCAGGCTCGATTTGCCCGAGCCAGACAGGCCCGTGATCACCACCAGCTGGTTGCGCGGAATGTCGAGGTCGATGTTCTTGAGGTTGTGCGTGCGCGCGCCGCGGATGCTGATGCGCTGCTGTGCCAGCGCCCGGGCCAGGTACGGGCCGTCATCAGCAGGGTCGATGGGCGGGCCGTCGATGGGAGAGTTCAAAATGGTGCGCGCTCAGGAAAACCTGCCATGATAATCGTTCGCATCGCACGGCGTGGTGCCGCGCCAGCCGGCAACCTTTCAGGTCAATGCGCAGGCTTGGGGGGCGGTTGAATGAACCAGGCCACAACCAGCCAGACCAGCGACAGCGCCGCGCAGGCCAGAAAAACGCCCTCGTCGGACCAGGTTTTGGCAAGCCATCCGCCCAACGCGCCGCCCGCGAACAGGCCGAGGGATTGGGCAGTGTTGTAAACGCCGAGCGCCAGACCTTTGCGCGCGGGCGGCGCGGTGCGCGACACCAGCGATGGAATCAGCGCCTCCATGAGGTTGAACGCTACGAAGAACGAAAACAGGGTCGCAATCAGCGGCCCCGGCCGGGTGTAGTCGAACGCGAAGCCGAGCATGGTCAATGTCATCAGTGCCACCGCACCAATGAACACCGGGCGCATATGACCCCGGCTTTCGGCCCAGATGATGCCGGGAATGGCCACGAGGAACGACCCTATCGTCACAGGCAGATACACCAGCCAGTGCCGATGCACGGCGATACCGGCGTTGTGCACCAGGGCCACCGGCACCACGACAAACATCGCGACCTGTGTGAAATTGACGACGAAAATGCTGAAGTGCAGGCGCAGCAAGGCGGGGGTGAGCACGGACTCACGCGGCGCGTTCGACCCCAGCTCCTCGGCGTGATGGGTCATCGGCATGTCGGGTACGACCCACTTGATGACGGCAATCGCAATGACGGCCAGCACCCCGGTGAGGATGAACATGCCAGGCACACCCATCGAGCGATACAGCAGCGGCGCGGCGATCAGCGACACGATGAAGCTCATGCCGATGGTCATGCCGACCATGGCCATCGCCTTGGTGCGGTTTTCGTCACGCGTCGAGTCGGCGATCATGGCGGAAATGGCAGCCGAAATCGCTCCGGCCCCTTGTACCGCACGGCCCACGATGATGCCGTCCAGCGTGTGCGAGGTGCCGGCCATGAAGGAGCCGACCGCAAAAATGACCATGCCGAACATCATGACCGGCTTGCGCCCGAATCGATCGCTGGCGAGTCCAAAGGGAATTTGCAGGGCCGCCTGGGTCAGGCCGTAGATGCCGAGCGCGAGACCCACCAGAAACTGGTCGTTGCCGCCCGGCAGCGTGCTGGTGTAAATAGCGAAAACCGGAAGGATGAGAAAGAGCCCCAGCATGCGCAGGCCATAGATCGACGCCAGCGTCATGCTGGATCGCCGCTCCTGCGTGCTCATGTTGGCTCTGGGTGCTTTGGGGAGGGTTTCTGGCGAAGCTGTGATGGCCATGGGGTCGGTGACGTGGTTGGTTGGCATCGCTTGGGCGGCGCTGGCCGCGCGGGTTGACGCGCGGGGACGGAACCGGTCCAGCCAAGCCCGGTATTCTCTCACGGGCGAGTCGGGCCGGTCGGCCGCCGTCACGGTGGCTTGCGGCACAATTGAACCTTGTGCGCCATGTTGCGCGTATTTCTGTAGCTTCTTACAAGGCAGGACATCATGGCATCCGTCAATAAAGTCATCATCGTCGGCAACCTGGGCCGCGACCCGGAAGTGCGCACCTTCCCCAGCGGCGACCGGGTGGCCAACGTCACCGTGGCCACCACCGACAGATGGAAAGACAAGCAGTCCGGCGAAATGAAGGAAGCCACCGAGTGGCACCGCGTCGTCTTCAACGGCCGCCTGGCCGAAATCGTCGAGCAGTATCTGCGCAAGGGCTCGCAGGTCTACGTCGAGGGTAGCCTGCGCACGCGCAAGTGGGCCGACAAGGACGGCATCGAGAAATACAGCACCGAAATCCGCGCCGACCAGATGCAGATGCTGGGCAGTCGCCAGGGTATGGGCGGCCCCGGCGCGGACGACGCGGGCGGTGGCCAATCCCGCGCGCCGAGCGCAGCGCCGCGTGCCGGTGCACCGCGCGCCGCGGCGCCGGCCAAGTCGGCCAGCGGCTTTGATGACATGGATGACGATATTCCGTTCTGATCGGGTGCGCATCGCTTTCCTGGGGGTTGGCCAACCCCGATCGGGCCGCATGCGGCGCGCTGTTGCCTGGGCCATGGGCCTGCTCGTGGCCACGGTGGCGTGCGCCAACACCGACCCCCTGAGCGATCTGCTGACCATTCCCGGCAGTGCCGGGCTGGGTGCGATGACGCGTATCGAGCGCTCGCCCTACGTGGGCGGGGGCACACGCTACGACCTGCTGCCCCTGTACCTGTACGAGGGCAACCGGCTGTTCCTGCACGCCAGTCGTGGCGGCCTCAAGGTATTCAAAAACGAGACTCAGCTCGTCGAGGTGTTTCTGGACCGCCGCTTCGATGGCTTTCCGGCCGACCGGACGCCGCCGAGTCTGGCCGGTATGGCCACGCGCGAACCGAGCGTCGATGCCGGTGTGTCGTGGCGCTATCGTCAGCCGTGGGGCACCGTGCAGTCCGAGTTGCTGCACGACGTCGAGGGCGCCTCCAACGGCACCGAGCTGCGGCTGGCCTATTCCTTCGACTGGCGCTCGGGCCGGCTGGCGCTGCGCCCGAGCGTGACGCTGTCGGCGCGCGACGCGAAGCTCAACGATTATTACTATGGCGTAGAGCCCTCCGAAGCCATGCCGGGGCGGCCGGCCTACGCGCCGGGGGCCGGCATCGACACCTCGCTGGCCCTGTACGGCTCGTATGACCTGTCGGAGCGCTGGCGGCTGCTCGGCGGCGTCTCGGTCACTCGGCTGTCACGTGGGGTACGCGCCAGTCCGATCGTGCAAAAAGGCGTCTACCCGGCCGTGTTCATCGGCGCCGCCTACGATTTTGGCAGTCGCGAGAAGGCATGGGACGGCGCGCCCTCGCCCACCTATGTGAAGTTGTTGCATGGCCCCGCAGCGGACGACGCGTGCACGCTGGTACGCATCGTGTCGCTGCGCTGCATCAAGGCGGCGAGCGTCAACCCGACCAGCGTGACGGGCATCCAGATTGGCAAGCCTTTCATTGAAAAGCTGAACGGCTGGCCGCTGGACTTCGTCGGCTACGTCGGGCTGCTGCGCCACAACGACAATGGCCTGCAAAGCAGCGGGCTGCAGGTCGATGCGTTCATGAAGGCCTACTACTACGGCTTTCCGTGGAGCGCCCATGTGCGCACGCGGCTCGGGTTCGGCGCCGGCATTTCGGTCGCGCAGTACGTTCCCTACGCCGAGGCCACCAGCCTGACCGAGCGCGGTCGCAACACCTCGCGCGTGTTGAACTACCTGGACCCGACGATCGACGTGAGCCTGGGCGACCTGATCGGATCGCGCGCGCTGAAAGATACCTACCTGGGTTTCGGCGTGTCGCACCGCTCCGGGATCTTTGGCTCCTCCAGCTTGCTGGGCAATGTGAATGGTGGCTCGAACTACCTCTATACCTACCTCGAGATGATTCTGTGAGCCGGTCGTTACCTGTTGTGGTGTGCCATCAATTAAATAGCTGAAGGTCCATATTCAATAAGGGTTTGAGGCCAATCTAATGATGAATTTTAGCCGTCAACCAGCCCGCTTGCGCGCCTCGTCTTCGGCCAGCTCCTTCTTGGACAGCTTGCCCACCGCCGTCTTGGGCAATTCGGCGCGGATTTCCAGCGCCCCGATCATCTCGTGCTTGCCGAGCCGGCTTTTCAGGAAGGCCTTGAGCTCGTCGAGCGTGGGCGTCGGCGCGCCTTTCTTGAGCGTGACGAAGGCCTTGGGCGACTGGCCGCGGTAGTCGTCAGGAATGCCGATCACGCAGACCTCGGCCACGCCCGGGTGCTCGTAGATGGCTTCTTCGATCACCCTCGGGTAGACGTTGTAGCCGCTGCACAAGAGCATGTCCTTGGTACGGTCGACGATGTAGAAGAAGCCATCCGCGTCCATCTTCGCGACATCGCCGCTGCGAAAGTAACCGTCGGGTGTCAACGACTCGGCGGTGGCCTTGGGGTTGTTCCAGTAGCCCTTCATCACGTTGGGGCCCTTGATGCACAGCTCGCCCGGCTGGCCCACGGCCACTTCTTGCGCCGGGTCGTCCACGTTCACGAGCTTGATGCGGACTTGCGGCAGTGGCATGCCGCACGAGCCCGCCTTGCGCACCCCCTGCGCGGGCGTGAAGGTGCCGACCGGCGACGTCTCGGTCATGCCCCAGCCCTCGTTCAGATGGCAACCCGTGAGCTTGAAAAAGCGCTGCTCGATCTCCACCGGCAACGATGCCCCGCCCGAGCCGCAGAATTTGAGCGCACGCAGGTCCATCGCGGCCGCATTCGGGTGCATCAAGAGCCCTGCGAACATGGTGGGCACGCCGGGGAACACGGTGATCTTGCTGGCCGTGAGCTCCTTCATTACGGCATCGACATCGAACTTGGTGTGCAGCACCAACGCCGCGCCCAGACGCACGCCCAGCAGCAGGCCGACACTCAGCGCGTAGATGTGGAACAGCGGTAGCACCACCAGAAAGCGCTCCGCGCCTTCCTGCAGAATCTTCGGCTCGCCCTGCGTCGACTCCCAATACTGGCCATTCGCCGCCGTCAGGTTGGCGTGCGTGATCATGGCGCCCTTGGGCAGCCCGGTGGTGCCGCCGGTGTATTGCAGCACCGCAATGGCCTCGGTCAGGTCACCCAGCGGGTAGGGCTGGTAGTGACCATCGTTTTCCAGCAGCGCGGTGAACGACACATGCTGCGCATCGGCCGGCACCGGCGTGATCTGGCCCGCGCCCTGCAGGTGCGCGCGTACCTGTTCGCGCGCCGCGCCGAAGTCGCTTACGCTGCCGACCACCAGTTTTTGCAGCCGCGAGGCACCCAGCAGGCGCCCCAGTTGCGGGTACAGGCTGACCAGGTCGAGCGTGACGAGCACATCGGTCTGGCTGTCCTCGACTTTGTGCGCCAGCACGCGCTCGGCGTCGAGCGGCGAATAGTTGACCACCGTACCGCCGGCCTTGAGCACGGCGAAGAACGCTATGGGGTAGTGCGGCGTGTTGGGCAGGTACAGGCCGACATGCACGCCCGGCTTCACGCCCAAGGCCTGAAGGCCCTTGGCGGCCCGGTCGACCATCGCGTCCAGTTCGCTGTAGCTGATGGCCTGGCCCATGAATTCGATGGCTGGCCGCGCGGGCCAGCGTGCGACCGCGTCGTCCAGCAACTGCTGCACCGGCATGATGGGCAGTTCGGCGTCCCAGCGCATGCCGGAGGGGTAGGACTTCGTCCAGGGGGTGTCATTGGGTACGGCGGTGGGGGTCATGCGTGTCTCCGTGTGAGGTAGTAGCGATACTTGAGCCGCAGTGCGCGCGTGCGCACAGGGTTTGTGACAAGCATTGTTGAAGTTTTTGCCGTGTTGTGAAAGGCGGAAAGCCTGCAGTCCGTGCCGGGTGGCGCTTCTTGTTGTCCGCTGCGTGACAGGGCATCAAGGGTCCGTCGGCTCGGTCAATATC
Organism: Rhodoferax sp.; assembly: GCA_039923645.1. Lineage (GTDB taxonomy): Bacteria > Pseudomonadota > Gammaproteobacteria > Burkholderiales > Burkholderiaceae_C > Rhodoferax_A. The sequence goes on from JBDTCK010000016.1 coordinate 15,837, forward strand.
AAAATAGTAGCGTGCCGCAAAGACCACATAGGGGCTGCAGCCATATATTGCTATGAAACCCCGGCTCAGGCGATAACGCCTCCACCAAGGCAAACTTCGCCGTCGTAGAGCACGGCGGACTGCCCCGGCGTCACGGCCCATTGCGGCGTGCTGAAGTCCAGGCTGAACGCACCGCCCCTGCCGCGCTTCGGCCCTGGACCCGCTACGGCATTGACGATCTCACCCGCGTCGCGCAAGGCGCAAGCGGCATCTGCCTGTCGGTAGCGTGTCTTGGCCGCCAGCCGCTGCACGGCGTCGCCGCTGACGGGCGCTGCGCCGGCCACCCAGCTCGCGTCGTCCGCCACCAGCGACGACGACAGCAACCACGGGTGGTCATGCCCCTGCACGACCCACAGCGTGTTGTGCGCCATGTCCTTGCGCGCCACGAACCAGGGGGCGTGGTCGCCGGCGCCGCGCTGCGCACCGCGTTCCTTCACGCCGCCGATGCCCAGGCCCTGACGCTGGCCCAGCGTGTAGAAGCTCAGCCCCTGGTGCTGGCCCAGCACCCGGCCCTTGTCGCTTTTGATCGGGCCGGGTTCCTTCGCGATGTAGCGGTTCAGGAAATCGCGGAACGGCCGCTCGCCGATGAAGCAGATGCCGGTGGAGTCCTTTTTCCTGGCATTCGGCAGGCCAATCTCGGCCGCGATGCGCCGCACTTCGGTCTTGCGCAGCTCGCCCAGCGGAAATAGTGTCTTGGACAGTTGCGCCTGGTTCAGGCGGTGGAGAAAGTAGCTCTGGTCCTTTGTGGCGTCGAGCCCCTTGAGTAATTCGTAGAGGCCGGTGGTCGGGTTGTGACGCACCCGGGCGTAGTGACCCGTCGCGATCTTGTCCGCGCCGAGCCGCAAGGCGTGGTCCAGGAACGCCTTGAACTTGATTTCGGCATTGCACAGCACATCGGGGTTGGGCGTGCGCCCGGCCTGGTATTCGCGCAGAAACTCGGCGAACACGCGGTCCTTGTACTCGGCGGCGAAGTTGACATGCTCGATCTCGATGCCCAACACGTCGGCCACGGCCGCTGCGTCCACGAAGTCGATGTTGGAGGAGCAGTACTCATCGTCGTCATCCTCCTCCCAGTTCTTCATGAAGATGCCGATGACTTCGAAGCCCTGCATTTTGAGCAGATGCGCGCTGACTGCGGAGTCCACACCACCGCTCAAACCTACGACCACCCGCTGCCCTCT
>JBDTCK010000017.1:0-20851 GCA_039923645.1 Rhodoferax sp.
TCATATTTCGCTGCAATTAGTTTGCAGCAGACCCTGATGAAAGACGCGCGCCAGGGGCTCCAATCGATAACCGAGGATCTGGCCGACTTTTCAGACAGTTGACCTCTGCGACAGAAACGAGCATTCCCCAGCGCAGGTCCAAAAACCTTTCACACATCAACGACAGCACATCACGTGGTGGTGTTAGCAAAATCAGTTTTCCTTTGACTTTTACCGGCAAGCTTCAAATCGACCGAACGGCTTTGGCTGCTATGCCAGTTTGAATTGATCACCGAGCTGCAACATAGCCCAGCACATGCGCGCATTCTTTGCCGCAACGGCCGCGATTGCCTTCCAGTAACCCCTGCGCTGCTGGAGCTTCAATGCGCCGCGGCTCACTGCGTCTGATTTGTCTTTTGCGGAACTCAGCACCGACCGTGCACCCAGAATCAACAGCGTTCTGAAGTAGGGATCGCCGGCTTTGGTGATTCGACCCAAGCGCTGCTTGCCGCCAGAGCTGTATTGGCCAGGCACCAGCTCCAACCAGGCACATAACTGGCGACCACCGGTGAAATCGTGTCCACGCCCAATGGTGGCCACCAGTGCGCTGGCAGTCACGCCGCCGAATCTTGCTTTCCTTGAGACGACCATGTAAGAACCCAAAAATCCGCCGCTTGCGCGCAACCGGGAACGTTGACTGAAATTGACGCAACCAACGTCGGGTCAACGCATGAGCCGGCCACCATTGAGATCAAGTGTGGTGCCGGTGATATAGCCAGCGCTTTTCCCCGCTAGGAAGACTACGGCAGCGGCCACCTCGAACGCCTCGCCAACACGTGCCAAAGGCGTCTCCGCGACGAGGCGATCGCGCTGCCCGTCATCGAGCCCATGCAGCGCCGGGCTGTCAATGGCGGACGGCGCCACCGCGTTGACCGTCACGCCATCCGGGGCCAGTTCGGCCGCGAACGAGCGCGTCAATGCCAGGATGCCTGCTTTCGATGCCGCGTAATGCGCGCCACTGCCCGTCCTCGCCTGCTGCCCAGCGATAGACGACAGGTTGATGATGCGCCCGCCCTGACGCCGTTCGCGCATGTGCCGGCCTGCGATACGGCAACCGAAGAAACAGCCGCGCAGGTTGACGGCCAGCACTTCGTCCCATTCATCGGCCGTGATCTCCCACAGCGGCCGGCTCGAATTGAGCCCGGCGTTGTTGACCATCACGTCGACCCGACCCCAGTAGGCGAGCGCACCGGCGAAGGCCGCGATGAAGCCCACCTCGTCGCGCACGTCCAGCGGCAGGGCCATCGCCTCATGACCGGCGCCGCGCAGCATTTCGGCGGCAATCTGCGCTCCCTCGATATCGACATCTGCAAGTGCCACCCGCGCGCCCGCCTCGGCGAGGCCGCAGGCAATGGCCCGGCCCAAACCCTGCGCCGCACCGGTTACGAACGCTGTGCAGTCCACCAGAGGCGGCGCAGCAGCAGCGGGCGCAGCACTCATCACCGCCCGTCGCCGGTACTCGAGCTCACCACCAAAGCAGCCGGACGCTGCCAGGTCGAGGCCGTCACGCCACGCTCTCGGAGTTTGAACTTTTGCACCTTGCCGTTCTCGGTGCGCGGCAGGTCGGAAAGCACGTCGATGTAACGCGGGATCGCGAAGTACGGCAGCCGCGATTCGCAAAAGCGCGCAAGCGACACCGGTTCAACATGCTGACCGTCGGCTAACACCAGCGCCGCCATCACTTCGTCCTCAGCCAGTTCGGAGCGCACCGGATAGACCGCCACACTGGCCACCGCCGGGTGGCTCAGCAATACCTTTTCGACCTCATACGACGAGATGTTCTCACCGCGGCGACGGATCGCGTCCTTGATGCGGTCGACGAAGCGGAACGCGCCGTCGGCTTCGCGCACGACGCGGTCGCCGGTGTGGAACCAAAGGTTGCGCCAGGCCTCGACGGTCTGATCGGGCATGCCAAAGTAGCCGCTCGCAAAGGCGAAAGGGTCGTCGGCGCGCAGCACCAATTCACCCGCCTCACCGTCGGGCAGTTCGGTGTCTTGCTCGTCAACGACACGCGCGTCGAAGCCCGACCGCAGCCAGCCCATCACGCCGCGACGTAGTGAATCGGGCGCAGTGGCGATCACGAAGTTGGTCTCCGTGGAGCCATAGCCTTCGAGCAGCCGCACACTGGTGCGCGCTTGGAATGCCTCGCTCGCGGCAGCTGGCACGCCGGGGCCCAGGCCAGTGCGCACGCGGTGCGTTCGCTCCGTAGCCGACTCGGGCTGCGCGAGCAGGATGGGCACCATCGCACCCAGTAAGTACACCACGGTCGCCTCGCAGGCCTGCATCGCCACCCAGAAACCGGAAGCCGAGAAACGCGCCTCGAAGACGACACGGCAGCCGGTGAGGGCGGCCTGCGCGTAGGTGTTGAGCGCATTGATGTGGAACAGCGGCAGCGTCGTCGCCAGTACGTCAGTCTCGACCAGACCGAGGACGTGCGCGGTGTTGACGCCCCACGCGCAATACTGTGCATGCGGGCAGATCACGCCCTTGGCCGGGCCAGTGGTGCCCGAGGTGTAGAGGATGGCGAGGGCTTCGCCGGGCTGCACGTCAGCGGCCGCGACAGGCTCTGCAGCCGTCGGGTACGGCACGCAGCGCACGCCGCCGATTGCCTCCGGGCAGCCACTGGCCTCGCCGACGACCCAGATCGCTTCCAGCTGAGTTTGCGCGAGCTCAACATGCGCCAGGCGGTCGACGAAGCGGTCCTCGATCACGAGAAGGCGCGCACCGCTGTTGGCGAGGTAGTAGCCGATCTGCGGCCCCATCGCCGCTGTGTTGATCGGCACCGATGCGGCGCCGATCCAGCCGCAGCCGAGAAACACGTCGAGCGTCTCGATGCGGTTCGTACCCATCAGCGCTACCCGGTCGCCGCGGGTCACGTCGGCGGCGCGCAATGCCCCGCCGCGCCCGGCGGCAGCACCGGCAGCGTCGGAATGGCACCAGTGAACGCCGGCCACTGACAGCAGGGGCCGCGTGCCGAACCGCTCCGCCTGTAGCGCAAGCAGCCGCGGCAACGTGCGCTCGCGCGGCGCGAGCGCGAACACTTCGGTGGCCGCGGGCGATGCGTCATTCATCATCGTCGGTGCCTCCGCCGAGGTAGGTCGCCTGCACGCGCGGGTCGCTCTCGAGCTGCGCCGACGGGCCGGCTAGCGCGATCTCGCCGGTCTCGAGCACGTAGCCATAATCCGAGCTTTCGAGCGCGGCGAGCGCGTTCTGCTCGACCAGAAGGATCGACACGCCATCATCGCGTAGCGCACGTACGATGACGAGGATCTCGCGCACGATCAGCGGCGCGAGGCCCAGGCTCGGCTCGTCGAGCATCAGCAGGCGTGGCTGCGACATGAGCGCGCGGCCGAGCGCCAGCATCTGGCGCTCGCCGCCTGAAAGCGTGCCGGCGCGCTGATCGCGCCGCTCGGCGAGCCGCGGAAAACGAGCGTATACCGCATCGAGCCGACGCTTTAACATGTCGCGGCGCAGCCGCTTGGTGTAGGCGCCGAGCCGCAGGTTGTCGAGCACCGACAGATCACCGAACAGCTCGCGCTTCTCCGGCACAAGGCATAGCCCACGCTCGACGCGCGCCTCGACGTCCAGGCCATGCAGGTCCTCGCCCTCGAAGCGCAGGAGACCTTTGGACGGCAACAGCCCCATCGCGGCAGCGAGTAGCGTCGTCTTACCAGCGCCGTTGGGGCCGATCACTGACACGATCTGACCGTTCTGCAGGGACAGCGAGACGCCGCGTACCGCGTCAACCTGGCCATACGAGACGTGCAGGTCGCCAATTTCCAGCATCGGCGTGCTCATGTCGTCTCCCCGCTAGCGGGTGACGGGCCGGCGCCCAACTCGCTGGCGCTCGACTTCCCGATAGCCTTTTCACGGGGCGGCGATTTCGAAGCTGGCACAGCAACCCCGCCCAGGTACGCCGCTTGCACGCGTTCGTCCGCGCGCACCGCGGCGGGAACGCCTTCGACGAGCTTGGAGCCAAAATTCATCACGACCAGCCGATCTACCAGTTTCATCACGAAGTCCATATCGTGTTCGACGATCAGGATCGTCATGCCATCGTCGCGCAGGCGGCGCAGTAGCGCGCCGAGCGCCTGCTTCTCCTTGCGCCGCAGGCCCGCCGCAGGCTCGTCGAGCACCAGCAATACCGGGTCTGCCGCCAGCGCGCGCGCAATTTCGAGGATGCGCTGCGTGCCCAGCGGCAGGCTGCCCGCCTGCTCGTGTGCGCGCTCGGCAAGGCCGATACGCGCCAGTTGACGCATCGCCTCATCGTGCACCTGCCGTTCTTCGCCGCGATCCAGTCGGAGTCCGGCTGCCAGCACCCCGCTCTTCGTGCGCGCATGGGCGCCGAGCGCGACGTTGTCGAGCAGGCTCATCTGCGGGCGCAGTTTGACGTGCTGGAAGGTGCGCGCCATACCGAGCCTTGCGATCACCCGCTGCGATGCACCGCTCACGTTCTGGCCGAGAAACTTGACGTGGCCGGCGCTCATCGGCAACGTGCCGGTCACAAGGTTGAACATTGTCGATTTACCGGCACCGTTCGGGCCGATCAGCCCAACGATCTCGCCGCTGCGCACGTCGAAGCTGACGTCGTTGACAGCGACCAGGCCTCCGAATCGCTTGACTGCACCGGCGACAGTCAGCAGCGGTGTGCCGCGCGCTGGCAGCGCACGCCGCGCCAGCGGAGCGGCGCCGGTAACAGCCAGCAGTGGCGGGGGCGCCATAAAACCTTTCAGGCGGCGCGCGAGGGTTCCGGTCAGACCAGCGCGCGCATGGTGTAGCAGCAGGATGAACAACGCCGCGAACACCACCGACTCGACCTGCGCGCCGCGCTTGGACAGCAGTGGCAGCACGTCTTGCAATCCATTCTTCGCGAGCAGTACCAGCCCCGAGCCGACTACTGCGCCAGACAGTTGGCCGAGGCCGCCGGCGACCACCATCAGCAGGTACTCGATGCTCGCGCGCAGATCGAACGGCGAAGGGCTGACAAAGCGGTTCATGTGCGCATATAGCCAGCCAGCCACCCCAGCCAGCAGCGCTGCAATGACAAACAGCATGAGCCGCACGCGGAACGCATCGGCGCCGACGCTGGCGAGCAAGGTGGCGCCGCCGCGCAGGCTACGGATCGCGCGCCCTGAACGCGAATGCAGCAGGTTATAACTGAACCAGCAGGACAGTCCGACCGTGACCCAGATCAGATAATAGATCGCCTTCGGATCGGCAAGCGACCACGGACCCAACTGAAGCGCCGGAATGTTGGACATGCCGGTGTGGCGGCCAAGCGCGTCGATGTTGCCAAAAAGCAGAGAGATCGACAGCCCCCAGGCGATCGTGCTGAGCGGAAGGAAATGGCCGCCCAAGCGCAACGTCAGCAAGCCGAGTGCGAGAGCCGAAACGCCGGTTAGCACAAGGGCGAATACTAGGCCCAGCCACGGCGACGCGCCGTGCGCGGTGGTCAGCCACGCGCTCGCGTAGGCCGCGATGCCAACGAACGCGGCCTGGCCGAACGAGGTCGCACCGCCGATGCCAGTCAGCAGTACGAGGCCAAGCGCGACAAGCGCGCCAATGCCGACATCGTTCAGCAGCGAGACCGCGAAACTGCCAAGCACAATCGGCGCCAGCGCGAGCAGTAACGCTGCGACAGCGATCATCACGCGCGGATTAAGACGGGCCCTCATTGATCGATCTCCTCTTCGTCGTCCTCGACTTGGTGGACCATCAGCGAGCGCAGCAGCAGCGCCGGAATCAGCAAGCCAAACACAATGACGTCTTTCAGCGCGCCACTCCAGAAAGACGCGAAACTCTCGACCAGGCCGACGGCGAGCGCGCCGATTGCCGTCAGCGGATAACTGGTCAGGCCGCCGATGATCGCGGCCACAAAGGCCTTCAGCCCGATGATGAAGCCCGAGTCGTAATACATCGTCGTCACCGGCGCGATCAAAACACCGATCAACCCAGCCAGCAAAGACGCGAAGCCATAGGCCAGCGTCGCCGTGCGCGCCGGGCGAATGCCGACGAGCCGTGCGCCGACGCGATTGACCGCCGTCGCGCGCAACGCCTTGCCGATCAGCGTGCGTTCGAACGCGAGGAAGAACAATGCACTCAGTACGACGGCTGACGCGATCATCAGTATCACCTGCGCACTGATCGTGAAACCATCTGCGAGCGTTATCGCGCCACTGACGAGCGGGTTCGTGCGCGAACCTTCGGGGCCGAAGAACAGGAGGCCGAGCCCAGACAGCAGGAAGTGCAGCACCAGCGATGCGATCAGGAGCACCAGCACCGATGCATCGGCGATCGGCTGCAGCGCGATTCTGGCGATCAGCGGCGTGATCGGCACAACCAGCGCGATGGCCACGACGATGCGCAGCGCTGGCGTGACCTCGTGCCCGGAAATCGCCCAAGCGGCCAGGCATGGCAATGCGGGCAGCACGCCCCAAGCGAGCACTGCGCGTGGAATGCGGGCGTACTCGCCGCGCCTGGTAACTCCCCACACCTCGGCGATGACGGCCAGCACTGCCAGCGTTAGCACCAGCCCGATGGTCGGCGGCGTACGGCCGGTTTCAAACGCCGCCAGGCTCAGAGCGGCGAATGCCGCCACGTCACCGAACGGCACAAACACCACCCGCGTGACGGAAAAGATCAACACCAGACCCAGGCCGGCGAGCAGGTACACCGCACCGTTGGACAGTCCGTCGGTGATCAGGATGAGCGCCACGTCCCATGTCATTGAAATATCTCCTGGTGGGCCACGGCGCTCCGGCGCACGCCGGACCGGGAAGAACTCGAATCGATCACGGAGCGAGTTTCCACTTGCCGTTGTCCACCTTGACAATCACGACCGCGCGCTTGTCCACGCCATACAGGTTGCCGGGTTTAAAATTGTAGATACCGTGCGTGCCGACGACTTCCTTTGTACTGAAAATCGCATCGCGCAGCGCGACACGAAACGCGGGCGTACCAGGTTCTGTCTTGGTCGCCGTCAACGCGCGCGACGCGGCATCGGCGAAGACCAGCCAGCCATCGAACGAATAGGCCGAGAACGCATCAGTAGACGGTGCGTTGTTAACTTTCTGGTACACCTGTCGAAACTCCAGGGCGATTTTCTTCGTCGGGTAGCTATCGGGCAACTGCTCAGCAACGATCACCGGCCCGGTCGGCATGAGCGCTCCATGTGCAGACGCCCCGGCCACGCGCAGAAAGTCGGGATTGATGAGCCCGTGCTGGCCGTAGAGGCCGCCCTTGTAGCCGCGGTCCGCAAGCGCCAGGAACGGCAGCGCGCCAGGCGTACCAGCGCCGCCGGTCATTACCGCATCCGGGTGCAGTGCAACGATCTTCAGCACCTGGCCCGTCACCGACTGGTCGGAGCGCGCATAACGCTCGTTGCTGACGACCTTGATACCGTCAGCCGGCGCGGCCTTCATCAATGCGTCATAGACAAGATCACCCCAAGCGTCGGAGAAACCGATGTAGCCAACCGTCTTGACTCCGTTGCGCTTCATGCGTTCGACCACTGCATCGACCATCAGTTGCGTCGGCTGGGCCACCGTGACCACCCACGGATTCTCGGTCGGGTCGAGCGTGATCGGTGTCAGGCCGATCATCGGCGTCTTGGCCTCGCGCGCGACCTGGGCCATTGCGATCGCTGCCGGCACACCCGAAGTGCCCATCAGCAGATCGACTTTATCTTCCTCGACCAACTTTCTCGCATTGCGTCCAGCGGTCGTTGGATCGGATCCGTCGTCCAGTACGATCAACTGGATCTTGTGGCCATCAATCTCTGGCTTGTAGGCGAGCGCCGCCTGCATACCCTTCGCGTATGGAACGCCCAGCGAGGAATTCGGCCCCGACAGCGATACGCTCAGCCCCACTTTCAGGTCGGCAGCTAGCGCGCCGGTCGCCAGCACCGCAACGCAGGCGACTACTGTCGCGTATTGGATCAGCTTCTTCATTTCGGTTGTCTCCCTGTGGTTGGATTGATCATCACGGAAAAAGTTGAATCGCGGGCAATACGGCGCCAGGATTCAGGAGGTCGACGCGCTTGAGTTCAATGCGCAGTTCGCCGGATTGATCGACGAGCAGGTGGCGATAGCAACCAGTCAGCATCAGTTGCCGTTCACCGCGCACCTCAATATAAACGAACGGCGTGTGCAGCTCATACCGGCGAGTAGGCACGTCGACGGCGTTTATAAGCGAGGGCTGCTGAAGGATATGCTGGCAACTGCTGGGTGGGTGCTGCGAATGCGCGCGTGGATTCTTCAGCCGCTCGACACGAAGCGCGAGCAGCAGGTGATCTTCATCAGCAAGTGAATTGTATGAGCCGTCATCGGCCTGCGCTACCCCCAGCAGCGGAACCCAATAGCGGCCGTTTTCGGCAAACAGCGCCAGCCATTCATCGAAGCGCCGCCCGTCCAGCAAGCGCGTCTCATGCGCGATGAAGTCGAATAGGTGGCGTTCAGTCAGCGCATCCATCACATCACTCCTGCATCGACAGCGTCATGAACTTCACCCACGCGCGGAACTGGTTACGCATCAGAATCTCGTTGGTGCCATTGACCTCAAGCGTCGCATGATCCAGTTCGCCCGGATCAAAGCCACGGTGCAGGCTGACCCACTCGTTCCCCTCACCGCGCAGGCCCTGCTGCATGTTCTCGAACAAATGAATGTCGTCGTGTGCAACCACCGACATCGGTGAAAAAACAAGCCGGTTGTACATCATCGAGCGTTCAAACAGCGGCTCCGGCGCCCCCTCGACCCGCAGACTCCAAGCCTCGACCAGCGTGCGGTCAACCGCGAGCGGTCGGATCACGCGAAATACCTGAGGCGAGCCTTTGAGCGCAAGGCTGGGAAAGCACACCGAATTCTGCGGCGAGCGCTGCAGAATTTCGGACGCGCGCTCGGCCCCGTGCGCCTCGACCAGCGCCCGCTCATAATCGGGCAGCTGGGCGTACCCCGAATGAATGCTGAAGTTGATACCGAGCACGCTATGCCCATTCGAATAGACACGTGCCCCCATGCGATCAAAAAAGTCGTAGCCTGCGCCGAACGGCAGAATCTGTTCCATCGCCATCGGCTTGGGTGCGTCGGCCGGCTGGCCTTGCCACAGCATGTTGGCCGCCTGCGAGGCTGACTCATGGGTCGACATCGGGTGCACCGTGTCGTTGATGTTTTCGAGATACATCTTCCAGTTGCAATGGATGACGTTGCGCAACACCCCACCCTCGATGCGGAGCCGGCCCACCGGAGATCGGTCAACGAGGTTGTCGATCGCCCGCAATGCATCGCCGAAATAGCTCTCGAAATCCAGTCCAACATCGCCGATCTTCACGAACACAAAGTCCCGGTAGACCACAACATGGTCCACCGCGACCATCCCCTGTCCTGACTCGCAGTCCTTCAGCCGTGTGCCCTCGTACCCGCTCTTGAGCGGAATCGCGAGCGGTGCGCCGTCTAGTTTGTAGGTCCAAGCGTGATATGGGCAGCGAAAGAATTTGCCGGTGCTGCCGCATGTGTCGCTGACTAGCTTCGAGCCTTTGTGCGCGCAGCGGTTGTAAAGCACACGAACGCCGCCGTCGCCTTGACGCACCATCAAAAGCGGACGGCCGGCAATCTCGACCGTAAGATAGTCGCCCGCGGAGGGCACCTGGCTCACGTGACCAAGGTAATTCCATGTATTGGCAAAAAAGTGCTGTTGCTCGAGAGCAAACAGCTCCTCACTGAGGTACAAGTCGCGATGCACGCGGTCTTCCTGCACAAGCGCATTGATCGCCTCTGCACGGTCGGGATGGGTACGCATGGAATTCGGGCGTTTATCCAGCTGGGTTATGGTGCCAACTTCCAATGGCCCTTGTCCATTTTGACGATCACGACCGCGCGGTTGTCCGAGCCATAGCGCTGGTCGGGCGTGAAGTTGTAGATGCCTTGCGTTCCGACCAGTTCCTTGGTGGTATCGATCGCATCGTGCAGCGCAGCGCGGTATTGACGGGTTCCCGGGTCAATTTTGACGCGCGATGCGGCATCGGCCAGCAGCAGGTACGCATCAAAGGTATAGGCTGAGAAGAAGGTATCGGTCGGCGACGCCGCACCGTAGACCTTCTGGTACTCGGTCTGAAACCGGAGCCCCAACTTGCGCATCGGGTTATCGGGCGGCAGTTGCTCGGCTACCAGTACAGGGCCGCTCGGCACCTGCAATCCTTCGATCGACGCTCCGGCGACGCGCACAAAGCCTTCGTTGATCAGGCCATGCTCGCCGTAAATTTTGCCGCGGAAGCCGCGCTCCGTCAGCGCCAGGTAGGGCAACGCCCCCGGCGTGCCGGAGTTGCCGGCGAAGACTGCGTCGGGGTGTGCCGAGATGATCTTGAGCACCTGGCCAGCGACTGACGAATCACTGCGCGCGTAGCGTTCGTTGGCAACTACTTGGATGCCGTCAATCTTGGCCTGGTTGACAAGCGAATCGTAGGCCAGGTCACCGAGTGCATCGGAAAATCCGATGTAGGCCACGGTCTTGACACCATCGCGCTTCATGCGATCAACCACCGCCGAGACCATCAGTGCGAATGGCTGCGACACGGTGACTGTCCATGCGCCGGCCGGGCCCGGCAGAGTGACCGGTGTCGGCGAGATCAGCGGCGTCTGTAGCTCGCGCGCCACTGCGGCAATTGCCATCGCGCTCGGCACGCCAGCGGTGCCGATCAGGACGTCAACCTTATTGTCGACCACTAGCTTACGAGCATCGAGCGCGGCCGTCGTCGGGTCCGACGCGTCGTCGAGCACAATTAGTTGCACCTTGTGCCCGCCAATCTCTGGCTGCGCCGCGAGCGCGACACGAATGCCCTTTTCGTATGGAATGCCGAGTGCCGCAATGGGCCCCGATAGCGAGGTAATGAAGCCGATCTTCAGGTCGGCCGCAAGCGCGGTAGTGGCGACCGCGGCGGTCGCGATCACTATGGCAAAGCGGGAGAGCGGATTCATCGATAGGACTTTCGTGAAGTTGGGATGAGACTGAACGACAGCTAGGCCGGTCGGCGCGCCGAGCGCGCGAGCGTCAAGGTATCAACTTCCACTGACCCTTCTCGAGTTTGACCATCACAACTGAACGCGAGTCGGAACCGTACCGGCTGTCCGGCCTGAAGTTGTAAACACCGTGCGTTCCCACTAGTTCGTGTGTTGTGTTGATGGCGTCGTGCAGCGCAACGCGGAACTGGGGTGTACCGGGTTCGCCCTTGGGTAACGCGCGCGCTGCAGCGTCGGCGAAGATCAGCCACGCGTCGAAAGAATAGGCGGAAAACGCATCGGTTGGTGCCACGCCATTCACCTTTTTGTAAGCAGTGCGAAAATCCATCGAAACCGTACGAATCGGATTCGATACGGGCAATTGTTCCGCAACGATGACTGGTCCGGTCGGCGCAATCAGCCCCTCCACCGAGGCGCCACCGACACGAACGAAATCGGGGTTGATCAAAGCATGCGTGCCGAAGATTTGCCCCTTATAACCGCGCTCGGCCAGCGCCAGGTAGGGCAGCGCACCAGGCGTGCCCGAGCCGCCCGTGATCACGGCGTCGGGGCGCGCCGCTACGATTTTTAAAACTTGGCCCGTGACCGACTGATCAGAGCGAGCGTAACGCTCGTTGGTTAGCACCTTAATTCCGGCCGGTCCGGCGGCCTTGATCAGGGAGTCGTAGACCAAGTCGCCCCAAGCGTCGGAAAATCCGATGTAACCGACCGTCTTGATGCCTGCCTTTTTCATGTGGTCGACCACCGCGCCTATCATCAGTGGCGCCGGTTGCGGCACCGTGATCATCCACGCCCCATCCTCACCCGGCAGGCTGGCGTTGGCGATCGAGATCAACGGTGTCTTCGTTTCGCGCGCCACAGCGGCGATCGCCAGCGCCCCCGGAGAGCCAGCGGTGCCGATGATGACGTCGACTTTGTCTTCACTGATCAACTTGCGCGCATTGCGCGCCGCCGTCGACGGATCGGACGCATCGTCGAGCTGGATCAGCTGAATCTTGTGCCCGGCAATTTCAGGCTTATAGGCCGCTGCAGCCTGAATGCCCTTGGCATAAGGAATGCCAAGCGACGACACTGGTCCCGACAGCGAAGTGATAAAGCCGACCTTCAGGTCGGTGGCCCAAACATTGATGGTCAACCCGCCCGCAATCACGGCAGTGGTAGCAATACGAGAAAGAGCGTTCATTTTAGAATTTCCTATGAGGGGGAGAAGGTTAAAGGGAGAGACTACCGACACTGGTGCCACCGCAGACGTAGAGCACCTGGCCGGTCACGAAGCTGTTGTCCGGGTCAACAAAAAAAGCGACAGCACGCGCCACGTCGGTCGCCTCGCCGAGCCGCTTCACCGGCACAGAGGCGGCCAGCGCGCGCTCTCTGTCGCTGCCCGCTTCCACCACGTCGTAGAACATATCGGTCCGGATCGGCCCCGGGGCGACCACGTTGACCGTGATGCCGTCGGCCGCGAGCTCAAGTGCCCAAGTACGCGCCATGCCCAGCATACCGGCCTTGGTAGCCGAGTAGCTGGTGCGCGTGGCAAGTCCCAATGCAGCACGCGAGGAAAGCAGAACTACGCGGCCGAAGCTCTGCGCGCGCATCGTAGGCAGTGCCGCCTGCACGAGCTGAATCGCGCAGCCCAAGTGCAGATCGACCAGCACGTCGAGGTCGTCGAGCTTCACCTCGGGCAGCAAAGCCGCACGGATCACCCCAGCGTTGTGGATGATGACGGTCGGCGCGAAGCGCGCGACCAGCTCGCGCACGGCCTCACCCGTGGCAACGCGATCGCTCAGGTCAACCGCGATGCTGTGCAGCTTCGGATGTTCGATCTCGGCTCTGCGGCGCGCAAGCGATACCACCTCGTAGCCCCGGGCCAGCAGGTCTTCGCAGATCGCCTTGCCGATGCCGGCGCTGCCTCCAGTGACCGCTGCGACCTTGGGTACCATCGCGCTCATGACGATGCTCCGACAAGTGCCAGCACACGCAGTGGACTGCCGCTGCCCTTCTCAATCTTCAGCGGTGGGCAGATCAGCACCGCGCCGGCCGGTGGCAGCAGGTCGAGGTTGCAAAGGCACTGCAGCCCGTAGCGCCCGGCGCCGTGCATGTAGTAGTGGCAGGGGTACGGCGGGCGCAGGTGATAACCCTGTCCCGCGTCGGTGCCTATAGATTCGGAGCCGAACCCGAGCACGCCGCGTTGCTCGACGAGAAAGCGCACGGCCTCGGTGCTCGGGCCCGGCGTGTGCTGGCCGGTCTCGTCGAAGTTCTGGTACGCCTCGGGGTCGCTGCGCTTGGACCAGTCGGTCCGCATCAGCACCCACGCACCCTTGGGGATGCGGCCGTACTTGCTTTCGTAGCGCTCAATGTCGGCCACGCTCAGCAGATAGTCGTCGTCGGCCTGCACATCGGCCGAGCAGTCGATCACGCAGGCGGGCGCGACGAAGTTCTGCACCGGGATCGTGTCGACTGAGTTGTTCGGCAGGTCACGGCCGGAGATCCAATGGATCGGCGCATCGAAGTGCGTGCCGGTATGTTCGCCGCAGGAAAAATTGTTCCAGTACCAGGCCGGGCCACGCTCGTCGTACTTCGACACTTCCTCGATGCGAAAGGGCCAGCACTGCCCCATCTCGGGCGGCAGCGCGATCTGCGGGAACTCGGGCGTGAGCGTCTGCGTGAGGTCGATCACGCGAATGCGGCCGCTGGCCATGGCAGTCATAAGGTCACCGAGGATTTCGGCGGCGGAGATAAGTTCGGTTGTCGTTGTCATTGTGTCGTTCCTCTGCTCACCCGCCCGCGGCAAGCTCGCGTTCCAGCACTTTGGGGTTGTCGCGCCAGCGCTCCAGCCATTCCTGCGCCACATCGCCCGGGTAGACGTCTTCCACGCCGTCACGCAGTGCCTTCATGATGGCGTTGGCCAGCGCCACGGGCGTTAGTTTGGGCGGCGGTGTGTGCTGGTTCCATTCGTCGTCGATGGGCCCAGGAAATACATTGATCACACGGATGCCGGCCGGCCGCATCTCGGCGCGCAGACATTGCGCCAATGAATACGCTGCCGCCTTCGACGCGCTGAAGGTGCCGTGCGGCGGGAAATTGCTGAGGGCGTAAATCGACAGCAGGTTGACCCATGCCGTTGCGCCCGCCATACCATCGGCCGAACGACCCTTGAGCGCGGGGCCGAACTCCTGCCCCAATCGCAGCAGGCCGAAGTAGTTGATGTCCATCTCGGCCCTGGCCACGTCCGTGCCACGGCGCCCGGCAATACCGAAACTGCGGTGTACTTCGGCGTTGTTGATGACGATATCGACCTTGCCTCCGATCTCGCCTGCCAACTCGCTCACCGAGCGCCCGTTCGTCAAATCCAGCGGTACCAGCGTGACCTGCGGCAGCGCGGTGATGTCGTCCATGCCACCCATCTTCTTCCAGGGTTCGGCATAGCCAACCCAGACGATGTCAGCGCCGGACTTCACTAGGGCGCGAACGATGGCCTGTCCGGTCTCGGTCTTGCCGTCGGTCACCAGTGCCTTGCGGAACTTGGGGTCGCTCGTCATTTCACGCAGCATCTTGTCGTCTGCCATATGGGCACTCCCTTCATTTGGAAAACCAATGAGAACAGCCTGCCCCGCGCGGTCGAGCCGGGCGCCGACGCGCACGCGCGTGGGCGCATCGCCGACTTCGCCGTGCAGATGAACCATGAGCGTGGGGCCATCATCGAGGCGCACCAGGCCCAGTCGCCACGGCAGCCGCTCGCGAAAGAACAGATCATTGCTGTGGTGCAGCGTGGTGCTGCCGAGCAGCTCACCCTCGCCGCTCTGTGCACGCCAGCGCAGCGCGGCAGAGAGACACTTGTGGCAAATCTCGCGCGGCGGGTATTGCACCGCACCACAGTCTTCACAGGTCTGCAACTCGAAGCGGCCTTCGGCGGCTGCCGCCGTGAGCCCGAGCGCCACGCGGCCACGTGCGCCAGGCGGTAGATTCATCTGCCGGGTGCGCAGCACCGGGTTCTTGCGCGGCGGGTGCATCAGAGGCATCGTCATGCTGGCCTCCCGAGGATGACGGCACCCGTGCATAGGCAGCGGTCGTAGGTCACCATGCCGAATCCGCCGACGAGACCGAGCCGGGCGTCGGGCACGGTGCGTGGCCCCGCCTCATCGGTCAGCTGGCGGATCGCCTCGACCATGCCAAGGAAACCGCCGGCCGCACCGGCCTGACCTGCAGACAACTGCCCACCGCTCGTGTTGTTCGGAAAGCTGCCGTCGAAGGTCATGGTGTGCGATTGCACGAAGGCCGAACCCTCGCCCTTGTCGCAGAACCCCAGATCCTCGAACTGCATCATCACGATGACAGGATAATCGTCGTAGGTCTGAAGGAAGTCGATCTGCGCGGGCTGAACGCCGGCCTGCGCATAGAGATCGTCTCGGTCCTTGCGCCAGCCACCGCGTACCATCACCGGGTCTTCAGCAAAGGCGTTGTGGCGCTCGATGGCACCGCGAATTACCACGTGCGCCAGACCGAGGTCGCGTGCGCGCTCCTCGCTCATCACCAGAAAGGCATCGGCACCCGCGCAAGGCATCACGCAGTCGAACAGGTGAATGGGATCGGAGATGGGCCGCGCGGCCATGTACTCATCGAGCGTCAACGCCTTCTTGAACATAGCGTTCGGATTGCCAAGCGCGTTGGTGCGCTGGTCCACAGCGATGCGGCCGAAGTCCTCTCGCTTGGCGCCATAGGTGCGCATATAGTTGCCGGTGATGAATGCGAAGATCGAGTTCGGTCCGCCCGAGCCGTAAGGATAGCTCGCGTCGCGCGCGAAGTTGCTGAAGCTGCCGAGCGTCTGGCGGAAAGAGTCGACGTGGTTGGTGTCGGCACCCACGCAGGCCACGATGTCGGCGTCGCCCGCCTGCACTGCGCGCGCTGCGCGACGCAGGCACATCACGCCCGAGGCACCCCCAGTAGGCACATGGTCGAGCCAGCGCGGCGACAGGCCGAGGTGCTGCGTCACACCTACGGCCGTGTCAGGCGCGAGCGAAAAGCTGCTGAGGCACAGGCCGTCGATCTGTTCCTTGGCCACACCGCTGATCTCGATCAGCGCCTCGATGGCCCGTCCGACGAACCAGTGCGCGGTACGCGTAGAGTAGCGCACGTAGGGCACGGTAATGGGTGCCGCGACCGCGACGCCTTCGTAGGAGAGTCGTCGCTTCGTCATGTTTGTCTCTTTTTCATGGCACGTGTGTCGACGCAATGGCTTTGACCAGGCAGAGACTGCGCCATTTCGCGTAGTTGCCCGCGCTGAATTTTTTGCGAGGGCGTGAGCGGCAGTGTACCGACGAAAGCCACATAACCGGGTGCCTTGTAGTAAGCCAGTTGAGCCAGCGCATATTCGACAATGCTGGCCGCGATCTGCGCCGGCTGCGAGGTATCGAAGCCTTCACGGATCACGACACAGGCCAGCACCTCGTCGCCGCGCAACGGATCGGGCGTGGCGGCCACGGCCGAGGCCTTCACCGCCGGGTGCTGATTGAGCACGCTCTCGACCTCGACGGCCGAGATGTTCTCGCCGCTGCGGCGGATCACGTTCTTCTTGCGGTCGACGAAGAAAAGGTTGCCTTCGGCATCGCGTCGTACCAGGTCGCCAGTGTGGAACCAACCATTGGCCCAGACTTCGCGCGTCGCCTCCTCGTCCTTGAGGTAGCCTGAGAAAAAATAGCGCTTCGGGTCGTCACCGAAAGAGCGCACGAGCAGCTCTCCTGGCGCATCGGTCACGGCGTCCTTGCCTTCCTCGTCGACGAGGCGGATCTCGACAAAGTCTTCCCGCCGACCGAAGCAGCTCGCGCCTATGAGGCGTGGTTCGCGGTTGGCCATGATGCAGGCCGCCGCACCAGTCTCGGTCATCGCCCAGGCCTCGACCAGCGGGAAGCCGAAGCGCTCTTCGAAAGGCGCGTGGTTCTTGCGGTCGACGCCAGCGCCGAAGCCCCAGCGGATCGCGTGGTCGCGGTCGGCCACCGATGCGGGCGCCGACAGCAGCATCGCCGGCATCACGCCCAAGTAGTGCGCGATGGTCGCCCCGCTCTCCTTCGCACTGGCCAGCCAGGTCTTCGGATGGAAGCGGTCGAGCTGTACCAGACAACCTCCGGCGACGAGCACCACCATGGTGGAGAACGACATTGCATTCATATGGTTGAGCGGCAGCGGCGTGATGACACGCTCGGTGTCCGGTCGGACACTGCACAGGCCGTCAAGCGAGGCATACCACTCACCGGCGCGCAGGAAATAGGCGTTGCTGAGAATGCAACCCTTGGGACGTCCCGTGGTGCCCGAGGTGTAAAGCAGCGCGCACTCAGTGTCGGTACCGACGGATTCGTGGGCGCGCGAGGGTGCCGCCTTCGCTGGCGGCACTGCATCGTTGGGCCCCATGGTCTCGAAAACGACGCCTGCTTGCGCCGCCGCAGAGCGCAGGTCGGCGGCGCGCCACGGCAGCGTCACGGCCAGGCCGATCTCGCTGTGGCCAATCAGGTACGCCAGCTCAGCAGAGCGCATCTCGGCATTGATCGGCACCACGCTCACCCCCAGTTCGTTCAGCGCCAGCCAGTGAAAAATGAAAGCAGGCCGGTTCTCCAGCAACAGGCCGACACGATGACCGTGTCCGTAGCCGGCTTTTGCGTAGGCCGCCCGCAGGCGCTCGATCTGCGCCGCGGCTTCACCCCAGTGGATCGCGCCGGCTGCGATGCCATAGGCGCAAGCCGTCACCGATTCGGTGAACAGGAACTCGGCCTGCGGCGTGCGCGCCGCGCTAGCCTTGAAAACGTCAGCGACGGTGGCATGTGGCATCGTGTCCCTAGATGAAGAGCTGGACGGCCGGCAGGGCTGCGTCGCAGTTGAGCAGGTTGACACGCTTAAGCGTCATGCGCAGCGCGCTGTCCTGCACCGTGAGGTGATGGAAGACGGTACCGACGTAGAACTGCAGTCCGTCGCCCTGCGCCTCGGTGTAGTGAAACTCGGTGCGCGCGACGAAGCAATTGTTATCTGGCTCGAAGGTTTCTACATGGGGCACCTGGAGCAGATGATGACAGCGACTGGGTGGCTGTTGCGAAAATGCGCGCGGGCTCTTCAACCGTTCGATGCGCACGTCGCGCAGCAGCTTGTCTTCGTGCATGTGCGACACCCAGTTATCACCATCGGGTTGATCGGGTGAGGCGGGCACCCAGTAGTACGCGTCGTCGGTGAAGAGCGCGTTCCACTCGTCGAAGCGCTTGGCGTCGAGCGCGCGCGCCTCGGCGTAGACGAATTGGATCAGCTGTTCGCGGGTCACTTCGGCGGCAATCATGTAGCGGCTCCTTCGCGCTGCGGCGTCATTGTCATGGTCATGTACTTGGACCAGGCCCGGAACTGGTTGCGCATCGAGATCTCGCTCAGGCCATTGGTCGTGACATCAGCCTTGCCGATTTCGCCGGGGTCAAAATTGCGGTGTAGGTCGATCCACTCATTGCCGCTGGCGCGCAGGCCCTCCTGGATGCCACGATAAGCGCGAAGGTCATCGTGCCCCGCGATCGAAAACGGCGAGTTAATCAGCCGGTTGTACGTCACCGTGCGCTGCAGCAACTCGTCCGGTGCGCCCTTCAGGCGGAAGTTCCAGCTCTCGATCAGCGTCTTGTCAACCGCTACCGGACGCACGACCCGGATCGTCTGGATCGTGCCCTTGATAGTGAGGCTCGGGTAGTAAACCGTGTTGTGTCGGTTCACCGACAGGATCGCTTGTGCGCGTTCCTCGCCGTAGGCCTTGTTCATCGCCTCCTCGTAAGCCGGCACCTGTGCGTACTTGGAGTGAATACTGAAACTGACGCCGTCGAAGCTATGACCGCCTTCGAAAACACGCACGCCACCATCGTCGAAGACCTTGTAGTCGTTGACAAATGGAGCGAACTGCTCGACCGCCATCGGAGTCGGTGCGCCTTCGGCGTGCCCGGCCCACAGCTTCTTCGCAGTGCCGGCCGATGACTCGTGCACCACCATCGGATGCATCGTGTCATTGAGGTTCTCGATGAACTGCTTCCAGTTGCAGTTGTGCATGTAGCGCAGGCAGCCGCCGGCAATCTCTAGTTCGCCGTCGGGCGAGCGGTCAGCCATGTTGTCGATAGAGGACAACGATTCACCGAAGTAGGCCTTGAAGTCGGGTCCGATATCGCTGATCTTGCAGAAGATGAAACCACGGTAAGTCTCCACGTTTCGCACGGCGCTCAGTCCCCGGGATGCCTCGCAGTTCGAGAAGTCGGTGCCCTCGTAGCCGTTCTTCATCGGAATCGCAAGCAGCGAGCCGTCGGTCTTGAAGGTCCATGCATGGTAGGGACAGCGAAAGAACTTTCCCGTGTTGCCGCAACCGTCACTGACCAACTTGGAGCCCTTGTGGGCGCAGCGGTTCATCACGACACGCACGCTCTTGTCGCTGTGGCGCACCACGATCAGCGGCTGGCCCGCCACGTTCACCGTCAAATAGTCGCCTGCATTGGGGATCTGACTGGTGTGGCCGACGTAGTTCCATGTGTTGGTAAAAAAATGCTCTTGCTCGAGCTCAAACAACTCGGGATTGATGTAGAGATCGCGATGCACGCGGCCAGGTTGCACCAGGGCGCGCACGGCGTTCGGATTGCCACGGTAGGAAGTCATTACGGGTATCTCCTTTTCTTGCGGGTTGTCAGATGTCCAGCACGAGCCGCGTACCGCGCACGCGCGAGACGCAGATTTGCATAACGTTACCGGACGCTTTTTCGGCGCCACTGAGGAAGTAGTCGCGGTGCTCGATGTCGCCTTCGAGCACCGGCACCGAACAGACACCGCACTCGCCGCGCTTGCAGTCGAACAACGGATCGCAGCCGTGCTCGATCAGGCAGTCGAGTACGGTCTGGTTGGCCGGTACGATGTAGCGCTGGCCTGACTGGGCCAACTCAACCTCAAAAGGGTGATCGCCCGCCTCGACGACCGGCGTCGTGAAGAGCTCAAAGTGCACACGGTCGTGCGTCCAGCCGCGTGCTTGGGTCGCAACCAGCACCGCATCGAGCATCACCTTCGGGCCGCAGACGTAGAGCTCGTCGTTCGTGCCACAACCATCCAGTAGTGCCTCAACATCGAGCGGCGCACCGGCCTCGACGTCGACGTGCACAACGAGCGCCTTACCGAGCAGCCTTTGCAGCTCAGGCAGGAACGCCATCAACTCGCGGCTGCGCCCGGCATAGTGCATTCGCACCAAGGCGCGTTCGCCGACGCGACGTGCTGCCATGGTAGCCAGCGGCGTAATGCCGATGCCACCGGCCACAAGCACGCTACAGCCGGCGTGCTCGCGCAAGGGAAATTCGTTCTTCGGCAGCTCAACGGTCAGTAGGTCGCCGGCCTGCACACTCTCGTGCATGAAGCGCGAGCCGCCACGCCCATCATCTTCGCGGCGCACGGCGATCACGTAGTCGTGTGGGGCGACGGTGGCATCGGCATCGGTCGACAGGTCGACCAGCGAATAGTGACGCCAGTCCTGACTTCCGTCGGGCAACTGTACTTGTACACGCAAGTGGGCTCCGGCGCTGAACCCTGGCAATGCCGAGCCGTCTTGGGCGCGCAGACGAAACAGGCGGATCAGCGGATTAAGCAGCCGCGCTTCGACCACCCGAAGTGTCAGCGTGGAAGGGAGTGGAAACATGCAGTCGTCTCCGATCAGGCCAGCGCGTGTTGCGCCAGCGTGGCGTGCAGCTTTGCGCCATGTTCGTCGGCCAGCGCCGCGTCGCGCAACTCGCGCAAGGTGGCGGGAGCCAGCTGCGCGCCGGCGCGCTCGACC